>NZ_CP136684.1:2878571-3206428 GCF_032921865.1 Thalassospira lucentensis
GGGCATGGGGCACCTGATTGGGGCAAGGTATCGGATCGGGGCGGAAGGTGACGCCGTTTGAGTCTGGCGCACTGCTTTGGGGAAGATCATGATAAACCGAAACATCCTGATATGGCGAGTTTTTCGGATGAATAGCGGGGAAACAGCGGGCAGGCAGGGGATTGGGACTTGGCCCGATCAATCGCGGTGGCTTATGTTTTTGATCGCCACAGGAACAGGGATACCCGATTGCCATGACCATCGATTTTATCTTTGACGGTCCTGATGATGCCAAGCAGACCATTTTGCTGGAGCATGGGGCGGGGGCGGCAATGGATAGCCCGTTCATGAATGAAATGGCGGCCGGTCTGGCGGCATGTGGCTATCGCGTGGCGCGGTTTGAATTTCCCTATATGTCGAAACGCCGGGTGGATGGAAAAAAGCGCGGACCGGATCGGGCCCCGGTTCTGATCGAGACATTTGGGCAGGTTGTGGCACAGCTTGGTACGCCCGAAAAACTTGTGATTGGTGGCAAATCAATGGGCGGGCGGGTCGCCAGTATGGTCGCAGATGACCTTGGCGTGCGTGGTGTCGTCTGCCTTGGTTATCCGTTTCATCCACCGGGGGAGCCTGAAAACCTGCGGACTGCGCATTTACAGACGATGAAAACACCTACCCTGATTTGTCACGGCACGCGCGACCCGTTTGGCAGTCCGGACGAGGTGGCGGGTTATGGTCTGGCCGATACGGTATCCCTTCACTGGGTCTCCGATGGTGATCATGATTTCGACGCGCGCAAGAAGTCCGGTCACACACAGGAAGGCAATATTGCCGAAGCGATCAACGCGATTGATGCCTTTGTCAAAAGCACGGGATGACGTGGTTGGTTACGCCATCCCGCAAAAATCCGGGGTTACTGTGCCAGTAACCCGCCATAGGGATCATCCAAAATGATCCGCCATACATTGCCGTTCGTTCGTTTCAGAACAGAAACCGAAAGGCCGTTATCATTGATTTGCGTTCCGTCCGATGCCGTTCCCTGCATCGTCCATGGTGCAATGTGAAGGGCTGTATCATCGGTGACGAATACCTTGTGCCCGCCATAATCAAATGCCGGGTTGATGTCAAAGAACTGAATGAACTGATCACGGATTTCCATGGCACCGCTTGTGGCAGTACCCGGTGTGAAGGCAATAACAGCATCATGGTCATAATGCGCCAGAACGCCTTCGATATCGCGGTTTTCAAATGCGCGTGTCATCGACAGAACGGTATCAAGAACCTGTTTTTCATCGGTGTTCATTGGGTGCCCTGGTTCGGTTGACTGTGCCGGGGTATTGAACCCCGGCAGCAAAAAGAACATCAGGGTTGGCAGAAATACCTTTTTCCTCATGACACCCCCAGCGGGGCAAGGGGAATGACATGGAAGGTGTTGGTTTTTTCAAAATATGACATTGGGGACGAGATGTGGTCAGGGATCATGTGTTTGGTTCCGCAATCAGGTGATGTAGAGCGCGAACATTGGTGACGCGAAGGGATCAGGCCGGTATGCCTTCGACCGGCATCAGGAAATCCTTGGCATATTCATCACTCATTTCGGCGTCCTGACTGGCGATATCGATCCTTACCCCATTGGGGTCAAGCAGGGTGAAATGACGCTGGCCCCATGGTTCGTCGCGCAGTTCGAGCGCAAATTCGAAACCCTTGGCGCGGAGCTCATCGGCGGCAGTTTTGGCGTCCTCGACGCTGATGCCAAAGATGCTGCCGTCGCCCATGGTGCGGCCATGGAATAGCGGCGGCTGTGTCGGATGGTCGGGCTGCATCAGGCCGATTTGGACTTCCATGCATTCTGGCCAGACAAGGTGGATATACCAGTCCCCGGCAAAGACGGCGACAAAGCCGAGTTCTTCGTAAAAAGTCCTGCTTTCTGTCAGTTTTTCGGTGACGATAATCGGAAAGGCGCTGGTGACTTTCATTGGTTTTCTCCTGACGAATGTTGAAACCCTGTTCCCGATAATTGTCATGTTTGCACATGCCTCCTGACAGGAGCCTGTCAGGAGCGTTATGATAATTTCTCGGTCATGCTGAGAAAGGAGCGAACATGAGAAGGGCCGACCGACTTTTCCGTCTTGTACAGATTTTGCGCCGTCGCAAACTGTGCCGGGCGCGCGAACTTGCCGAGGAACTGGAAGTTTCCGAACGCACGATTTACCGCGATATTCGCGATCTTGCCGCGTCCGGTGTTCCGGTCGAAGGCGAGGCGGGGGTGGGCTATATCCTGCGCGATGGTTATGACCTGCCGCCATTGATGTTTGATGCCGACGAGATCGAGGCACTGGTGGTTGCCGCACGCATGGTGCAAAGCTGGACCGATCCGCAGATGGCGCGGGCCGCGGGCGATGCCCTGACCAAGATCGAGGCGGTCTTGCCGGAAAAAATGCGGGGTCTTATTGGCGGGGTGCCGATTGCGATTGCCGAAATCGCACAGGCCCCGATTGCGATTTCGATGCCCGATTTGCGGCGTGCCATCCGTGAACGGCATCTGATCAATATCGATTACACCGATGCCAAGGGGGATGACACCAACCGGCGGGTCTGGCCGTTGGGGATGCTGTTTTTTGGCACCATCTGGCTGTTGGCAAGCTGGTGCGAACTTCGCCAGGCCTTCCGCGTTTTCCGTGCAGACCGGATCAAGAACATGCAGATCACCGCAGATCATTTCCGGCCGACACCGGGGCGGACATTGCGTGACTACCTGATTTCCGAAGGCGTCGAGGGGGAAATCCTGAATGGCATCGGTCGATAACGAATTTGTCCAGATGGTAAGCGAATTGTTATCCCCACTGGGAAACATCCGCCCGAACCGGATGTTTGGTGCATTCGGGCTTTATTGCGATGGGGTATTTTTTGCGATCATTGATGAAGATGTGCTGTATCTGAAAGGCGATGAACAAACTGCCGGGACCTACGGTGCGCAAGGTATGGCACCCTTTTGTGTGCCATCAGGTCGCCCGATGACACTGTCTTATTTCGAGGTTCCGGGTGACTGGCTGGACGAGCCAGATCAATTGATGGAATTTGCCCATATGGCACTTGGTGCTGCGCATCGTGCGGCAGCGGAAAAGGTGGCCAAAGCCAAGCGCAAAAAATCGAAAACCGGCAGCAATGGGTAAAAGTTTTCAGGGAGATCAGGGGCAAAATCATCCGATTGTTTGAGGTCGCACTGAAAGGGCTGCATTTGCCGCGGATTTTCGTATAAGATTTTCCTGTAGTAAGAAAACCTCGGGGAAAGCGCATCGGTGTGGCGTTAAAGGATTTGTACCGGAGCATTGTCGGGACGTTCCGCGTTCGGGAAGATCAACCCGAACTGGTTCGCGCGCAGGTCAAGGCCCTCTCCCGTCAAATCCCGTTACTTTACATCCTGCTTTTTGCCAACGCGGTCGCGCTGGCTTTCACGCATTACGGAACCGCACCTGACTGGATGACGGTTTATATTCCAGCGGTTCTGGGGATTGTCTGTCTGATCCGTGGGCTTGCATGGATGCGCTTGCGTGATACGGCAAATGATTTTGCCAGTGCGGTGCTGCATTTGCGCCGTATCCGCATTCTGGCCGCAGTCATCAGCGTCGTCTTCACCGCCTGGGCGATCAAGATGTTTGGTTATGGTGATGCCTATCAACAGGGGCATGTCGCCTATTTCATCTCGATCACCGTGGTTGGGTGCATCTTCTGTCTATTGCATTTTCCCCCGGCTGCTCTTTTGGTCGTCATCATCGTTCTTGGGTCTTTCATCCTGCATTTCGGGTCTACGGGGAACGAGGTTTACGTCGCGATTGCGGCCAATATGGCGATGGTATCCTTGATGATTGTCCAGATCATCCGAAGCTACTACGCGGCGTTTTCCGGATTGGTGGAATCGCAGATCGATCTGGAAAAGCAGCACACCAAAACCATCGAGCTTTCCAACCAGAACCGTGAACTGGCTTTTCGTGATGCCTTGACCGGTCTTTCCAACCGCCGCGCATTCTTTTCCCATCTTGACGAAGCGGTAGCACGCGCAAAGGACGGCGGGCGTTTTGCGGTTGCGATGATTGATCTGGACGGATTCAAGCCGGTCAATGACGTGCATGGCCATCCGGCTGGCGATGATGTGCTGGTCAAAGCCAGCGCCCGCTTACGCGACATTCTGGGACCGGATGTCTTGTTGGCGCGACTGGGTGGGGATGAATTCGGTGTGATCCTTGACGATATTACGGATGCCGCGGAACTGATCCGTATCGGACGGGAACTTTGCGGAACGCTTAATGATCCGTTCGAGGTTGGCGGGGGAACGGTGCAGCTTTCCGCATCGCTTGGTTTTGCGACCTACCCGGCGGTGGCGCGTAAACCCAACGCCCTGTTCGAGCGTGCCGATTTCGCGCTTTACTACGCCAAGAAAAACATGCCGGGCCATCCGGTTTTGTTCGCCGCCCATCACGAAACCCTGATCCGCCATGACAGCCAGATCGAACAGGCCCTGCGCAAGGCCGATCTGGAAAGCGAATTGTCGATCCACTATCAACCGGTTTTTGATTTGCATAGCGGCAAACTGCATTCGATCGAGGTGCTTGCCCGGTGGGATAACGACAAAATGGGGCGGGTTTCACCCGAAATGTTTTTCCCGGTGGCCGAAAAAACCGGACAGGTCGGAACTTTGTCGACGATCCTGTTCCAGAAGGCCCTGAAATCCATGATCGCCTGGCCGCAGGATGTACCGCTGTCGTTTAACCTGTCGGCCCGCGATATAGTTCTGCCCGACATGGCGCACTGGCTGATTGATCAGATCAAATTCTTTGGGATTGATCCGGGACGTCTGACATTTGAAGTGACGGAAACGGCTTTGCTGCGCGATTTTGTGTCGGCCCGTGCCAGCATTCGCTATCTGCGCCGCCACGGGGCAAAGGTTGCGCTGGATGATTTCGGGATCGGGTATTCCAGCCTGCGTTATGTTCATGAACTGGAATTCGACTGTCTGAAGATTGATCGCAGTTTTATCGAACCGATTGTAACCAGTGAACGCAGTCAGCGGATTGTCAAAACCGTAATCGACATGTGCGATAATCTGGGCACGGATTGTGTGATTGAGGGGATCGAAACACCCGAACAGCGTGACGAGATTCTGCGTCTTGGCGGGCATCTGGCGCAGGGATATTTCTTTGCCCGGCCATCGGCCACGATTGATTGGGACGCGTTACCCAATGTGGCAGGTCTGGATCGGGCAGATCCACCATCAGCGCCCCGACCGGCAGACGCAAAATCATAACGTTCCCATCATTAGATACGTGATCGCAAATAGGGCAAAATCGGCTGCGCATTTGCCCTATTGATGTCGGTTTCCCGGTTAATCTTCCCGCAACCCAATCAGGGTATTCTTCTGGTCATCCGGCATGGCAGATAGTGGCATATGCCCGCGTCGCGCGCCGGACTGCACCGGATACCGATTTTGCGGCCGATCTAAGCAATTGAAACGACTCGTTGTTTTTATTGGCTATTGCAAGGATTCTGGCGAGTCGTTACGATTCGCCATCTCAGACGGGAACAGGGCTTCGGACAGATGTCAGGCCAGACGCACATTTCATCCCAGATACCGGCGGTCACGATTGATGGCATTGATCTGGCGCCTGAAATTCGCACCCGTCTTCGCAATCTGATTGATACCCTGCCTGATCAACCCGCTCGATTACGGGTAATGGGGCATGTTCTGCTGGATATGGGGCTTGGCAGTCTTGCACTTGATGCGTTTGGACGGGCCCTGTTGCTGGATGATCTTGATCCAGCAACCCATCTGGGACTGACCCGGACCTATTTGCAGAACGGGGCGCGTGATACCGCGCTCGAACATCTTGAAATCGCAATCAGCCTGCGGCCCGATGCCCGTGAATTGCGTGTGGTCGCCGCCGATCTTGTCGGTTGCCGCGACAGGATGCGTGCCTTCAATCAACTGGGCGCGGTGTTATCAGCTGATCCGGATCATGCCGGTGCCCGAAAGGGACTGGCTGCATTGATCCGCTCGGTAATCACCAGCCGCATCCAGGAAGACAAATCTGCGACCTGGAAGGTGGCTGCTGATACTGCGCGCGTCTGGGGTTTGCAGGATCATATGCCTGCACAGGAACTTTCCCCACCACAGCCGTGGTTCCTGAATTAACGGTTTTCCGGGGTTTGTCGGTTGGGTTGCAATGACACCACGGTAAAGTCGTCATGCAGTTTGACCGGTGCCCGATCCATGAACTGGTCGGCAAGGTGGGATGCCAGATCGGGCATGCCGCCTGTTTCCGAAATAATATCCTGCACCAGATGCAGCAGTCGTTCACCTTCAAGCAGCGCGCCATCATCAAGCACCGTTTCAATCAGGGCATCGCTGTATAGCAGCAGGAAGTTATCAATACCAAAGGCGGTTTCACGCGTTTCATATCTGGCATCGCGAATAACACCAAGCGGAACGCCAGAGCCATCAAGAAACGTGGTCGAGCCGGTTTTGACATTGCCAAGAACCGGCGACGTACAAGCCGCACTGGCATAGCGGAATGTTTCGGCAGTACGGTTTATAATGCCATACAGCATGGTCGCATATTGCCCAACCGGCAGCAGCCCCTTGAGGTGGCGGTTAAGGGATTCCAGATACGCGCCCGGATCATCGTCATGTCGGTCATCCGACCAGATCAGGGAGTGAAGGCGAAATGTATTCAGCGCTGCACCAAGACCGTGACCGGCGAAGTCAACGATGTAAACACCAAGCCTGTCGTCATCAATCGGGGCCAGTCCCCACATATCACCGCCAAGTTCGGATGACATCTGGAAGCTGGCGCTGATGGTCATGCCATAATCAAGACCGATACCACGATACTGTTCCGCCTTGGGTATCAGCATTTCCTGCATGTCGCGCGCCATTTCCAGTTCGGATTGCGTGCGTTCCTGATAGGCCTGCAGTTGTTTGACCAGCAGGCGGTTTTCAAGATGGATGCGCGTGCGTGCGATCATTTCCGCCTTGTTCAGCGGTTTCAGAATAAGGTCGGTTGCACCGTCTTCGAAAATACGGGTGCGACCTTCGTTTTCTTCAAGGGCTGTCTGGGCGATGATCGGGGTTTCGGCAAATGAAGGGTCGGCGCGCAAAACCTTGCAGACCTCATAACCATCCATTTTCGGCATGATAATATCAAGGATGATCAGGTCGGGATTATGTTTGTTTGCCTGCTCCAGGGCATCCTCGCCATCCTTGGCAAAAACCAGATTGGTAAAGCCATCCGATCGCAGATAGGACGCGATGATTTCGCGCGAGATCATGGTGTCGTCGGCAATCAGGATCGTGGCATCGCGCGGGTTACGCAGGTCTGCTTCGCCCGATGCACGTTCAGCCGCTTCCAGTCCGGCGGCAAAAGTCGTATTCAACGGTAGGGATGCCGCAGTGTCGGGCGCAAAGGTAAGCCGGATTGTCCGTCCACCGCGATCAAAGCTGACATCGTGGCAAAGGCTTCTGATCAGGGGCAGGCCACGACCAAAGGTGGATTCCGCACCGGGCAGTTTGGGAACTGGCGTTTCATCGGGTGGGACAAAGCCGCTTCCCTGATCATTGATCGAAATTTCGACATTGCCATTACGTCGCTTTTTCGCGGTCAGCATGATCACCCGCCCGCCATAGACCGGTGATGCCAGGCGGCGTGCTGTTTCCTCACCCAGTTCGTTAAAGCGATCCATCGACAGATGGCCGGTCGTATTCATTTCCAGATTGCCGTGGATCATTGAATTGGCGAAGGCTTCCTGAACCGCCATTTCGACCGTCGGTGCGATCGTGTCGTGAATGATACCGCGGTGGCGAAGGGCCGTGACAAATTTGCGTGCCATCGGCAATTGATACGCACTTTGTGTCGACATACAGACCAGAAGGTCCCAGTTGGCGCCTCGTTTGGCCGTTCGCAACGGGCCAAGGTCGACCAAATCAAGCCCGTCATAGCATTCGACAAAGTAATTGCAGTTAAGACGGACCAGTGCGCCCAACCATTCCCGGCCGGTTTCGGACGGAATCAGGCATAACTGATATCGGTTGCTGTGAGGAAAATCTTCGGGGCTTCGGCCAAAGAAAAGTTCCGCATGAGCACCGGCTCCATCCCCGAAGATATGCCGACCATCAAGCACTTGTGCCGCCCGCGCGCGGTCAAGCGGTTCGGCAACGGCAACAAATGGGCGTGGCTGAACCTCGCCGGTTGCAGGCATTGTCAGTCTTCCAGTTTGAACAGAGTGTCGAACCGCGCAACTTCAAGCATGCGTTTGACCTGTCCCTGCGCGCCTTTGAGTATGACCGTGGCACGGGACTTTTCACCTTCGTCACGTGCAAGCAGCAGCATGCCAAGCCCAGCTGAATCGATAAACTCGACCCCGGAAAGGTCAAGAATTTGTATTTCGGCCTCCTGACTGCGGATTTCTTCGATCAGTTTGCGAAAACTGGAATGGTCCCCAAATGTAAATCGGCCATTCAGTTCTACTTTGATCGTGTCGCCGGATTTTTCGGTGGTGTAATTCAAGCCGTGATACTCCCGGATGCGAGCAATGTTACTGAAACTATGCCTTTTTTAACCAAAAGCTGATTTGTATGGGATAACGAATCAGCTGACTACAGGTTAGCAGTTGTGCATGTAATGTCACTATCGGTATGGTTGCCGATAGATGGTTAGATCGGGATGCGAACCACAAAATGCCAGATCAGGCACGCATTGTTGTTGTTGAAGACACCTTGTCGCTCGCGCGGGTGTATCAGGACTATTTGCGTGCGGACGGTCACAAGGTCGAGCATGTCGTCAACGGTCGGGATGCGATCAAAAGGCTGCGCAGTGATCCGCCAGACGTTCTGGTCCTTGACCTGATTCTGCCAGACATGGATGGTCGGGAAGTTCTGCGTGCTGCCCATCAGGCCGCGCCGGAATGCAAAGTGGTTGTGATCACAGCGCACGGTTCGGTCAATATCGCGGTCGAGGCGATGCGTGACGGGGCGTGGGACTTTCTTTTGAAGCCTTTCACCGCTGACAAACTTCGCGTCACGGTCAGTGATGCGCTTGAAGGCCGGGCCGCGGTGAATGATGCCGGAAAAAAAACGGACAGCGAAAATATCACCGACGAGATGTATTTTGACATCATTGGCGGATCGGACACGATGCATGATATTTATCGCATCATTGAAAACGCAGCCCCCAGCCGGGCAACGGTTTTCATTACCGGAGAGTCAGGTACCGGCAAGGAACTTGCCGCCGAAGCAATTCATCGCCGGTCCGAGCGCGTCAACGAACCGTTCATTCCCCTGAACTGTGGTGCGATCCCCAAGGATTTGATGGAAAGCGAGATTTTCGGTCATGTCAAAGGTGCGTTTACAGGTGCCGTAATTGACCGCGAAGGGGCTGCCCACAGGGCCGCTGGTGGAACGCTGTTTCTTGATGAAATTTGCGAAATGGACCTTGATCTGCAGACCAAGCTTCTGCGCTTCATCCAGACCGGGACGTTCCAGAAAGTCGGTGGCAGTTCGATTGAAAGCGTTGATGTAAGGTTTGTGTGCGCAACAAACCGCGATCCGCTTGAAGAAGTACGTGCCGGACGTTTCCGCGAAGATTTGTATTATCGTCTTCACGTGATTCCGCTTCACATGCCACCATTACGTGATCGCGATGATGATATCCTGCAGATCGCCAATTTCTATCTGCAACGCTTCACCCGTGAAGAGGGACGTGATTTTCAACGGTTCAGCCCGGACGTGGCCGCTTTGTTCGCGCGCTATGCCTGGCCGGGCAACATCCGCCAGCTTCAGAACATCATCCGCAACATTGTGGTACTGAATAACGGCACCGAAGTCACCATGTCGATGGTGCCCCGCCCGGTTAACAGCGGCACGGACGAAGAACGTTTTGGGTCGGGATCCATCGAAGCACCACCACCCCATCCGGTTGTGTCAAACGGGTTGGAAGATGCCGGTCGATTTTGGGAAGGTGACCCGGATGCGTTGGCCTTTTTGGCCGGTGCGCGCAACCTGCGCGATGATACAGAAGTACATCATATGGATACGACCTCGGCTCCGGCTCCGGCCATGATTGGCGCGGATGGCCGGTTCGCGATGGCATCGATGCCCGCCGGGTTGCCGATGGACAGCCGTTATGCCGGAATCAAACCGCTCTGGCTGGTGGAAAAGCAGGCGATAGAAGAAGCGATTGCGCGATGCGGCGGGTCAATCCCGCGTGCGGCGGATGCACTTGGCGTCAGTCCGTCGACCATTTATCGCAAAAAGCAGGCCTGGGAAGAAAACGGGGCGAAATAGGCAGTCTAGTTTCTGAAAGCTGCCAGTGCCTGTTCCAATCGTTGCCAATCCTTTTCTGGACCGGGCAGGCCAAAGCGGATGCGGCCCGCATTGTCATCAAATAATCGTACCAGAATACCCTGTGTCCCCAGATGGCCCGCAAGACCTGTGGCGTTTTTGCCGTGATAAAGCCGGAACAGTGACGTTCCACCTAGCAAAGCCAGATCGGAATGTGCGTCAATCAGGACATCAAGGCGTTTTGCATCGTCACACAGCTGATTGCGCATACCGGATTGCCATGCCCGGTCGCCAAATGCTGTGCATGCGATGGCAAGTGCGGGGCCGGCGATTGCCCATGGGCCTATCCGGTCAGTCAAATCCTCTGCCAGATCGGGACGCATGACGGCACATCCCAGCCGCAGACCTGCAAGACCGAAAAACTTACCAAACGAACGCAAAACAATCAGATGGTCGAGTTCATGGCACTTTGGACAGATGCTGTGTTCCGGACTGCAATCCATAAAGGCCTCATCAATCAGAAGCCATTTGTCGTTTTCTGTCGCCATTCGGGCGAGTTCGGTCAGCGTGACTTGGTCAATCAGACCGCCGTCGGGATTGTTCGGATTAACCAGAATGACGATGTCATCGCTGCCGCCCGGTGATCCCAGAATATCTGCAATTGCGGTCTTGCGGTTTTCCGGTGTTGTCATGACGGTTTCGGTCTTGAGCCCGGCGCGTTTCCAGCCCAAGGCATGTTCGGCATATGTCGGGCCAATGATATGGGCTGTTGCGCGTTTGCCCTGATCTGCAAACCAGAAGGGAATGGTCTGGATCAATGCCTGTGTTCCCGGGGCGCAAACAATATGCTTGATATCAGGAATGCCGTAATAGTCGGCGGCGGCCTGCTTCAATGCAGTCAATTCGCTTGCCAGTGGCAGGCGTTGCCAATGGATGGGATCAAAAGACGATATCGGCCATGGGGTGGCATTAATGCCTGTTGACAGATCAAGCCATTCCTGCGGCGCAATACCATATTTTTCGGCTGCCTTGTCGATGGCGCCACCATGTGAAGGGGATTGCAGGGTCATTTATGTGCCTTTGGCCGGAAATGGCTGTGCAGAACAATAAAACAGAATGCTATCTGCGTAACGCGTGACAGGTTCGCGCGCAAGTCGGACTTGCGCGGGGGCAGGTGACTTCGTATCGTCCGCGAAAACCTGCTTTGGATTTCCGCCATGATAACCGCATTTCAAGCCTGCGAACGTGCAAGCTGGCTTTCGATCAATCCGCAATTGACGATTTCCGGCGATGATGCCCGGATCGGGGACGTGCAACCAATCGGGACCGATCAGGGCGGGTTCGATGGTGCACCTCATTCGGAGCGGTTTTGGGAAGATGGGTATTTTCTGATCAGGGACCTTTTGCCCGTTGACAGCCTGACGGATTTGCGGGCCGGGATCGAAAACCTGGTGGCGAATGGCTTGCCGCCTGCGATGATCTATCTTTACGACGAGGCATGGCAGGTTTTCAGACGGCTTCGCCCGTTGCTGAACCATTTCCTGGGGGATCGGGTTAAGCTGCTTCCGCATTTTTGGGCATGGCATGTCAATCCCGGAGAGGACGGGCGTGGATGGCCCCCACATCGCGATTATCAGGGGGAAAGTGCAATCGGCGACGACATGCTGATCAGTCTGTCGCTTTGGGTGCCACTGGGCATTGCAAACCCTGATAACGGCTGTATGTACGTATTGCCGCGTTCATTCGAAAAGTGTTATCATCAGCCGGTTGCTAAACCGGAAGATGTGGCTTTGCAAGACGTTCGGGCATTGCCAGCCGTGCCGGGGACTGTAATGGGGTGGCGACAGGATTTGTATCATTGGGGACGGGCAAGTGCCTTTGCCAGCGAGCCAAGGATCAGTCTGTCGCTTGAGTTCCAGAATGCTGCTTTCGATCCGATGGCGGATCGTTTGCTTGATCTGGAGCAGCCACCGGTCTTTCGTGAACGGCTTGAACTGATTGTGCAGCAATTTGCAAAATACCGGCATATGCAATCTATGGATGACAATACCCTGCGATGGGTCGACGACATTTTTGTCGAACTTTCGGGTCGGGCGTGACTTGGCAGGGATATTGTTCCAATTGCCGTGATGGCACACTAACAACGGTCAAAAGACCAGAACCGGGGTCGATGCCAATATGCCCAAGATGCTGAGCCTTATCGGTATCGCGTTTCTTGCGTTTTGTATCATCAGCCCTGGTTTTCTGTTTTTCACGTCTCTTGACGATGATCTGGTTTCAGCAATTACCATTTCTGTTCTGGTGGTTGTCGAGTTTATTGCACTGTTGTCGATATGCATTGGCTGGATTGTTTTTGACATCACCAAGCGCAAACAGATTTTGTATGTCGCAGCCTCGATGGGACTGCTTCTTTTCAGCGATATTCTGGGTATTCCCAATCTTGTGTATGGTCGCGCCCTGCTGGGGCAGGAGCAGGCACTTGGATCCTTCACCGGTCTTTTGATCCTTGTTCTACGGCTTGGCTCGTTCTCGCTGGTGCTTATGAGTTGGTATATTGCGAACCGCCAGGAAAACAGGCCGGGTAATGATCAGGTATGGGGGCTGGTACCGGGAATGATCGTGGCTGGATGTGCCGTTCTGGCATTCCTGGTTTGGCTCTTGCCCGATGTTTCAAGTGATGTCGGCGGTGCCCTGCAAAATATCAGTACCCTGATCCTGTTTCCGACCATGGTAATGATTTTTGCCTGTGCCGCAGGGTATCTGGTCCGGTGCCATTACCGATTTACCCTTTCCGAAGCCTTGTTTTGTTTCGCGCTTCTGATCGGATGTTTTAATCATCTGGCGTTTTTTGCCTTCGGGCCGGAAAATGCCGATATTGTTGCGCGCTTTATCATTCCGTCCCGCCTGATCAGTTACAGTTGCGCGCTGGCTTTCATGTTGCTGGAACTGCGCAGCCATTATCGCCAGTCGTTTCAGGCAAGCTCTGCCAAAAGCGAATTCCTTGCCACGATGAGTTACGAAATCAGAACACCGTTAAACGGTGTTCTGGGCATGGCGCAACTGTTACAGCAAAGCCAACTTGACGATGCGCAAAAGGAACGGGTCAGCGCGATCCTTTCGTCTGGCCGGGCGCTAATGGCGCTTTTGAATGATATCCTTGATATGAGCAAGATCGAGGCTGGTCGCGTCGAACTGGAAAAACGACCATTTCACCCATCCGATATCACCTATGACCTGTTTCGTGCGATTGCCGATATGGCGCGCGAAAAGAACCTTTCCCTGCATTGCGATGATGTGGCCTTGGCAACGCGAATGTTTATCGGTGACGAGGTCCGGTTTCGTCAGATCCTTTGGAACCTGTTGTCAAACGCGGTCAAATTCACCCGTAAGGGATCTGTGAGACTGGAAGTCACGCACGAGGAAATTGTACCCGAACGTGTTCGACATCTGATTTCGGACGAGGAAGTATACCATTTCGCGGTTATCGATACCGGCATCGGTATCCCGCGGGACCGACAGGAACAGATATTTTCCCCTTTCAGTCAGGCCGATAATTCCACGATGCGTCAATATGGCGGAACGGGGCTTGGGCTTTCGATCGCGCGCAGCCTGACGGAACTGATGGGTGGTTTTATGACGGTCAACAGTTCCGAAGGACAGGGCACGCGGTTTGACCTTTGGCTGCCGTTCGAAGCCCGGGAATTGGAACTGCATGCGCAGGGCGGCAGCCAGATTGCCGAGGGTAATGGTGACAGTGTGCTTTCTGGCCGTCGCATTCTTGTTGCCGAGGATAACGAGATCAATGCCAATGTGATCCGCGGCTTGTTGCAGCGTCACGGACTGATCGTCGATATTGTTCCAAATGGTCGGGAGGCGGTGCATGCCTTCCAGAACAATTCCTATGACGCGATCCTGATGGATGCCCATATGCCGGTTCTGGACGGAGAGGGTGCGACCCGTCATATTCGTGAACTGGAACGTGTCACCAGAGGGGGACGCATTCCAATCATTTGTGTCACTGCCGAAGCATTCAGCGACCGGCATCGCGATTTTCTGGCTGCGGGAATGGATGAAGTCATGACCAAACCCGTTGAGGAACGCAGGCTTTATGGTGTGCTTTTGCGCTTCCTCAGAAGCCGCGGTGTTTCCCGTCCCGCTGTTTTGGATACGCGCGTTCCTGATCTCGCCGAGGCTGTAAATCCTATACCTGATTCGACCTTGGAACAGCCGGCGCCAAATCCGGTTGTCGAAAACATTTCAGCCAAAGAGACCAAGATGAACCTGATAGACAAGATGCGCTTTGATGAAATGAGCAGTGCATTGGGTGCCGATCAGATGGCAAGCCTGATTGATCTGCTACCGGCATCCTATCAGGAAGAACGCGAAAAGATGATGGCTGCGATCACAGATGGTGATCGCGAAAGGCTTCGCCGTGCTGCACATACAATCAAGGGAATGGCGGCAAATCTGGCTGCTGAAAAGCTGTCTGCGAATGCACGCAGGCTCGAACTTTATGACGGCGACTTTGATACGGCAATTCACGACCAGATTGCCGAACTTGACCGTCTTGCCGAGGACACCGCCAATGCCATGCGTAAAGCCTTGCAAGACTGATTCTCGCAAATGAAAAAGACCGCGCTTTATCTGCGCGGCCTTTCTTCCCGGTCGGTCACTGTGGTGATTTAGCGTATGATCAGATCCAGTTGATGGCGTGAGATCGCCTCATTCCCGGTTTCCGTAACAATGACAGAATGTCCCGGACACATGGCGATGCCGCTATCGCTATCCATCAGGATCATGTGCAGGAAATACACCATACCCGGTTCGGCAATCACCGGATTGCCGTGATAGAACATTGGCCAGTCCATCCAGTTCGGCGCAAAGGTCGTGCCCATTGAATAACCGCATGCATTCAGGCGGTGGGCCTTCATGCCGCCTGCATCGCAAACCCGGGCATAGGCATCAAACACATTGCCGATCGGATCACCCGGTTTAAGCGCCTCGCGGCAGGCGGCCATGGCATCGGTTGCGACTTTGTGCATTTCAACATGGCGTGATGTTGCTTTGCCTACCGGAATGGTGCGCATCATCGCGGCATGGTAATGCCGATAGGCACCTGCCCATTCCAGAGTGATCTGATCAGTATCCGCCAGATGCTTGCGGCCCGTAAAATAACGGCACAGCAGGGCATCGCGCCCGGCGCCAATGATGAATTCATTGCCGGGATAATCCCCGCCGCCTTTGAAAATGGCACCTTGCATGGCGGCAAGAATATCGCCTTCGAAGGCACCAGCATGGACGGTTTCAAGGGCGGCATCCCACGCGTCATCGGCAAGGCTGGCGGCGGTGCGGATATAATCCAGTTCGGCCGGGCTTTTTACAACGCGCAGTTCTGATACCAGACGGGATGCATCGGTGAGCGTGCAGAAACCGTCAAGGGCGGCCTCAAGTTTTTTGCCGTTGGCAGCCGTCAGGCCATAGGCGTCGTATTCCACCCCAAGCTTTTTGCCGCCACAGCCAAATTCGGCCAGCATATCACGCAGTTGCAGGGCTGGGTTAATATCCGGACCATCAACCCAGATACGAATGTCATCAATGTCGGATGTGTGCTGCGCCTGACGCAAATCGGGCGCGCGGGTAATCAGGGCCACACGCCCGTCAGCCCCCAGATACAGACACTGGAAAAAGACATAACCGAACGTGTCATATCCCGTCAGATAGAACATGCTTTCCTGACGAAACATCAGCAGGCCGTCCAAGCCGGCAGCTTCGAGGCTGGCAACCGTTTTTGCCCGGCGGGCAGCCAGTTCTGCGCGTTCAAAATGCAATGCCATTGGCATATTCCCTGATTGTGGTTGTTTATTTGCCGATGACGCTAACAAACTCCGTGAACGGGAAATAGTAAAAATTACGATCCGATGATGTTTTATTGATAAATTATATTTATTGCCTCAAGCCCGGTAGGAAATTCCCGTTTCAGATCATGATTTTACCGGGGAAATCAGTAAATTTTATTCGAAAACATAGACATTCTGTCATTTCCCCCCACATCAAATGTAATGGCAGTGTCATAAAGGGCTTTGTAATAGCCCAATGCCAGTTCCGCTTAAGACCATCCCCTCAGGAGGCAAAAGTGGCTAGCTATCAGAAACTTTCTAGAACCACACCAGGAACGTCACCGCGAGACCGACAGTTCGAGCCGGCCTATGAAAAATGGCGTCGAGATGATCTTTATTACCTTGCCAAACAGCATGGAATAGAGAACCGCGCAGACATGTCGACCGATGAACTGGCTCGGGCGTTGCGCGATATAAGATAGGCCTGCGCATGTTTGCCAAGATCAACCAGCATCACGCTTTTGCGGTGATGTGATGTTTTGTTGTGTCCGATGGCATCTCAACATCGCTTTGCAAGGTAACAGTAAGGTTAAATTTGCCCTTCAAGCTTGCCCGTTGCCAGACGTGCGGCATACCTTCCTTGTGGCGAACCGAGCCATATGGAGGGTCCCGTGAAGCCAGTGCAACTTGTTTATCACCGTGGTGACAGTCTCAACGCGCCCGAAAATACCTTTGCCAGCGCCGAAAGCGCGATTATTGCCGGGGCGGATTATATCGAGTTCGATGTGCATCAGTCCGCGGATAATGTTCTTTATGTCATGCATGACGAAACTGTGGACCGAACAACTGACGGTACCGGTGTGATCGCAGAAATGACAAGTGCGGAAATTGACCGTCTGGATGCCGGTTCGTGGTTCAGTCCGGCTTTCGCCGGTGAACCGGTTCCACGACTGGACGACTTTCTGCGTCGCCTGAAGGGGCGTGTTAAAATCTATTGCGAGATCAAGCAGGCGGATGCGGGCCGGGTTGTGGATATGCTGGATGATTTTGCGTTCGGCAATGACGTTTTTGTCAGTTCCTTTTCTGCCGACATCCGCACCGACTTGCGTCGGATTGCCCCGGATTTGAAACGCAATGTCCAGCTTCATGTGGCCGGATCGCTGGAGCACGCCATCCACCATGAACAGGCGCATATCTTCGAGTTTCTGGAAGAAAATGTAACCCGGGAAGCGATCGAGGAGGCCAAGCGGCGCGGTCTTGAGACCATGATCTTCATCGATACGCCGAATGCCGAACTTTTTGCCAATCTTGTTGAATGGCAGATCGACTATGTCAATCTTGACTATGCCGCACTTTTCCGGGCGGTTCAGCAGGAAGTCCTGTTGCGTTTTGATGGGGCGGGGCTGGCATCCTGATCCTTACGTATGGGCTTAGTTGATTTGACCTTGTCGGCAATATTGGTTATTGCGGCGGCACTGAATATAAACGGGCGATCGTCGTGCTAACACGGCGCCAAAGTCCTGTGACCGGTGTCGGGGGAATGATCTTTGAAGCTTGGATGTTGGCTCGCCGTATTGTGCCTGCTTTTTGTTGCTGCGCGCACCGAGGCAAGCGGGGCAAACGATATGGCCGAGCCGCATGTTGCCTTTATCAATCCCGGCTATGGGGATCGCGGTTTCTGGAAAGATGTCCGCGATACCATGCAGGCGGCAGCCGACCAGTTCGGCTTTCAACTGACCGTTTTCGATAGCGACCGTGACTGGGCGATGATGGCCGAAAGTGCCAATCGTGTTTTTGCGATGAATCCGCCCCCCGACTATATTATCGCGGTCAACGAACATCAGCAGGGGACGCGTATCGTGCTTGAGGCGCAGGAACGCGGTATACCGGTTCTGATGTTGCTGAACGACCTGACAAAAGAGCAGAAGCAGCGATATGGTCGGCCAGGGGCGGAATTGACGACATGGATCGCCACACTTGTCCCCGATAACGAACGCGCCGGATTTGAAATTGCCCAATCGTTGATTACGGCGGCACGCGATGCCAATAGGGGCCGGATGCCTGAAAATATCTGTCTGCTGTCACTGACCGGTGACAGCGTTACACCGGCTTCCCTGCTGCGCATTGACGGGCTTGATACCGCACTTGAACGATATCCGGTTTTGCGAGAACAGCGTCGTCTTGTCGCCAACTGGTCTTTCGAGGAAGCTTATCGTCGCACGGCCGACTGGCTTGAGACCGATGGTTGTCTTGACGCGGTTTGGGCGGCAAACGATAACATTGCCCTTGGTGCGATCAAGGCGATAGAAGCAGCTGGAAAAATCCCCGGGCAGGATGTTTTCGTTGGTGGTTTGAACTGGTCGGCCGAAGGGCTTGAGAGCGTTGCTGCGGGCAAAATGACCATGACACATGGCGGGCATTTTCTGGCCGGTGCATGGATCATGGTATTGCTAAAAGACTATCTCGAAGGTGTTGAAAGATTAAGGGACAACCCCGAAGTCTTCTTCAGAATGCAGGCCGTAACGCCAGAAAACCTGCAAGTCTACCAACGTGTACTTGGGGAACGCGACTGGGACAAAATTGATTTTTCCCAGTTCAGTCTTGTCAACAACCCGGAACAAAGAGACTATCAGTTCGGGATCAAGGGGCTAAGCCCGGTAGCGAAACGGGATTGAAACCAGTGGCCTTGCACTGGATAAAATGGCTGGAACAGAAAGGCTCAGGCGTGTCCAAGACAGGAAATGAGAAAGCGCAGGACCTGTCTGCACTGAAGCTTGGCAGTTCGGTGGCTGCAAGGCAGCTTAAATATTCCCTGTTTGCCGCGATATTGCTCGGCCTTATCATTACCGCCTTCCAGATTGTCAGCGATTATCGCTGGATTGGCGATGTTTATCGACAGGCCAATGAACGTGTTCTTGAAAGCAGTGTACCCGTTGCTAACGAGGCGGTGACAAAGAGGGACACCGATCTTGCCGAGGCAATCGTGCGCGGCATGATGGTCCAGCGTTCCGTTTCAAAAGTCACAATCACAAATGAGGACGGTTCGGTTCTGTATCAGCGCAAACGGGCAACGGGGGAAATTCCGGTTTCGAGGTGGGCCGAACAGTTGTTTGGCGGTTTGCAGACACGTGAAATCCTGTTGCCGGGGGATACGGGACCATCCTCCGGCTCGGTCGCGATGATGGTCGTAGAACTTAATCCGCAGGTTTTTGTGACTGTATTCATGTCCCGTTCTGCGTGGTCATTTCTGGCGAACATGGTGTTCGCCGTAGCCATGGCTGTGGTGTTTGCCGCACTCAGTTACTTTGTTTTTTCCCGGCCGTTGATAAAGCTCGCGCATTACATCGTCAAATCGGACCCGACGGATGTTAAGCACCCGTTTGAAATGCCCCCCATGCACCGGCATGACGATGAAGTGCAGTTGCTGGGATCGGTTACGGTTGGTCTTTTTGGTATGATCCGTGGCCAAATCGGCCAATTGCAACGTGCGCGTGACGATTTGCTTGATGCGAATGTAAACCTTGAAGCACGGGTGGAAAGCCGGACGCGTGAACTTAATGATGCTATGGGCAAACTTGAAGTATTGGCCTCGACGGACCCGCTGACAGGTCTTGCCAACCGGCGTGTTTTCATGACGCGCCTGGAAGAAAACCTGTCGATCTGGAAACGTCGCGACACGCCGATGAGCATCCTTTTGCTGGATATCGACAAGTTCAAACTTTTGAACGACACATACGGGCATCAGGCAGGCGACGCGGTTCTGGCATCCCTGTCGAAACTTTTGCAACGCAGCCTGCGCGATATTGACCTTCCCGCCCGCCTGGGTGGCGAAGAGTTTGCTGTTCTGCTTCCGGGGGAAGAGAAGGAAGGGGCTATGATCCTTGCCGAACGCCTTCGTGCTTCACTTGAGCAGGACGCGGTTGCCTTTGGTGGCAAGCATTTGAATTATACGTCAAGTTTCGGGGTGATATCATTGCCGACACAGGCAGCGATTGCAAAGATGGATGTCGAGATTGCCCGCGATGTGGCATTGCTGAAGTCACGCGAAAACTCGGATTTGGCAGATATTCTCTATTCGCTGGCCGATGAGGCACTTTATCGTGCCAAGGAAACCGGACGGAACCGGTGTACGTTTGCCGATTTGTCCCATTTATCAGTGCAGGTAAAAAGCTGAGGACAGACTGGCGTTACTGCCGACCGTCGTCATTACCCTGTCTGGAAATGCGTATATCGCGATGAATTGAAACGCTCATCAGCAAGCCAAAGCTGACGAGAATGGTCATCATCACCGTGCCACCATATGACACGAGCGGCAGCGGCACACCCACCACCGGGATAAGACCCATTACCATCGCGATATTGATGAAGACATACAGGAAGAATGTCGATGTAATCCCGATGGCAACCAGACGACCGAACTGGTTGCGACAACGCAGGGCGATCACATAGCCATACATGATCACCATGGTGTAAAGCAGCAACAATGCCAGCCCGCCAACCAGACCGAATTCTTCACCCAGCATGGTAAAGATAAAGTCCGTCTGTTTTTCGGGAAGAAAGTTCAGGTGGCTTTGCGAACCAAGCATGTATCCCTTGCCAAACAAGCCACCAGACCCCAGAGCGATTTTTGACTGGGTGATGTGATAGCCAGCACCAAGCGGATCATTTTCGGGATTAAGGAAAGTCAGAACACGGTTTTTTTGATAGTCGCGTAAAAACTGCCAGCCAATGGGAATGATCGCCAGAGCCGCACCAAGGATCAGGGCGAATTTCCAGACCCTTACACCGGCCAGCCAGAAGATCACACCACCGCCCGCCATCAGCAAAAGAGCCGTGCCCAGATCAGGTTGGCGTAACACCAGTGCTGCAGGAGCCAGAACCATCAACAAAGGCGGAACCAGAAGCGGGATGCGCCCGGTTTCCTCGACGGTCAGACCATGGAAATAGCGCGCAAGGGCTAGCACCAGAGAGATTTTCATCAGTTCGGAAGGCTGCAACTGGAAGAAGCCAAGATTGATCCAGCGTTGCGCCCCCATGCCGATATCGCCCTTGATTTCGACACCGATCAGCAGGATCAGCGCAACGAAATAGGAGAAATAGGCGAGTTTTAGCCAGACACGAATATCTGTAACCGCAATGACGATCATCAAGGCTGCACCAACGGCAAATCGCATCATCTGGCGTTCTGCCCATGGCTCGAACGATCCGTTGGCGGCAGAATACAACATGGCAAATCCGATCCCGGCAAGGGCCGCGATCAGCATCACCAGCGTCCAGTTCAGCATCAGAAGGCGACGGCCAATTGGCACGTAATCCGGATCTTCGCCGATACGGTATCTGCGCGATGCCATGTTTCTAGCCTTCTTCTTCGTCGCGGTCGCGCAGTGCCGGATGCAGCAATTCTGCGGTCGATGCAATATTGGCCGCCGAAATACCGGGGCGGGCGGATTTCAGTTCCTGCGCCTTGAGCAGGATGTCACGTGCAATCGGGGCGGCAATGCCGGAACCCGATCCGCCGTGATCGACGACAACCGCGCAGGCATAGCGAGGATTATCCACCGGTGCGAAGGCGACAAACAGGGCATGGTCGCGGTATTTCCACGGCAGTTCATCGTTATCAAGAACCCCGGTCGTCTGTCGTTCGCGCATTGTAATGCGGCGCACCTGACTGGTACCGGTTTTACCGGCCATTTCCATGCCCTTGATGTCGATGCGTGACCGATGCGCGGTTCCGCGCAATTCATTGGTTACACCATTCATGCCGTCACGGATGCGCGCCAGATTGGCGCGGTTGACCTGCAGTTCCGGGAATTCTTCATTCTGGCGGCTGGTGATGCCTTCCGGCGTGACATGGTCGCGGGTCAGATGCGGTTTCACGGCCTTCCCGGATGCAATGCGCGCAACCATGGTCGCCAGTTGCAGTGGCGTTGCCAGAACATATCCCTGGCCGATTGATGAAATCAGTGTTTCCCCGCCCTGCCAGCGTTTGCCAAGCTGGATTTCCTTCCAGTCCTTCGTCGGGATCAGGCCGGAACGTTCGTTGGGAAGGTCAATGCCGGTCAATTCGCCAAGACCAAGCTTGTTGGCCATGGCAGCAATGCGGTCGATCCCGATTTTTTGCGAAATTTCGTAATAATAAACGTCGCAGGAATGCTTCATCGAGTCATGCATGTCGACCCAGCCATGCCCGCCACGTTTCCAGCAATGGAACCGCGCATTGCCAAGATCAAGATGACCGGGGCAGAAGAAACGCTGATTGGCGGTAACGACACCTGCTTCAAGTCCGGCAAGGGCAACGCACATCTTGAATGTCGAGCCCGGCGCATAGGTGCCGGTGATTGCCTTGTTGGACAGCGGTGAATATTCGTTATTGACCAGACTGTTCCAAAGCTTGTGCGAGATGCCATTGGTAAAGGCATTCGGGTCGTATGTCGGGTGCGATGCCATTGCGAGCACTTCGCCATTGTGGATGTCCATCACAACTGCGGATGCACTTTCCTTGCGCGACAGGCGCTGATTGGCATAACGCTGCAATTCAAGGTCAAGGGTCATGACAACGGTGCTGCCGCTGTCGCCTTCCTCTCGGTCAAGTTCGCGGATCACACGTCCCAATGCGTTGACTTCTACCTGGCTGGTGCCGGCACTGCCGCGAAGGGCTAGATCATAAATCTTTTCGATACCGTTTTTACCGATCCGGAAACCCGGTAGTTCAAGCAATGGATCACCGGTCAGTTCTTTTTCTGAAACGGCGGCAACATAGCCCAGTGTATGGGCCAGATGTGGTCCTTCGGGGTAATCGCGGGAACGACCGGCGTCGATGATGAGACCGGGCAGGTCCGGGGCATTGACCCCAACGCGGGCGACTTCTTCCCATGTCAGATTGTCGCGGACCGTTACCGGGACAAAAGATCGCCTGCGGGCAACATCGCGTTCAACACGTTCAATCGTATCGGGCCCCAGTTCAATGATTTGGTCAAGGATTTCCAAGGTCCGGCGCACATCCTGCGCCTGTTCGCGAACGATCATGATGTGATAGTTCTGCCGGTTGACGGCGACAGGCGCGCCAAACCGGTCGGTAATCAAACCACGCGGTGGCGGCAGCAGGCGGTGCGATATCCGGTTTTCGTCGGCAAGCACCCTGTAGCGGTCGCTTTCCATCACCTGCAGATAATACATGCGTGCAGCAAGACCGGTCAGCAATACACCCTGTCCCGCGCCGAGCATAAGGGCACGGCGGGTAAACATGCGAAATCTGTCTGAGTCACGGTGCCACATAGGCGTCGTCAAACCTGTTGGTCGGATTGCTCCGCCGGAATTCGGGAAGCTTGTATGCCCGTTTTATCCTGTGCGGTGCTTGTTGAAAACTGTCTTTCCAGCATAGCCGCCAGCTATTGCCAAATTATCAATATTGACCGGCTCGCGCAGTTCTAAATATGGCGCAGGAGCGTATTTTGCGCACGCGCCAAAACCCACGCAACCAGCGGGAAAAGTGCCGCCGTCAATACATAGCTAATCAATGTTGCCTTGATCGGCAACAACGCCCCGATCAGAGCAGAACTCAAAAGCCATTGCACGAGTAGTGCCGGGATCGCCACCAATGCAAAGCCCCACCACATCACGCTGAATGGCTTGTTATGGAAAAAGCGTCCCTGACTGGCAGATCCTGTCTGTACCAGTAACAGGACCAGCGAACTGACACCAAGCGGCAGCCCCGTCAGCAAATCCTGCAAAAGCCCCAGAAAGAATGCCGTTAATGCCGTCAGCAGATCCGGTCGGTTTACTGACCAGTAAAAGACCGCCATTAATGGCAGGGCAGGTGACGCGGTGCTCAGCAATGGTACGCTTACCGGCAATAAATTGAGCAGCAGCAGAATGAAAACGCTGAATGCCGGAAACAAGCCTCGCGCAATGATATCCAGCCTGTGCCAGACACCGGGCTTCACGGAAGTTGGTCCGAAGGTTGTGCTGGGTTTGCCGTCGGCATGTCTGTTGCCGTATCGTTCCCGTCATTGGGCACAATACCAACGCCGTTGGGGATAACGCCGTCACTTTGCATTTCGTTACGACGAATTGCCTGATCACTCAGGATCCCTTGCAGGCCATAGTCGGCAACACGCAGATATTCAAGTTGGTGGCGGCGGAACAATGGCGCAACACGTACGGCATTTTCCGAAACCGACGATACGACCCCAACCGGAATACCCGGCGGGAATGCGCCGCCATGGCCGGATGTCAGAATGCGATCCCCCGGTGCGACGGCGGCATCGGCCGTCAGGAAGGTCAGTAGCGGACGGTCTGTGTTGTCACCCGACAGGAATGCGCGGTCTCGCGAATTTTCAACAATCACCGGCACGCGCGAGTTGATGTCCGTGATCAGCAGAACACGCGATGCCTGATACCCGGCTTCGGCGACACGGCCGACAAGCCCCTCGTCGGACATCACAGCCTGTCCCTTGGATACGCCGTCGCGCGAACCGGCAGATACCATAAGGCTATGTGCATAGGCTCCGCCCATATCGGCAATCACGCGTGTGGTTACAAGGCGCAAGGGGGGCGGGCTGGTGTAGCCGGCAAGGTCGCGCAGGCGCGCATTTTCATGCGACAGATTGCGGGCAACCTGCTGCCATGCCAGCAATTCGCGATTTTCGCGACGCAGGCGTTCATTCTGTTCGTAAAGATTAAACAGGTTAGTGGCTTGTTCGGTCAGCTCGTTGATGCTGGCTGCCGGGCGGGATACGACATTCATGATCGGCGAAACCAGGTCTGCCGAAGCAGCACGTATCCGTTCGATCAAAACCGTATCGGCCTTGCCCAGAAGCATCAGGCCGAATGCAGAAACGATCAGAAGAATGAAGGCGAAGCGGTGAAGCGCCGTACGTAACGGCGAAAAGATACGCTGCTGCGGACCGCCATGCTGAGCCACTATATTCCCCGCATTAGATCAGAAAGTTGTCCCGAAATCCCCGTGGGATATTCAACCTTAACGAAATCACCGAGTCGCGTCCAGTCAGGACATGACCCGGTGAGATGTTTTTTGCCATTTCGCCTTAGTAGGCGGTGTGCAGCACGTTGCGAAGCATCTTCTTTTCTTCGAGTGCGCGACCGGTACCCAGCGCAACGCAGGACAGCGGATCGTCGGCAATCGAAACCGGAAGGCCGGTCGCATGACGCAGGACATAGTCCAGATTGCCAAGCATCGCGCCGCCGCCGGTCAGAACGATACCCTTGTCGACGATGTCGGCTGCCAGTTCCGGCGGGGTCTGTTCGAGGGCGACCTTGACCGCCTCGATAATGGCGGAAACCGGTTCTGCAAGGCTTTCTGCGATCTGGCGTTCGGAAATGATCAGTTCCTTCGGAACGCCATTCATCAGATCACGGCCACGGATTTCAACCGTTGCGCCATCACCATCGTCTGGTGCACAGGCCGAGCCGATTTCTTTTTTGATGCGTTCTGCGGTGCTTTCACCAACCAGCAGGTTATGGGTGCGACGGATATAGGCGATGATCGCCTCATCCATCTTGTCGCCACCAACACGTACCGAACGGGCATAAACGATACCGCCAAGCGACAGAACCGCAACCTCGGTGGTGCCACCACCGATATCGACAACCATCGAGCCGGTCGGCTCGGTCACCGGAAGACCGGCGCCAATGGCGGCGGCCATCGGTTCGTCGATCAGCCAGACCTTGCGTGCGCCGGCACTTTCAGCACTTTCCTGAATGGCACGGCGTTCAACGGCGGTCGAACCAGACGGAACGCAAATGATGACTTCCGGGCTGGCGAAGTTGCGACGGCCATGCACTTTACGGATAAAGTGTTTGATCATCTCTTCGGCGATGTGGAATTCGGCAATCACGCCATCGCGTAGCGGGCGAATGGCCTGAATGTAACCGGGCGTACGCCCGAGCATCTGCTTAGCTTCTTCCCCAACGGCAAGTACCTGTTTCTTGCCCTTTTCGTCGGTGATGGCTACCACGGATGGTTCGTTAAGGACGATGCCACGCCCTTTGACGTAAACCAGTGTGTTGGCGGTGCCCAAATCCACCGCCATGTCGGAGGATAAAACCCCAAGAAGCTTGGAAAACATTCCTGCCCTATGCCCCGGTTAATAGTAAAATCTTGAATACGAATGTACCGGCTTTGATAGCGTAACGCGCCAGTCGATGCACGAATAATCTGCTCAGGGAATTGAGGAATAATTAAGACGCGTCAGAAGTCTTGAAATAAGATGCAAAAAGATGATCCGCCATATGGAGTTGGCGTTTTCATTCAAGGTTTATCACCCCTGAGAATTATTCCAGTTTTACGCAAGAAATCCAGAATCAGGGCTGTTGTGTCCTGCCCTGTTTCTACTTTCAGAAATTTGCGAGTCGCTTGTTTTTCAGGCGTTTCGTCGCTTTGAAGCATTTTAAACATTACTGGTTCGCGGTCCGGACGCAGATCGCGATCCATGCGCCATTGGCACCATGCCGGTGGATTAAGCCGATCCCCCTTCACCGTCACCAGAAGGGCCGGAACGAAATTATCCATTTCCGACATGCATTGGGCACGTAGTCCCACCATCGCAACGAACCGTTGATCAAAACGTTTGGCATGACCGTGCCGATAGATCGCAAATTGGGCGGCCGCCGCTCCATATCCATAACCGAAAATCGCAATCCGGTCCGGATCGATGCCATCTTGAGCCACCAGATAGTCAAGCGCGCTGAGCGCATCAAATGCCCAATAGGTTACGCCATGTTTCGGATTATCAAGCGTGCCTGCCGTACAATAGCTTTGTGACGGGTGGGCCTGTCCGGGTGATATGCGAAGTACTGCAACCCCGGCATCATGCAGGATTGATATCCAGTCTTCAGGAAAGCGATCATCACAATCAGGAACGACAATCACCGCGGCGGTTTTACCGTTTGTATCCGCAGGCGGGTAATAGAGACCCGGAATATCGAATTGCAGACTGGTATCGATCGCGGGAATGTTTTTGCCAGCATCTATCAGCCGCTGACGCAATCCGCTTCGTGGATAGGGCTGAGCCGGAATATCGACTTTCTTTGCGGTATCAATCGACGCCGCACGGGCAGGTGTCACCAGTGTCGCCAAGTTGACGGCGCAAAGGATAAACAGATACAGGGGCACATATCGGCGATGACGCGGATGAACAGGGTTTTGGGTCATCATCTGTCCTCTTCGGATTGACGCCGCATTATATCACGGAATGACAGTATTGGACTGTTCAAACAAAAAGGGGTGGCAAATTGCCACCCCTTGATCTTAAGGCCGGATTACAGCAATCAGGATGCCATGGCATCCGGTGCGGTTTTCTGGCTTTTTTCGATCAGTTTGTTAACCGCTGTAACATAGGCCATGCAGGAAGCAACCACCGTGTCGGTGTCTGAGGCGTTGCCAACCACGGTGCGGTCTTCACCATCAAGCTTGACGGTAACGGTACCTTGTGCATCCGTTCCCTCGGTCACTGCGTGAACCTGATAGAGTTTCAGTTTCCAGTCATGCGGGTAAATCGCCTTGATTGCGTTAAATGTCGCATCAATCGGGCCATCGCCGGTGGTTTTCGCGGTGCGGGTTTCACCGTTTACGTCCAATTCCAGCTCAGCGGTTTGCGGACCTTTGGAGCCGCAGGTGACCGCCAGCGAGACGAACTTGATATGTTCGTTATCGCGCATGCCATCATCAACCAGTGCGACGATATCGTCGTCATAGACTTCTTTCTTTTTGTCGGCCAGTTCCTTGAAGCGGGCAAATGCGTCTTCAATCGCGTTGTCGCCCAGATCGGCAAAGCCCAGTTCCTTGAGCTTTTCCTTGAAGGCATGCCGACCGGAATGCTTGCCCATGACCAGGCTTGATTTGTTCAGGCCGATGCTTTCCGGTTTCATGATTTCATAGGTTTCGGAATTCTTCAGGAAGCCGTCCTGATGGATGCCGCTTTCATGAGCAAAGGCGTTGGCCCCGACAATGGCCTTGTTCGGTTGGACGACAAAGCCCGACACGGCCGAAACCAGACGCGACGCGTTCATGATTTTGGTTGAATCAATTCCGGTTTCATACGGGAAGGCATCGTTGCGCGTTTTCAGCGCCATCACAATTTCTTCGAGTGCCGCATTGCCTGCGCGTTCGCCCAGGCCATTGATCGTGCATTCGATCTGTCGGGCACCGGCATGGACAGCCGCCAGCGAGTTGGCAACGGCCATGCCCAGATCGTTATGGCAGTGAACCGACAGGATTGCCTTGTCGATATTCGGCACACGGTTGAACAGCATGGTCATCAGGTCGGCATATTCCGTTGGCGTGGTATAGCCGACGGTGTCCGGGATGTTGATGGTGGTGGCACCTGCATCAATCGCGGCTTCGACGCAACGGCACAGGAAGTCGTGCTCGGTACGCGACCCGTCTTCCGCTGACCATTCAACATCGTCGGTGAATTTGCGCGCCAGCGTCACACTTTCAATCACCTTCTCCAGAACGCGTTCCGGCTCCATCTGCAATTTGAATTTCATATGCAGGGGGCTTGTGGAAATGAAGGTGTGGATGCGTTTGTTTTCTGCCGGTTCCAGTGCCTCTGCGGCACGTTCAATGTCACCTTTGGCTGCACGTGCCAGGGAACAGATTGTCGGGCCTTTGATTTGTTTGGCGATTTCATTGACGGACCGGAAATCGCCATTCGATGCAATGGCAAAGCCTGCCTCGATGATGTCGACTTTCATTTCTGCCAATGCGTGTGCCACACGCAGTTTTTCATCCAGCGTCATCGACGCACCCGGGGACTGTTCGCCGTCGCGCAGGGTGGTGTCGAAAATGATGACGCGGTTGTCGTTAGCACTAGCCATTACAGTAATTCCTGATCAAGCGGGTCTTTGCCCGAAATTTGAAACTTCAATTTGGAAAGAGTGCGGGCCTTGTGGCGCGACTTGTTCCCCTGAGCTGCGGTAAATGGATCGACTTTTTGGGTGATCCGAACCGTCTTCGTACGCTCAGGGGCGGGTAAGTCGTAGCGACCCGAGCGCTGCGAGACCAAGGAGACCGAGAATTAGGTTTAGAGCAGACAGCACAAAACCTCCCGAAGCATCAGCTTCGAAGCGATCGGCAATTGCAGAAATGTTGCAAATGTCTGCGGTCATCGGTCTTCATCAAATGGTATCGAAGTGCCAGGCTGTGCTGGCGACGCCCCCAATTTCGTAGGACCGCCCGTCTAGGTCAAGTAATTTTTGTATCTTTGATGTGCTTTTAAGGGTGGAAATTAGCGCGATGGGATTTCCACAGACCCGTCCGGGGCCTTGCCTCATGGGATAAAGGGACGTTGATCAGTTCCGCAAATTGCAGGTCTCCCATGCCAAAGATTGCGCTTGAAGTGTTCTAATTCTTGGTTATCTGTTGTGTGATTGATGCGAAATGCCCCAGACAATTTCCGATAACGTTTCGTATCAAGTGCCGCCACCAACTTACGGATATACACGATGGTAAGCCTGTCTTTGATCGGGGCCTTTATCCCGACGGCCTTTTTTGTCTCGATTACGCCAGGGATGTGCATGACCCTTGCGCTGACCATGGGGATGACGATTGGCGTGCGCCGTACCGTCTGGATGATGATGGGCGAACTTGTGGGCGTTGGTATTGTCGTTGTGGCCTCGGCCCTTGGTGTTGCGACAATAATGCTGGAATATCCGGCCGTCTTTGCTGTCTTCAAGTATGTCGGCGGGGCCTATCTGGCGTGGCTTGGTATTCAGATGTGGCGTTCGCGTGGCCGCATGGCATTTAGCGCTGAAGTCGATGCCTCGCGCCCGGCGACCCCTTTCGCGCTTGCTTCTCAGGGGTTTGTGACGGCAATTGCTAATCCGAAGGGCTGGGCGTTTATGGTGGCTTTATTGCCGCCCTTTATCAGCCTTGAACATGCTATAGCGCCGCAGCTTTCAGTGCTGGTGGCAATCATTCTGGTGACAGAACTGATCTGCATGACGCTTTACGCAACTGGCGGACGGTCATTGCGCCACTTCCTCGAAAAAAGCGGCAATGTTCGTGTCCTTAACCGGATCGCCGGGACGCTGATGATCGGCGTCGGGATCTGGCTGGCTTCGAGCTAAGGGGCTATTTGTTTGTAAAACCTCTTTAAAGTCGGATTGTCCTGCCCTATATCGTTGTATAGAATTATTTGCAGGAAGAGCCATCATGCGCGAGTTGCGCTGTATCATTTTCGAGGAAAGCGAACTCATCAAGGCGCTGGTCGGATATCGTCGCCGCACCGGAAAACCTTTGCCGCCCGGTCAGATCGGAAAGCTTGAAATTGAAAAATCGCCTGAAATTGCAGCGCGGCTCAATATCATTGCCGATCATGGTGATCCGATTATCGTCCCGGCAGCGGGGGCCGAACTGGCGGCAGCACTGATTGCCTACTGCATTGATGTCCGCGTGCCCGTGCCGGCATCCTCGAAAAAGTCGATTACAATGATTGATGGCCATGTGGCGCTTAAAATCATGAAGCAATAGGGGCGGGAATACCCAAAAAAAAGCGCAGCATCTGCTGCGCTTTTGTATTTTATGATGCCCACAAGCAAGGACAGCAATGGCTGTTACCACTGCATCATCTTGCCTTTGAGAGCTCCCATGCGTTCGTCTTCATTCTTGAAGCTTTGGCCTGCGGCAATCCCGTCCTGCACCTTGGTCATCATCAGCCATTCCTTGACCTTCATGAAGCGCGGCGCAAGGAACTGGTAGGTATCGCGTACCAGACGTACAGCCGGTGCCCCACGTTCCAGTTCCATGGTTTCCCAGCGTTCAAAAAGCGGCTCCCACGCGCGCAGGCGGCGATAAAGATCGTCGCGCTTGGTGCGGATATATTGCCGTTGCGTTGTGAAGTTACGCAGGACCGACATGATTTCGCCGGTATTGGCGTCAATCTCGTCAAAGCTGCTTTCGAACTTTTTCATCGCGTCGTCAATCAGGCGGATAACCTGTGTAACCGTTTCCAGAACGCCTTTTTCGTGGGCGTAGATGCGACGCAGTTCCTGCAGTTTCCGGTCGATCTTTTTGACGTTGCGATATTTGTCGCGCAGTGTCTCGACATAGGAAAGTTCCTCGGCCACCTGATGAACCAGATTGACGACTTCCTCGCGATTTTCACGGCCGATATTGAGCTTGTCGGCGACTTCATCAAAAGCCTGGTTGATCTTTTTCTTGGTAGCAGGGTCTTCGGCGATCTGCATCAGTTGTTCGGGATCGGTGATAAGTTCCTCGTTCCCGGACATCCATGTGACAAGCTGCATGGTCAGGCGGTTATACGCGATCGCACGGTGGTCTTCGTCGACCTCCCATGATGCTTCGCCTGTCAGGACCTCCAGCGGTAAATCATCGCCGGGGCGCAGAACATTGACGAAATCCAGTGATTTGTCGACAAGGCCGATCAACTCGCCGTCATTTGAGTCTGGATCAATCCCGAATTCCTTGCACACCGCTTTAAGGGGCAGGGATACAACCGATCCTTCGGCCATCTTCAGGACAAAAAGAGCCTCGTCCGAAAGGTCGGACTTTTGGAAATGGCATTCCTCGAACGATTTAAAGACCTTGTGTTCAAGATCCAGTTTCCGTTCGCGCGTCGGTTTGTTCATTTATTTGCTCCGCCCGGATTGGCGCTGCGCGTGTGATTTTTCGTCTGAGTTCCACAATAAAGCACAGACATTCAGTTTATCGCAGCAGGTCCGGGACTGGTAGTGTCCATCTTCTCATACCGGCAAGGTCGTTCGGGAATGGGGCTTCGTTTCCGGTTTCAACCTGACAGATATGTCACTGTATCATAATGCAGGTATTTCTGCCTTCCTGTTTGGCTTGATAAAGGGCGCCATCGGCACGGTCAACAAACTCCAGTATATTCTCGCCAAGCTTATAAGACGTCAAGCCGATTGAAACGGTTAACTTACCGAAATCCTTACCGGTTTTCTTGTTGATAATTCTTTGACCTGAAACATTGTCACGCAACTTGTTGGCAAGTTTGGCGGCATTTTCGGCCGTTGTGTCCGGCAAAATGACAGAAAATTCTTCGCCACCATACCGGGCAACGGTATCGGCCCCCTTTGTCGAATTGACCAGAACGCGTGCCACAGCCTTTAAAACGCCGTCTCCTGCGCGATGTCCGTGACTGTCATTGAAATTTTTGAAGTGATCGATATCGATCATCAAAAGGCTAAGCGGTGCACCGGTTTCCATCGTCGTGGTCACCGCATCGCGAAGCGAGGCATCAAAATTCTTTCTGTTGGCAATGCCGGTCAATGTATCGGTCAGGGCATCCCGTCGTACCAGTTCCAGTTCACTTCTAACCCGGCGAACCTCATTATGATATTCGTCAAGACATCCGTTGAATTCACTATAGCGACCATGTGCATCCCGCGTGGCACTTGAAAGTCCGCGCGTTACGTCGCGGGCAACTTCAAGCGTGACATCATCCGCGTTTAGCTGGTCGGAAGCATTATCCAGATGCTCGCAGAAACCTTCTGTTTCGCGAATAACGTTATGTACGGCTTCCTCGACGCGCTCAACCGCGGCCTGCAATCCTTCAACCCCCAGATTCAGGCGCTGCTGCATGGCATGTGCGCCAAGAAACTTGTGGTAAATCCGGAAAACGGTTTCTTCGTCCAATTCCTGGGTGTTGCGGATCAATACCTTGATAAGTTGGCTTAGCTCTGGAATCTCGTCGGTCAGGTAGCTGTAAAATACGTGGTAAACCTGCGGCGTAGGCTGCAGGTTCAGCTCGGCGACCAGCGTCATGACATTGTGCGCAATGTCGCGTGGATTGGCGATCTTTGTCGTAGCAGTCAATTTATGTTTTCCGATCCGGTCTTCGGCTTAACCTTTTTTACTAACTGCTTGTGTCCCACTAGATCCGGTATTTTCCGGCTTGCTCGTTTTTTGTATATATTGTGGCTGTGTGCTGCGTTTCACACATTTATTTCTATCTTCAACCGAATTGCATCTGCTTGTCACGAGAAACCGCGTCCTCAATCATGACAAAATCGAACATGCGCAATGGGATCAAGGCGTGATGCCGAAAACCCCAACGGCTACAGGCATTTGTTTCAGTTGGTTGAATATCTCAATTTCATCTATCCGCTTTTTGCGGGTAGGTAAAGTCGCGCCAGATTCTGGCAGATGCAATCAACGAAACGCTGTTTTGAGTGCACGTGATTCGTAATTCAGCGGGGAAATGAAATCGAAAGTCCGGTGACGATTTCCCGCCCCTGCACTTTGGCCCGATCTCTTGAATAGGGATACGCACAGCGCCATATCGAAGCAACCATGAACGCATTGGGGTGCTTTGGTTGAAAATGATCTGTCCGCTATTCTCCCGCATCCTCGCCTGTGCCTGTTTTTTTGCGGGATTTGTGCCGACGGTAAGTCTTGCAGACCCTGACAAGTCCCGGCTTGAGATCGGCATTACAATCCGGTTGGCCGAGGAGTGGAAGGCGTCACTGACCACAACGCAACGCCCCTTCTTTCAGGCGATGATAGAGCAGTCCGAATTTCATCTAAATGACGGAATCCCCTACAATCGTCTGATCGAAATGTTTGACAATAAAGAGCTTGATTGTGTGGTTCTGCGTGTCCCGGCCCCTTTGGAGGGGATTATCACTGCGAACGAGCATGTCACGTTTGATCTGATCCTTTATATCCGGCGCGGAGATAATCCAGAAGTTCGTGACAGTCTTCTGATCGGGCATCTTGCCAATTTGCCACCGGTATCGGTTCCCTATGACAGCAGGATCGAATTCTATGGGATGCGCAGTTTGGAGCAGGGGGAAAAACTGCTGCTTGAAGGGCGCATTGATGGGCTCATCGCCCATGATGGGCGTTACAAGGATGAACAGGGTTTGATAGCCGCTCCGATCCCTCCGATTGTTCATGTCAGACTTGGTCTCCTTTGCCATGATACGGATTATGCCAGGTTTCTGCTTGGCCAGTTTGACCAGCGTGTCCAGACAATCCGTTCTGCCGGTGGCCGTGAAGGGGCGATTTCAGAACCCGTTGAAAGTCATCCCCCGGTACTTTGATCATCTTGTCAGGTGTTGGCCGTTGACGGAGAATCGGCACGGTGCTTGCTTTTTACGTGTGCGGAAATGTTTAAAAACAACCTGTATGTGCATTAAATTGTGAAAATGTTCACAGTTGATTTTAGCGCAACGGACGAGCGGCTCGTCGCTTTGTCGGCAGTTGCTGACGGCTTGATCAAGTTGAACGTGCCGGCCTCGTTGAAGAATTTGCTGTGATTAGTGACCGGTACTGATCCTCTGTCTCTGGTATATGCGGCGGATATTGTGTGATCTATCTGAAACCAAGAGGAATCCTTGCTTTCCGGGCTATTCGCTTGTCGGGGATCAGTCTGCCTTCACGCGGCTTGCTGTTACAGGTGCGAATACAATTAAAAATTCGTTTGAAATCAATGGGCCTCCCGGCGCGATCTGGTTGTGCCAAGAGTTGACCGCTGATCAGCAAGCAATATTCGCGAAATACCGGCTAACCATCAGCGTTGAATAAAGAACTTCAAACATGAATTCGTTGCGTGAAGGCCGAAATTCGCGTAATTATTGAAACGATGCAGTGTATCTTCGGGCTGCGTGGTTGCCTTCTGGTTGAGGGCTGCCAGGTGGCATTGAAGGTATAATGCAGGGACGTAACTTAAGCATTTTCCGCGCTTGGGGAATGCGATTACCAAAACTAAGGACGACTACGGATATGGCTACCGGAACGGTTAAGTGGTTCAATGCGACCAAGGGTTATGGCTTCATCACCCCGGACGAAGGCGGCAAGGATGCATTCGTGCACATCACCGCTGTTCAGCGCGCTGGTCTGCAGGGACTTGATGAGGGTCAGAAGGTTCAATTCGAGCTGATTGAAGGTCGTAACGGCCGCATGTCGGCAGAAGAACTCTCCATCATGTAATTTGATTTTGGATTGCAGCTTTTGCTGACAACCGTTAACGCGCCGGTCTCCGGCGCGTTATTCGTTTCAGGACCATTTTTGCGATAGGATTGCTATCGCATCTGTTTCCCAAATCGCCATCAGGTTACGCCCCATGACTCGGATCATTTTGCCTGCCCCACCTGAAAAGCCTGACGATATTGCCATATCCGGGTGGCGAAAGGCGGTGCGCAGGCAACTTCTGGCGTGGCGCAGTCAAATGGATCCGGCGATTTACGCGGAACGATCGGCTGCCGTTTGCGCGGGACTTGCCGATATCCTTGCCGCGCGCCCCAACGCCACAATCGGTTTTTACTGGCCGATACAGAATGAAGTCGACCTGCGTGCTGTGGTTACCGATCATATTGATCGCGGTGGAAAGGCCGCCTTGCCAGTCGTACCGGGCAAGGATCAGCCGATGGTCTTTCATGACTGGACACCGCAAACAGAAATGGCGCCCGGCTTTGCCCGAATTCCTGAACCGGTCGGAACGGCGGTCGTGCCCGTCCATGTCATGATCGCGCCATTGGTCGGGTTTGATGGCCGTGGTTACCGTTTGGGATATGGCGGCGGTTTTTTTGATCGGACACTTGCCGCGATGGCGGTTCGTCCACTTGTCATCGGTGTCGGATTTGAAGCGACGCGCATCGCTGACATCTTTCCGCACGAATATGACATTCCGGTCGATATCATCCTGACCGAGGCGGGTATGCGGCCGATAAGCGAAAAGGCCACTAGCGATATCAACAGGGCGGAAGGATCATCGCCGCCCTGTTTTCTGTCATCCTGATCGGGTTATTCGGCGGCCCGTATTTTGTGCCGGCCGGTCCGTACCGGAACAATATCTTTGCGCGTTGCCAGAAAGTTCGGGCGTGGCTTCGTACCGCCAAATGGCGCAACCAGCCGGTTTGACATCGCATTATAAACGAAAAACAGGTTCGATCGCGGGTAGGGGGTAATGTTGTTGCCTGACCCGTGCAATGTATTGCAGTCGAAGATCAAAACCGAACCGGCCGGGCCGACCGGCGCGACAATCCCGTTCTCGTCGACCATCTGCGACAGGTTATCCTGATCAGGGGTGCCGATTTCCTGTATTTTCAACGAGCTTTTATAGTTCTGGTCGGGCGTTTCCCCGACGCAGGAAATGAACTGCTTATGCGATCCCGGGATCAGCATCAGTGGGCCATTATGGGCCGAGTTATCAGTCAATGTGATTGACATCGAAAAGGCACGCATGCGCGGCATGCCGTCTTCGGTGTGCCAGGTTTCAAAATCCGAATGCCAGAAGAATTCCTTGCCCTTGAAAGCCGGTTTGAAATTGACCCGCGATTGATGAATGTAAACATCGTCATCCAGAAAATGTTCGGCAATCGCGACCAGCCGGTCATCGGATATCAGGCGCGCGAACACGTCACTTTTATCATGGACGCGGAAAACGCTGCGCACTTCGTTGCTGCCGGGCTCTGAAACAACCTCGTCATCGGTCGGATCCGAATTTTCAACCTGATCGGCTTCACGGCGAAGTTGCGCGACCTCTTTTTCGCTGAAAACGTTTTTCAGAAACAGAAAGCCGTTCTTTTCGTAAAATTTCTCATCCTCGGCCGAGATCATCGGGCAATGGTCCTTGTCGGACCAGATTACCGGATCAACACGATCGATGATTGTCGGACGGGAAGAGTGTCGGGATCGGTACATATCGGTAAGCATCTCATGCTCCTTTGTTGCCAAATGTGCATTTGCTGCCTGTGATTTGTCACAGATCGTATGACCACCAACGTAAAACGCGGTGGCTGGTTCCCCTTAAAGGCAAAATATCTCGTCATCCTTTCGGGAATTGTCTGCCGATGCCGGAAAATGACTGTTGTGCCAAAGGCGACAATCAGCGCGCCTTGCCACACGAAAAATCAAAAATCTTGGAGTGAGAGGGGGAGAAAGATGGCTGGGGAACCTGGACTCGAACCAGGACTAGCGGAGTCAGAGTCCGCGGGTCTACCATTAACCTATTCCCCAGCAGGGGTATGTTTGGTGTGATTTTCTGATCGGTCCGAAATGGCTGGGCCGTACATCACCAAAGCTTGCAAGGCAAGCAAAGGCTGGCTGGGGAACCTGGATTCGAACCAGGACTGACGGAGTCAGAGTCCGTAGGTCTACCGTTAACCTATTCCCCAACATAGCCTTGAACGCCGTGTGGCGTGGGCCGCTATTTATAAAACCGGTGGCACTTTGGCAAGACCTTTTTTCCCCGCCATGTGGTCAGACGCACACGCCTATGTGTTAAATGCATACGGGATTTGCCTTGTGCTACATTGTCGGTAAACTCATATGGATGATTCGCAAGACCGTCATATAAATGTCGTCTTGATGTGATCATTGGATTGGCATGTAACAGGCAAGGCAGGTTTACAAAGGTGAAACAGGTATCTCCCCATAGCGACACGCACAGGGCCATCCGTCCTGATGGTGGTGCTGCCATGGTCGGAAGTGCCGTAATGGATGCGCCGTCAGCGGTGGCATCTTCAGGCCTGTCTGGTGACAGTCTGGTTGCCGAACGCCCTGTAACTACCGCGACCAGCCATCCCCCGCTTTATGCCGCCATTGATCTGGGTAGTTCGAACTGCCGTTTGCTGGTGGCTCGTCCGTGCAATGACGGGTTCAAGGTGATTGATGCCTTTTCACGCGTTGTACGCCTTGGCGAAGGTGTCCGCGAAAAGGGATATCTTTGTCAGGCGGCGATGGATCGTGCGATTGACGCGTTAAAGGTCTGCTCAAAGAAACTGCGCAAACATCCCGGTGCAAAGCTGCGTGCGGTGGCGACCGAAGCCTGCCGTACCGCTGAAAACCGTGCCGAATTTGTTCAGAAGGTTTTTGAAGAAACCGGTATCGAACTTAAAATCATCAATCCGGATGAAGAAAGCCGTCTCGCTCTTCAGGCCTGCTCGGCCTTGCTTGATGAACGCCCCTATGCAGTGGTGTTTGACATTGGTGGTGGCAGTACGGAAATCTGCTGGATCAAGGTCGATAATATGGGCCAGACCCAGTGTATCGAAACGCTTTCGATGCCGTGCGGGGTTCTGTGTCTGACCGAACGTTATGCCGGCATCGAACAGCGCCGCGAACGGTTTGAAGCGATGCGCACCGAAATCCGTGAGCGGCTTCGCGATTTCGCCAGCCGCAATTGCTGTTCAGACATTCTTGACGACGGCAAGGTACAGATGGTTGGCACATCGGGCACCGTGACCACATTCTGCGGTATCGCGCTTGGTCTTGAACGGTATGAACGTCACAAGGTCGACGGGTCGGATCTGCGGTTCGATGATGCGGAACGCGTCACCGAATTGCTGCTGCGCATGGAAGCCGACAAGCGCAAAGGCCATCCCTGTATTGGCAATCAGCGGGCTGAACTGATGGATGCGGGGGCGGCGATCTTTGCCGCGATTCGCGATATCTGGCCTTTGGCGACGCTGAAAGTGGCCGATCGTGGCCTGCGCGAGGGAATATTGGTCGATTTGATGCGCGCGGATGGTCATGCTATTGACCCGTGCGACGCGCGACGTCATACAGTGTCCCATATTTCGGCCAATCCATGATCGGCATCATGCCATCGGATCGTACTGGCCTTTAACACGTTTCAGTTCAGGTAAAGAACATGACCGACAATAGCAGCGGAAAAGGCGGGACGCGCCGCCGCAAGGGTTCAGCCATTGCCGCGATCGATACCGGCGCACGGCGCGGGCTTCGGACGCGCGTCAAAAGTGCGAAGGGGCGCAAGATTTCCTCGACCCGCTGGCTCGACCGGCAGTTGAATGATCCTTACGTGCAGGAAGCCAAGCGCCTTGGCTATCGTTCGCGCGCCGCCTTCAAGCTGATTGAAATCAACAACCAGTTTGACCTGCTACGTCCGGGCATGCGCATTGTCGACCTTGGGGCGGCACCGGGCGGCTGGACGCAGGTTGCGGTTGATATGGTAGGATCGAAACAGGGCCGTGGCCAGGTCGTCGGTCTTGATATCCTTGAATGGGAAGGGCTTCCCGGCGCGACCTGTCTGCAGGCGGATTTCCTTGATCCAGCGGCCCCTGACATGATCAAGCAGGCCCTTGACGGGCCGGTTGATGCGGTGATTTCCGATATGTCACCCGAAACCACCGGCCATCGCCAGACCGACCATATCCGTATTATCGACCTGGTCGAACATGCCCTGCTGTTTGCCGAGGAAGTCCTGGCACCGGGAGGCATTTTCATCGCCAAGGTGTTTAAGGGCGGCACGGAAAATGACCTTCTGAACCGTGTTAAAAAGAATTTCCGCGTTTCCAAGCATGCCAAGCCGCCGGCATCGCGCCCGGAAAGCCCGGAAGCCTATCTGATCGCTACCGGATTCCGCGGGCAGAACAATGCCGCTGATGACATTGCCAATGCAGAGTTGCGAAAAGATGACGGCTGGTCACCGGTCGAATAAAATACCCGAACGGTAAAATGCAAAGCGCGCCAGAAGATCGGCGCGCTTTTTTATTTGCAAAAATTCATATCCGTACCGTCGGGGTTGTGTCGGCTGCGAAATATTCATGAACCCGATTGCGCTAAGTCAAGAAGTACCCCGCGGGCATAATCTATACATTGGTCTAGCAAATGGTCTCCGCACCGGATGAAACTGACGCAAAACTGCGCGCCCCGGGCGGGGTTTCGCTATGTCAGGATCGGTTGTGGGACCATTGATCCTTAAACGGGGTGCAATTCATGAAACAGGATCAGCTTTTTCTGACCGGTGTTGAGCGTCATTTTGGCGATAATGAAATTATCGTCAGCAAGACCGACACCAAGGGTCGTATTACCTACGCAAATGACGTCTTTCTGCGGGTCGCAGGATATCGTGAAAAGGATATTCTGGGGCAACCGCACAGCATTATCCGTCATCCGGATATGCCGCGCTGCGTGTTCGCCTTGTTGTGGGACACGATTTCCAAGGGGCGCGAGATTTTCGCCTATGTGATCAACCGGTCGGCAAATGGTGATCATTACTGGGTTCTGGCCAATGTCACGCCGACTTTCGGGCCAAACGGTAACATCATTGGCTATCATTCAAACCGTCGGGTGCCGCGCCGCGAAGCAGTCGAACAGGTTATTCCGCTTTATGCCGATCTTCGTGCCGAAGAAGAACGCGAACGCAATCGCAAGGACGGTATGGCACGCAGTGCACAAAAACTTGGCAACCTCCTGGGGCAGGCAGGCATCGACTATGATCAGTTTGTTTTCACTCTCTAATCTGCGACGGATTTTGATTTCTGGCCTGATTCTGGCCTTTGGGCTGATCGCTACCCTTCTGTTGGCACCAACCCATGCACCGCTTGTTTCCGTGATTGCGATTATCGGCCTTCTCGTACTGGCTTTGATTGGCACTGTTGCCATTACCCGCCACAAGCGGATCATTGATGAACTGCACGATATCGTCCATGACGCTGCCGATGGGAAAATGGGTGTCAGGGTCAATAATCGTCAAACGCAGGGATATCTTGCGCCCCTGCAAAATGCGGTGAACCAGCTGCTTGACCTGACCGAGGCGTTCGCCAAGGAAGCTGCAGGGGCCATGGGCCACGCGTCGCGCGGATCCTATTATCGCAAAATCCTGCCCAAGGGATTGCGTGGTGATCTGATCGGCTATGCCGGAACGGTCAATGCGGCCCTTGATGCCATGTCTGAAAAGACCAGAAGCTTTACCTATAGTGCGGGGCGAATTGGCGAAGATATCCAGTCAGTCGTCGGTTCGGTATCAAGCAGCGCAAAACAGCTTAGCGACAGTTCTGATTTCCTGTCCCGGCAGGTCAGCCGCATTGCCGAACAGGCCAATGATATGCGTCTTGCTGCCGACGACAGCACCGAGGCCCTGAACGGCATCGCGGTTGCCACCGAACAATTCAGTGCATCTATCCGTCAGATCGGGGCACAGATCAATGGTTCTGCCGAACTGGCCGAGGCGGCGGTCAGCCGGGCCCGCGTTGCAGATGATCACATCACGCGCCTTGATGACATGGCACTTCGTGTGACCAAGGTGGTTGAACTGATCACCGATGTTGCCGATCAGACCAATCTTCTGGCGCTGAACGCCACGATTGAGGCCGCCCGTGCGGGTGAGGCCGGCAAGGGATTTGCCGTGGTCGCGACCGAAGTCAAAAATCTGGCGTCCCAGACATCGCGTGCCGCCGAACAGGTGATTGGTGAAATCGGCGAAATGCAATCCATGACCCGCGAGGCGGTTTCATCGGTGCGCGAGATCAATGAAAAGATCAGCGAGATTGATAGTGGTGCCCGTCTGGTTGCCGAGGCCGCCCGCGAACAGACCGAAGTTGTCGGTGCCATCAGTGACCGGATCGATCAGGCGGTTCGACGGATGCAAACCATTGCGGCGATCCTCGCCGACGTCGCCAGCGGCACGACCGAGTCCGGCTCTGTCGTTCTGCAGCTTCATAGCGAGGCGACAAATCTTCTGGGGCAGGCCAATTCACTGGATGGCGATGTGCGTCGGTTCATCGACAAGGTGCTGAAGGTTCCGGATGCTGCGCCCGCGTAAAACAGGGGCAGGGCGGCTTTCGCGATTGCGGCAAAAGCTTGCTATGCCTTGCAAAACAGCGGCATGATCCGGGCATGAAAAAGGGGCTGCGCCAGATAGCAGCCCCATCTACCAGTTTCTAACGGAACTGCCCGGATAATGCAGCAATAAAATAACAGGGCTGCTATGGGCGCAGAAAACTTGGCATAAAGGCCATAACGTGTATAAGTTCCGCGCCAACTCAGATTAACGAGGTGGCCCCATATGACCCGCATTGCAGAAGCCCTGACGTTTGACGACGTTTTGATCAAACCCGCCGCCAGCGAAGTGCTGCCGGCACAGGTGCAGACCAACACCCGCATTACCAAAAATATCGACCTGCGCATTCCGCTTCTGTCGTCCGCAATGGACACGGTGACCGAAAGCCCGATGGCGATTGTTATGGCGCAACATGGTGGTATGGGGGTCATTCACAAGAACCTCGATATCGCACAGCAGGCCGAAGAAGTTCGCCGCGTAAAGAAATTTGAATCCGGTATGGTCGTCAACCCGATCACCATCCACCCGGATCAGACGCTCGCCGATGCGCTGGACCTGATGGACATCAACCACATTTCCGGTATTCCGGTTGTCGAACGCGCCAGCAATAAGCTGGTCGGCATTCTGACCAACCGTGATGTGCGCTTTGCATCCAACCGTTCGCAACCGGTTTCCGAACTGATGACCCACGAAAATCTGGTCACGGTGACGGAAAACGTCGACACCGAAGAAGCCAAGAAACTTCTCCACCAGCACCGTATTGAAAAGCTTCTGGTGGTTGACGAAGCCTATCGCTGCACCGGCCTGATCACGGTCAAGGATATCGAAAAAGCCAAACTGCACCCGAATGCCTGCAAGGACGAAAGCGGTCGCCTGCGTGTTGCCGCGGCAACTGGTGTCGGCGAAAGCGGCTTTGAACGCGCAATGGCGCTGGTCGAGGCCGGTGTTGACGTGCTGGTCATCGATACCGCACATGGCCATTCGGCCGGTGTGATCAAGGCAGTCGAATATATTAAATCAAAGATCGGTAATACCCAGATCATCGCCGGTAACGTTGCCACCCCCGAAGCCGTCAAGGCACTGGCCGAAGCCGGTGCGGATGCGGTCAAGGTCGGCATCGGTCCGGGTTCGATCTGTACCACTCGTATTGTTGCCGGTGTCGGTGTCCCGCAATTGACGGCAATCCTTGAATGCGCGGAAATTGGTCACAAGCTTGACGTTCCGATCATCGCCGATGGCGGTATCAAGTTTTCGGGCGACATTGCCAAGGCAATGGCTGCGGGTGCCAGCACCTGCATGGTTGGCTCGCTTCTGGCCGGTACCGACGAAGCCCCGGGTGAGGTCATTCTGTATCAGGGCCGTTCGTACAAATCCTATCGCGGGATGGGCTCGGTCGGTGCCATGGCACGCGGGTCGGCAGACCGTTACTTCCAGCAGGACGTTCAGGATAACCTGAAACTTGTTCCCGAAGGCATCGAAGGCCGTGTTCCTTACAAGGGCCCGGCTGGTCAGATCATCCATCAGATGGTTGGCGGTCTTAAGGCATCAATGGGCTATACCGGTTCGGCAACGCTTGCCGATTTCCGCGAACGGGCTCAGTTTGTCCGCATTACCAATGCGGGCCTTCGCGAAAGCCATGCCCATGACGTGACCATCACCCGCGAAGCTCCGAACTATCGGCCGGGTAACTGATCGCGGGCGCGCTGATCAATTGGCTGGGCTGCCTTGCGTGTGTCGCTGTTGGCGAATGGCCCAACCCGTGATATCAGCGGGCACAAATTTCAGATGACGGCAGGCAATCCTGCCGTCATCGCCTTTTTTATCGTATGGTGTTCGGGCAATTCCCATATCGGGACAGGAACATCACACTCAGACAGGTTGGACATTCGTTTTGAAACCCGGTGCACGTATCGCGGCAGTCATTGAACTTTATGATGGCTGGACCCAGACCAGAGACGACGCAGACCGCGTCATTTCCGGCTATTTTGGCAATCGCCGTTATATCGGTGGTGGCGATCGTCGCGAGATCAGCGAACGTTTCTATAACCTGGTCCGTCATCAGGCGCGTCTGGGCTGGTGGCTTGCCGAATGCGGATACGAATTCCAGGACGGTCGTGCGCGCATGATTGCCGAACTGGTTTTGCAGGATAACCGCAGTGCCGATGACATTTCCGACATGTTCAGCGGTGAACAGTTCTGCCCGAACCCGCTGCATCCGGCGGAAAAACATCTGATCAACAAGCTGACCGGTAAAACCCTTGACCATGACGGGCAGCCGGGCGCAGTCAAAACCGAATTGCCGAAATGGCTTTATGCCGAGCTGCTAAAGCTCCATCACGAAAACCTTCCGGCGGAAATGGCGGCCTATAATCAGCCCGCCAAGCTTGATCTGCGCGTCAACCGCCTGCGTGGCACGGTCGAGGACGCGATCAAATCGCTTCAGGCCGATGGCATCCACAATATCGAAAAGCTTCCTTATGCGCCCAATGGCCTGCGGTTGCCGCTTGGCGTCAATATGCTGGTCACGGCGGCCTATAAGGACGGTCTGATCGAAATCCAGGACGAAGCATCGCAGATTTGCGTGCGTCTGGTCGATGCCAGGCCGGGCATGCATATCCTTGATATGTGTGCGGGCGGTGGCGGCAAGACGCTTGGTATGGCATCCGACATGCGCGGCAAGGGCCGTATCCTTGCCTGCGATACCCATGGCGGTCGTCTGGATAATTCGCGCAAGCGTGCCAAACGTGCCGGTGCCGGGGACTGCATCCAGCAGCGCATCATTTCCGATGAGCGTGATAGCTGGCTTCGCAATAAATCCGGTTTCTTTGATCGTGTTCTGCTTGATGTTCCCTGTTCGGGGCTTGGCACCCTGCGCCGCAACCCGGCGCTGCGCTGGCGCATCGGGCAGCGCGATATTCGCACGCTGATGGCAAACCAAAGCAAGATTTTGAAGGCCGGTGCGGCAAAGGTCACCAAGGGCGGGCGTCTGATTTACGCGACCTGTTCGATCATGCCCGAAGAAAACGAACGCCTGATCGAAACCTTCATGCGTGATCGCAAGGATTTCCGGCCGGTCCCGATCAGTGAAATCTGGCCCGACGCCCCGAAATCCGTTCCGGTCCCCGGTGGCAAGGACAAGCCGTGGCTTCGCCTGTCGCCGAACGAGCATGGCACGGACGGTTTCTTTGTTGCCGTGTTTGAACGCACAGCCAAAGGCAAGGTGAAATAATGACAATGGCGGCCATGGTCATCGCAAACAACCCGATGTCCGATGCCGCCCTTGGTCTGCTTGCAAACTGTAAAATTGCGGCAAGAAAAATGGCCCTGTCCCGAATGGGGACAGGGCCAGTTCTTTTCACAAGTGCATTTTACCGTGAACGCTATGTGAAGATTGGATCTTCCACAGTTTACCCGGCCGGTTTTTTATTCCGTCTTGGGGGCAGCTTCGCCACCGGTGGTGCCGCCATCATCCTGCGGCATCAGTTCCAGCGGGCTGCTATCTTCGCCTGCATTGCCATCAAGACCCTTCATGCCCGGGACTTCCTGATTGTTGTCCGGCAGGACGGTGTTCGGCGCTTCGCCGGTTTCGGCTGCCGGGGCATCAGGTGCCGGGGTCATGGTATCGCTGTTCTCGGTACCTGTTTCATTGCCAAACAGCGACGCCGGGTTATTGCTCTCGGACTGGGTCATCGCAATGGCCGTTGCCGCACCAGCGACCAGAAGAAGGCCAGCGACGGCAAGCGCGATTTTACTGCCTTTGTTCTGTGTCATTTGTCTGTGTCCCTTTGCATGGTCAAACTTGATTTGCTCATGATTTCTAATTCTGTCGGACGCGGTTATCTCCGTGCTCCGTTGGAAACCAAGTTACAGACGCATTGCGCAGGAAAAAGGGACCAATTGTGCTCTTTTCGGGGGCGTTCCGGCAGGAAAAGGCCGCAATTGTCCCCAAATACCGGAATTCGGCATCAGAATTTCATGAATGCATCCCAAGGTAACCGTTTGCGCCGGGTTGCCGAGACGGATGGTTTGGCGTATGTACGGCGCAACCCCATACTCGACGGAGATACGGCCCGATGACAGATCGCGTGCTGATTATTGATTTTGGATCGCAGGTCACCCAGCTGATTGCACGCCGCGTGCGCGAAAGCGGTGTCTATAGCGAAATCCACCCCTTCAACAATGTCTCGGATGCTTTCCTTGACGAATACGCGCCCAAGGCCGTGATCCTGTCTGGTGGCCCGGCATCGGTCCATTGGGACAAGGCACCCTCGGCTCCGGCAAAGGTCTTTGAACTTGGCGTGCCGGTGCTTGGCATCTGTTATGGTCAGCAGACCATGGTCAACCAGCTTGGCGGCAAGGTTGCGACGTCCGATCACCGCGAATTCGGTCGTGCCTTTGTTGATGTGATCGAAGATTGCGCGCTGTTCACCGGCATCTGGGCCGAAGGTGCACGCGAACAGGTCTGGATGAGCCACGGCGACCGCGTCGATGCCCTTCCTGACGGGTTCCGCGTTGTTGGCAAATCCGAAGGCGCACCGTTTGCCGCCATCGCCAATGACGACAAGAAATTCTATGCCGTGCAGTTCCACCCCGAAGTGGTCCACACCCCGCATGGCGCGCAGCTGCTTAAGAACTTCACGCATGGTGTTGCCGGTTGCTCTGGCGACTGGACAATGAACGCCTATAAAGACGACGCCATTGCCAAAATCCGCAAACAGGTCGGCGATGGCAAAGTCATTTGTGGTCTTTCAGGCGGTGTTGACAGCTCCGTCACCGCGGTTCTGATCCACGAAGCGATTGGCGATCAGCTGACCTGCGTGTTCGTTGATCATGGTTTCATGCGCTCGGGCGAAGCCGACCAGGTCGTCACCCTGTTCCGCGACCATTACAACATTCCGCTGGTCCATGTTGATGCCTCCGAAACCTTCATCGGTGCGATCGAAGGCGAAATCGATCCGGAAACCAAACGCAAAACCATTGGTCGCCTGTTCATCGAAGTGTTCGAAGAAGAGGCCAAGAAAATCGGGGGTGCTGATTTCCTTGCACAGGGGACCCTTTACCCGGACGTCATCGAAAGCGTGTCTTTCACCGGCGGCCCGTCGGTCACCATCAAGTCACACCACAACGTCGGTGGCCTTCCGGAACGCATGAACATGCAATTGGTCGAGCCACTGCGTGAGCTGTTCAAGGACGAAGTCCGTGACCTTGGCCGTGAACTGGGCCTGCCCGACAGCTTTGTTGGTCGTCATCCGTTCCCTGGCCCGGGCCTTGCCATTCGTATCCCCGGCCAGCCGATCACGCGCGAAAAGCTCGATATCCTGCGCAAGGCCGATGCGATCTATCTCGAAGAAATCCGTAATGCCGGTCTCTATGACGCCATCTGGCAGGCCTTCGCAGTGCTGCTGCCGGTCCGTACCGTTGGCGTGATGGGCGATGGTCGTACCTATGACTATGCCTGCGCTTTGCGCGCGGTCACTTCGACCGACGGCATGACCGCCGACTTCTTCGCCTTCCCGCCGGAACTGCTTGGCCGCATCGCCAATCGGATCATCAACGAGGTCAACGGTATCAACCGCGTTACCTACGACTACACCTCGAAACCACCGGGAACGATTGAGTGGGAATAAGTTTTCCGATCACCGGAAACAACAAACGGCGCGCCCAATGGACGCGCCGTTTTGTTTTGGGCTGTTCTAATAGCTCGGCCCATCCGAGCCGCAATCCCCTGTCGAATTGCATGCATTCGATAAAACCTGCTGAACACTGCGCTGCCAGTTAAAGGTCAGGCAGGAAGATAGCGACAGGGTCGCGACTATTACGGCGATAAGGGCAAGGTGGCGCATTCTGGCCCCCGTTTCCTTTGGATGGTTCAGGCCGGTATCAGACGACGACATTATACCAGAACCCGGTCGCAATGTCGTCGGCGCATGGTTTGCGCGGCGAGGCCCGCAATCAGATCTTTTTGACGAATTCGGATTTAAGCTTCATCGGGCCAAATCCGTCGATCTTGCAATCGATATTGTGGTCGCCTTCGACAAGGCGGATATTCTTGACCTTGGTGCCGACCTTAAGCGGTTGAGACGCACCCTTGACCTTCAGGTCCTTGATGATCGAAACCGTATCGCCATCGGCAAGGATATTGCCATTGGCATCCCTGTATTCGGTTTCGTCTCCGCCCGTTGCGGTTTGCTGCGACCATTCATGGGCGCATTCCGGGCAAATCAGCAATTCACCATCTTCGTAGGTATAGGGCGACTGGCATTTCGGGCAGGGGGGCAGCGTGCTCACGGCAAATCCTTGGGTAAAAGCTTGATAAAGACCCACCCGTTCCGGTTTGGCCGTCTATCTCGTAACGCCCGAATTCCCGATTGTCGAGAGGTTGCGCCGATATTTAAGTCCCAAATAATTGCGCGGCAAAGATCAGCATCGCAAACAGGCTGACAAAATAGGCAATGGATCGCACGCCATTGATGCCCGGAAGGCGCGTGATCCCGGCAAAATAAAACCCGGCATGGGCAAGGCGGGCGATGGTAAAGACAACCGCACAGGCCAGGGTGACAGTGTTTGAGATACCGATTGCGTGCGCGACCAGAACGATGATCGCAAACGGCACCAGATTTTCCAGATGGTTCTGATGGGCACGCAGGCCGCGCGCGGCCAGGCCCTGCCGTTCGGGCAGGTTGTCGCGATTGCCCATCAGGCGTTTGCCGCCGACCTGTCTGCCATAGGACCAGTTGTAAACCCAAGGAAACGCAAGGCAGAAAAGGGCATTGAGGACGAGAAGGGCAAGTTCGGTTGGCAAGGAAATACCTTTGAGTGATGGTGTTTCCCTGCCATACGCAGGAAGAAGGGAAAGCGATCACACTTTTGCGCAACGGAGTTTGCGCATTCAGCCAAAGGTGATCGCACTTAAAGTGATTATTCTTCGGCCGCCTTGCGAAGGGCCGGGAGCCCGACACCAGCCGTTTCAAACCCGCCATCGGCGGCGATCACCTGACCGGTAACGTAGCTCGCCTTGTCGGAGCACAGAAACGCAATCACTTCGGCGATCTCGCGTTCGCTGCCATACCGGCCAAGGGGCATGGCATCAAGATAGGCCGATATGATTTCCGGCGAATGCACGGCCATGGCAAGCTTGGTTTTCACCGGGCCAGGGCAGACGCAATTGGCCCGGACACCAAAATCACCAAGCTCGATCGCCTGCTGTTTGGTCATGTGAATGACGGCCGCCTTCGATGTGCCATAGGCCACCCGAAGGGTCGACGCCCGAAGCCCGGAAATCGAGCCGATATTGACAATTGCACCCTTGGTCTGCTTGAGCGCCGGAATGGCCGCCTGCGAAACAAGAAAGGTCCCGTCAAGGTTGGTTTCCATGATCCGGCGCCACGCGCTGAAATCGGTTTCATGGATCGGCAGGAAATCGGCAACCCCGGCATTGTTGACAACCGCATCGATCTGTCCGAACTCGGTCAGGACCTCGTCGATCATCAGATCGACCTGTTCAGGGATCGATACGTCATATTCAAATGCCTTGGCATTCGCGATATCGCGACATGCGTTGCGAAGTTCCGCGCTGTCGCGATCAATCATCGCAACCTGCCAGCCCAGTTCAATAAAAAGATGGGTTGTTGCAAGTCCGATGCCGCGTGCGGCACCTGTTACGAGGGCAACCTTGTTTTCCATTCACGTCTTCCCTGATAACAGCCGTTAAACAGGCTGCTTTGTTTCTTATGAAGGACGGCCCCGTTTTAACCGGGCCGTCATGATCACAGGAGCTTACAGGTCGTCGGCAACGAATTCCAGAAGATCACCGGGTTGGCAATCAAGTTCCCGGCAAATTGCGGCAAGTGTTTCAAACCGCACACCGCGCACCTTGCCTGATTTCAGAAGCGACAGGTTCTGTTCGCTTACCCCGATCCGGCTGGCAAGGTCCTTGGACTTCATCTTTCGCAGGGCAAGCATCACGTCAAGCCGGACAATGATCGCCATCAGACGAAGCTCCTGTTCTCGTCCTCGATCCGGGTGGCTTCTCCCAATACCCACGCAATCACCAAAAGCAACCCGCCCAGAAACAGAGTGCTGGCCTCGGCATCGCTGAGCCCGATAGACAGCATCCTTTCGCCTTCGGGACGCGTTATGGTTGCCAGTACGGATGTCAGTGCACCTGAAAGCGGCTTGATCAGGGTTTGCGCCATAAGGGCCACGGAAAATGCTTTCAGATGGGCAATCGGGGCAGGCTGGAAAATATGGTTTTCGGCAAAGGACAGGAACATCTTGCGCAACCGCCAAAGCCCATAGGCCATAACAAGTGTCGGCAGCATCATCGATGCCATCACGGCATATTTCTGCCAGCCGGAAAGGGCGCGCAGTTCTTCAAGGCTGATGGTCATCTGGCTGGCGCTGGTATCAATCCAGCCATCCACATGCCAGATCAGCGGCACGAGGCAGATTTCAAAAACAACAGCGATAAGGCATACCCAGCCAAGAATGCGGCTGACAGTGCGGACATTTTTCAGGGTGTCGGACATGATGGGGCTCCATCCGGAAGCATTCGGGTGACGTTTAAATAACGAATCGAATTTATTAATTAAAATAAAACATGAATTTTTTATCGAAATGAGTCAATCCGGATTTTTGCCGGTAATCGGGATCTGGGCGGCAGGCGGGCGATGCCCGGCCAAAATCCAGACAAAAAAACAGCCGGGGCGGTTGAAACACCCGGCTGTAGAAGGATGGCGGGGAGGGGAGGAAAACCCGCCAGGGAAGAGAGGGAGACGAAAAAGTCTGGCTGCTTCCAGCGCGGCGTCGTTAATGCCGTTCGGAAGAGATCATTGCATCCCAAGCTTCCTGCAAACGTTGCTTTGCTTCACGGAAACGCTGCAGGGATTCTTGCGGGATATCACCGCTATGATCTTTTATCTCGCTCCAGGCGGCATCCATGTCATCCCACGCCTGAACAACCTCACTTGGAAGTTTTTCAAGGCCGCTTTCGGATTCCCTGCAATGTGCAGCAAGACCGAACTCCCAATCCTTGAATTCCTGATGGAGCTTGGCGTGCTCCGGAATGGGGCGGGCTGTCATGGGAGCCTCCTTTTGCTTTTCCAGACAGGTTCAATCTGGCGTGTAATCGTGTCATCGATTTGCAATGAAAAGGCGATTTTGGGGCATTTTAACCACAAGGCATAAAATCCCGGGCTTACTTGCCCGTCATGTCGTTCCACGCCTTTTCAAGCTTTGCGGTTGCCTTGTGGAACTGCTCTGCAGTGGTATTGCTTGCCGCATCACCTTCGGCCTTAAGCTTTTCCCATGCCTCGTTCATCTCGTTATATGGGCCGGTAATCTCTTTGGGCAGATTTCCGACCTGCATGTCGTTTTTCGCGCAGTAACCGGCCACATTCCGTTCCCAACTGTCACGGGACTGGCGCAGATTGAAAATGTCGAGTGCTGTTTGCTCTTGCATCGGTGCGTCTCCTTGCTCTGGTTGGCACTTTCGATGGTGGGTCATACCTGTAACGTTCCCTGCGGGGCGGAGTTCCATGCGCGCAAACATCAAGTCCCCTTGCCAAGTGAAGCTGGGCATGGAAAATAGGGGGATGTCACAAAGCAAAACCAAATCCCGCAAGGTCGAAATTGCCTCGGCGCGTCCCGTGATCGCCGGGGCTGAAAACGGCAACGACTGTCAGGAATGCGATACCGCCGCACGTCTTGGCCTTTCCACCGAACAGGGCGAAGCCGTAACGCGTGATGCGTCGCGTGCGACCGGGCATAACCTGTCGCTGCCCGATATCGAGGCGGCGGCAAAAATCTTTGCGCTTCTGGGGGATGCCGGGCGGCTGCAGCTTGTTCTGCGTTGCATGGAAAAACCGCAAACCGTCGGCGAACTGGCCGAGGCATCGGGCATGTCGCAATCCCTGACCAGCCATCACCTGCGTCAGTTGCGCGATCAGCGCATTTTGGCATCGGAACGAAACGGGCGTCATATCTTCTATCAGATTGATGACGAACATATTTCCCGTGTTGTTCGTGATGTCTTTGCCCATGTGACCCACGACTGAAATACGTCTTTTGCGTTGTCGTGAAATTGCCACATTCGACGAATGAACCCGCGTCGCGTCCGGTTTTCACATTGCGCTTGCGGGGAATTACCGTCATAAACGAACTGCTTGGTTTTTACCTGTCTGCTCGGGGCAGGTAAACGAAGAGGGAATTTGGAAGACCGTTTATTTTGGGCGGTCAAAGCCAAAGCCGCCCCCGCGACTGTATGCGGAAAGTGCCCGCCATCACGCCACTTGCGAAAGCAGGGAAGGTCGGCGACGCATGATGACCCGCAAGCCAGGAGACCTGCCAGGCATGGACCCGAACCGACTGTCGGGTGTGACAGCATAGGAGAAGTTTATGACCACGCAGACCGCGGCATTTGCCGCTTCAAAAAAATCGGTTCTTCTGCCGATCATCGTTTGTGCCGTTTTTGGCCTCGCGATCATCTTTGTGACCGGCCATGTTCAGGCTGAATTGTTGCACGATGCGGCACATGATGTGCGCCATGCAACCGGCTTTCCGTGTCACTGAGCCATGATGTCACGCATTTTCACCAGCGCATTGTTCGCTGGTGCTGCAGCAGGTCTTATTGCGGCCCTGCTTCAGCTTTATTTTGTGCAACCGGTTCTGTTGCATGCGGAGCTTTATGAAACCGGCGAGCTGGTTCATTTCGGTGGTGCTGCGGTTAGTGCACATCAGGATGTCGGCGGCATTGATCATGTCCGCGACGGGTTAAGCGTCCTGTTCACCATGCTGGTCTATACCGGATATGCGCTTATTCTGGTTGCGGCCATGGCGCTGGCTGAAAGCCGCGGTCACGAGGTCGCTGGTCGTCAGGGTATTATCTGGGGCATTGCCGGGTTCTTTATCGTTCATTTTGCACCGGGCTTTACCCTTGCACCTGAAGTACCCGGTGTTGCAGCCGCAGACGTTTATGCACGGCAAGTCTGGTGGTTTGCCACCGTCGGGACGGCGGCAATTGCCGTCTGGCTGATTGCATTTGGTCGCAATTGGGTTTCATGGGGGATTGCCGCAGTTCTGCTGCTTGCCCCCCACGTCATCGGCGCGCCGGAGCCTGATACCTTTACCGGACCGGTACCGACTGAAATCGGGGCGCTTTTTGCTGCCCGTGCATTTGGTGTCGGTCTTGCTGCCTGGGTGCTGGTTGGCCTGTTTGCCGGATATTTCTGGCAACGCGAAGGACAACGGGCCGCACAGGCGCAGACCGCCTGATCGCGGTCAAAGTACGATCCTTTTCGGGCGTGCCAGGGGCGCGCCCGATTTATTTTCAGGGTTTTCACGAGGAATAAAATGTCACGTTCACTTGCCCTTTTCGGGATTGGGCTGGTTTTCGGCGGGGGGATCGGTTTTCTGGTGGCGGCTGGTAACGGCATCACCCTTGACGGGCACGATCACGGTGATCCGATGGCGCATGGCGTTGCCGGACATGGTACCGCACACGGTGAAATGAAGATGGGGGCGGCACATGCCAGTCACGACGCCATTATTTCATTACCTGCGGGCACTGATGCACCACGTCTTGATGTCGCGATGATACCGGACCCGGTCAGTGGCTGGAACCTGCATCTAATGGTGCAGAATTTCCGGTTTGCCCCCGAACATGCCAGCAGCACGCATGTCCTGGGAGAAGGCCATGCCCATGTCTATGTTAACGGCACCAAGATTGCCCGCCTGTATGGCCCGTGGTTCCATATCACAGAGCTTCCGGCGGGCGATAACGAGGTCACGGTAACGCTGACGGCCAATGATCACAGCCAGCTTGCCGTCGGCGATAAGCCGCTGCGTCAGACAATGACTGTTTCGGTGGCACCTTAATCAAAGGGCCGGAATTCTGGCCTTAAGGCAAAAACGAAGACGCCCGCAGCCGCGTGCGTCTTCGATCCATCCATCCGGGGCGTTCAGATATTCCCGGCAGGTGGCAATGATATCGTCAATGTCGTGACGCGCCGATAATCCGGCAAAAAGATAACTTGCCCGCCCGGTTCCCTGAAGTGCAACCGATGTCGGGTCGCTGCATGATCCCATGCAGTCAACCTGTGTGACTTCAAACGTTTCGGGCAATTCCGCCTGATCAAGTGCCGTGCCTAACTGCCGCGCAAAACCATCCGCATCGACAAAATCCACCTTTGAGGCCGGATCAGCATCGGGTGCTGGCTGGCAGGTTTTGCAAATGACAATACGGGGCATCGGGCGGTCGGCCTTGGTTCTTAAATCGGGTGGTCACTATGGCTGCAGTGCTGGCGTAATTCATCAACTTTTTCGGGGCGTCGGGCATTGTGTGTGATAACATTCAAATCATGGTTTGAATGTTCTTGACTCCACAACATATGAATTGTTATTTGAATGTAATGCATGAATATAAATTTGAATGTTGGCGAGGTCCAGAATGTCCGTCATCGCAAAATGGGATCAGTTCCCGGCCATTGGAAATTGTGAAAGCTGCAAGTCATCGCTGATTGCGGCTCTGAACGACGCCGTACCGGGGCAAAGCTTTGTTGCTGCCGCCGATGGCCTGCACGCGCAATCTGAACTGAGTGGCAGGGAACAGGGCACGGTTGACGATGTGCTGGCCCGTCATCGCGACGGCATTTCGCATCGTCATTGGGCTGTATCGGGCATGGATTGCGGGTCCTGTGTGGCGAAAATTGAAACCGCGCTTTCCAAACGTGATGGCGTGCAATGTGTCGATGTGTCGATGATGCGCGAAATGGTGACGCTGGGTCTTCGCGACGACAGTGCCGAAACGCGTTCCGATATCAGCACCATGCTGACCAAACTGGGCTATCCGGCAAAGGAAAAGGTAATCCCGGGGGCGGCGAAATCATCCGAATCCGCTTGCTGCGCTGGCGGTTCCTGTGGTTCTGCCAATCCGGCTGCGACGGATAATGCCGCGTCGCAAGATACCGATGCCGATGACAAATCCCTGCTGCGCAAACTGGCCCCCTGGCCGGAAGCCGGGGACGAAATTGCATGGGCGGCGGTCTGGCTTATGCTGGGCGGGCTGGTTGGCTGGCTGGTTCCGGTCACCGATGCTTATGCCATGTCCATTGCCTCTATCATCGCGGCATTGCCGGTGATGAGAACGGCGTTCCGTCTGGCGGCAAGCGGCGCATTCTTTTCCATCGAACTGTTGATGAGTGTCGCGGTTCTTGGCGCGGTTGCAATCGGTGAAAGTCTTGAAGCCGGTATGGTCGTCCTGCTGTTTGCGATTGGCGAAAGCCTTGAAGGTGTTGCCGCTGGTCGGGCACGCAGCGGGGTTAAATCGCTGATGAAACTGGCCCCGGAAACCGCAAGGCGGGTTTCGGCATCGGGTAATGTGTTTGAAACGGTCGCCCCGTCCGCGCTTGCACTGAATGATATTATCGAAGTCCGTCCAGGCGAACGTATTCCGGCTGACGGTGTTCTGACCGACGGGGCCGCCGAAATTGACAACAGCCACCTGACCGGTGAATCCGTGCCCGTCCCGTCCGAACCGGGGGACGAGGTTTTTGCCGGTGCCATTGTCACCGATCGGCCCGTACGCCTGCGCGTGACCCGTGCGGCGGGGCAAACCATGCTGGATCGTGTGATCGAGCTGGTTGAACAAAGCGAAAAGCACAAGGCACCGGTCGAGCGTTTCGTTACCAAATTTGCCCGTATCTATACGCCAATCATCATGGCGCTTGCCGCCCTGACGGTCGTCATTCCGCCGGTCCTGTTCGGGCAGGGCTGGGAAGAATGGATCTATCGCGGGCTGGCCCTGCTTCTGATCGGCTGCCCCTGTGCCTTGGTGATCTCCACCCCGGCGGCGGTCACGTCGGCCCTGGCTCGTGCGGCCAGAATTGGTCTGCTGGTAAAAGGCGGTGCCGCGCTTGAGGCCATCGGGGCGGTTCGTACCATGGCGTTTGACAAAACCGGCACATTGACCGAAGGCAAGCCAAAGCTGACGGCAATGATGTCGGTGGGCGATATGGACGAAGACCGGCTGCTTGCGATTGCTGCTGCGCTTGAAACCGTGACCTCCCACCCGCTGGCAAAGGCGGTGGTTCATGCCGCGACGGAACAGAAACTTGATCTGCCGGAAATCACCGATGCGCGTACGATCGCCGGCGCCGGGGTCGAAGCCCGGATTGATGGCACGCTTTATCGTGTCGGGGCGGCCAAACGCCTTGATATCGAACCGGCTGCAAAAGTTGCCGACTGGCTTGCCGCACAGGAAGACGCCGGTAGCACGGCCGTTGTTATCCTGCGCAATGGCGATGTCATTGGCGCACTTGCGCTGCGGGATACCGCGCGTGCGGATGCCCGGGATGCGCTTGCCAAACTGAACGCCTTGGGCATCAGCCCAGTGATGCTGACGGGCGATGCCGAACGCGTTGCCAAACGCATGGCGGGTGAACTTGGTATGGACTACCGGGCGCAGCTTCTGCCTGAAGACAAGCTGAACGTGCTGGCTGATTTGCGCAATGATCCAGCGCGGAAGGGGCCGATTGCCATGGTTGGTGATGGTATCAACGACGCCCCGGCGCTGAAATCGGCCGATGTCGGCATCGCAATTGGCGGGGGCACCGATATTGCCCTTGAGGCCGCCGATGCGGTGGCGGTCAAGGACCGGCTGTCGGATGTCGTTAATCTGGTAAAGCTGTCCCGCACCACGCGCCGCGTGATCCGCGAAAACATCGGGTTGGCACTGGGGCTTAAGGCTGTCTTTCTGGTCACCAGCATCACCGGTCTGACGGGACTTTGGCTGGCGGTGATGGCCGATACCGGTGCAACCGTTCTGGTGACGCTTAACAGCCTTCGTCTGCTGATCGCGCTGCGCAACCGCTGATCCCTCAGCCGCGCAAGCTACTCCAGAAAATTATCGAAAGTCGGCCGCTATTGCATCTCGTGATAGCGGCCGAATTCTTTTTTGCTACCTCGCGCGCTGCGACTCCCGATCTTCTCCGTGTTCTTGTTCGCGTTTCGCGCAGAAATACTCGGAAAACGCCCTGCTCTGACGGGATGCACAGGTCATGACTTCCATAAAAGTCCGCACATCAGATCGTCCGGGTGCTGAGGTCACTACATTTCGAAAGCCAAGGAAAACTGCGGGTTTCGCAAAAGCGAATTGACATGGCTAGATTTTGGTTTCAAGTTAAATCCGCAACAACGATATTAATTCCGGTATAACGGAATTAATCGGGACTCATCAAAAACGGTTGGCTCTTTTCATCAGCGGAGACAAACATGACCTTCTTAAAAACAATCGCAGTCGCGGCGCTTATGACCGCAACTGCCGGATCGGCCATTGCACAGGAAGCCAGCAAGCTTCAGCAGGTTCTTGATCGTGGTCACCTGATCTTGGGGACCGGCTCGACCAACCCGCCATGGCACTTCATTGACTCGGATAACAAGCTCAAGGGCTTTGACGTTGATATGGGCCGCCTTGTCGCCAAGGCCCTGTTTGGCGATCCCGATAAAATCGAATATGTCCAGCAGTCCGGCGATGCCCGCATCCCGAACCTTGTGACCGACAAGGTCGATCTGACCTGCCAGTTCATGACGGTGACCGCCGAACGCGCCCAGCAGATCGAATTCACGATCCCCTATTACCGTGAAGGCGTTGGTCTGTTGCAGATGGAAGGTGGCGACTACGCCGATTACGAGGCGCTCAAAGCTGCCGGATCGGACGTTACCGTTGCCGTTCTTCAGAACGTCTACGCCGAAGAAATGGTCCACGCTGCCCTGCCAGAGGCAGAAGTTGATCAGTATGACAGTGTGGATCTGATGTATCAGGCGCTGAATTCCGGGCGTGCCGATGCCGCCGCAACTGATCAGTCGGCATTGCGCTGGTTCATGGTCAAAAACCCGGGCCGTTACCATGACGCCGGATATGGCTGGAACCCGCAAAGCTATTCCTGTGGCGTCAAGCCGGGCGATCAGCGTTGGCTGAACTTTGTAAACACGGTTCTGCACGAAGGCATGACCGGTGTTGAATTCCCGTTCTACGCCGACAGCTTCAAAACCTGGTTTGGTACCGAACTGTCGGTGCCGCAGATCGGCTTCCCCGTCGAATACAAATAACCTAGCAGCATCCGGGAAGAACCGTTTTGAACTACGATTTCAATTTCAGCGTCATCTGGCGCAATTGGGAACTGCTGGCGCAGGGCCTTGGCCTTGGCTTGTTCCTTGCCCTTGTTTCGATTGCGATTGGTTGCGGGATCGGACTTCTGGCGGCTTTCGGGATGCTGTCCCGTCACCGGGTTTTACGCTGGATCGCAGTGGCTTATGTCTCTGCGATCCGCAATACCCCGATCCTTGTCCTGATCCTGTTCTGTTACTTCGCATTGCCCCAGCTTGGCATTGCACTCGACAAGATACCATCCTTCATTTTTACCCTGTCGATTTATGCCGGTGCCTATCTGGCGGAAGTTTTCCGTTCGGGCCTTGTCGCCTTGCCAAAGGGCCTGCGCGAAGCCGGGCTTGCCATCGGTCTGACGGAACTGAAAATCAAAATCCACATCATCATTCCGGTGATGTTGCGCAATGTGTTGCCGTCGCTTTCGAACAATTTCATTTCGCTGTTCAAGGACACGTCGCTCGCAGCCGCCATCGCGGTTCCCGAACTGACGTTTTATGCGCGCAAGATCAATGTCGAAAGCTTCCGTGTGATTGAAACATGGATGGTTGCGTCACTGATTTACGTGGTGGCCTGCTATGTCATCGCGTGGTTCCTGCGCCAGCTTGAACAACGTCTTGCGGTTCCGCGCTGAAAGGCTTTCACATGAATTTTTCTCTTTTCCTGACCGAATTGTGGAATGCCCGCATGAACCTGCTGGCTGGGCTTGGCGATACGGTTCTGATTTCCGTCGCATCCGTGCTGCTTGGAACGTTCCTTGGCGTTTTCGTCGGTCTGGCGATGACATATGGCAATAAGCCGACCCGGTTTGGGGTGCGCCTTTATATCGACTTCCTGCGGGGAACTCCGGTTTTCGTTCTGATACTTGCCTGTTTTTATATTCTTTCGGTTGTCGGGCTGGATCTTAGCGCGTTTCAGGCTGGTGTGCTTGCGCTGACGATGTTCTGTTCATCCCATGTCGGGGAAATTGTCCGTGGCGCGTTAAAGGCGATCCCGGCCGGGCAAACCGAAGCCGCCAAGTCAATCGGGCTGACTTTTGGGCAAACCTTTGCCTATGTCCTGCTGCCCCAGGCCCTGCGCCAGATACTGCCGACCTGGGTCAATACCGCGACCGAAATCGTCAAGGCATCGACGCTGCTGTCGATCATTGGTGTGGTTGAATTGCTGCTGGCAACCCAGCAGGTCATTTCGCGGACCTATCTTAGCCTCGAATTCTATCTCTTCGTTGGTTTCGTCTATTTCATTCTGAACTTCCTGATCGAACAGGCCGGCCGTGCTGTCGAACGCCGCATCTCGATCCCATAATGAGGCAGCCATGTCCCCCATTCTGACAATTACCGATCTTCACAAAAGCTTTGGTGATCTCGAAGTCCTCAAGGGCATCGATATGACCATGCAAAAGGGTGATGTCGTCTCGCTGATCGGATCATCGGGTTCGGGCAAGACAACCCTGTTGCGCTGTGTGAACCTGCTTGAAGATTTCGAACGCGGTTCCATCGAACTGGACGGCGAAGCCATCGGCTACAGACACGACGGTGGTGAACGCCGCCGTCTTTCCGAACGTCATATTGCGCGTCAACGCGCCATGACCGGCATGGCGTTTCAGCAATTCAACCTGTTTCCGCATATGACCGCCATTCGCAATGTCATGCTGGGTCTGACCAAGACCAAGAAAATGGCAAAGGACGAAGCCTATGCCATTGCCGAAAAATGGCTTGAACGGGTTGGCATGATTGAACGACGTGATCATTTCCCCGGTCAGTTGTCTGGCGGACAGCAGCAGCGTGTCGCGATTGCGCGCGCGATTGCGATGAACCCGCGCATCATGCTGTTTGACGAGGTGACATCCGCCCTTGATCCGGAACTGGTCAAGGAAGTTCTGGCCGTTGTCCGCGATCTTGCCGACGACGGAATGACCATGCTGCTTGTCACCCATGAAATGCGCTTTGCCCGCGATGTTTCAAGCAAGGTCGTGTTCATGCATCACGGCCGTATCCACGAAGAAGGTCCCCCCGAACAGATTTTCGGCGCACCGGAAACAGACCGGTTGCGGGGCTTTCTTGCAAATTCTGAAATGTGATTGAAGACCAGGAGATATTGAATGACCATCAAAAGACACGGTGTCGGTGAAGCAAAAGGAAACGGTCAGAAGGCACTGCCTTTTGCAAAGGCTACGGAAGCTGATGGATGGCTTTACGTGTCCGGACAAACGCCGATGCGTGATGGCGAAGTCGTTGGAAACGGGATTGTCGAGCAGTCCCGCATTGCTATCGAAAACATGCTGAAAATCGTCGAGGATGCCGGATATAGCGCAAGCGATATCATGCGCATTGGCGTCTGGCTTGATGATGCCCGTGATTTCTGGAGCTTCAACGGCGTCTTTCAGGAATATTTCGGCGATCATCCGCCTGCGCGCGCTTGCGTTCAGTCTTCAATGGTGGTGGATTGCAAAGTCGAGGTCGACTGCATTGCCTTTCGCAAGGCATAAGAACCTCTATCCAAAGAACTGATTGCCAGCGAAGAGGGGACTTATGAAAGAAGGGCAAATACGGAAACGGGCGCGCGGTATTGATCGGGCGTTTGATATTCTTGATCATTTGCGCTCTGTCAAAGTCTCGCAACGGCCTGCCGAGATCGCCCAGGCGCTCGGCGCGCCGACCTCTACGATCTATGATCTGATCAGCGTTCTGCTGGAACATGGCATGCTCGAGGTCACCGATGCCAACGGATCGGTGTTCCTTGGGCGTCGTGTCTATTTCCTTGGGCTGGCCTATCGCGAATATTTCGATCTGACCCGCGAAGCCGGTGTGGTGCTGGATGAAATCACTGCCACCACCAAGGAAACATCCCAGTTCTGCATGCTGGACGGCAACAAATATACCGTCGCCCTGCAACGCGAAGGCAGCCGTCCGTTCCGCATCAGCGCCAATGTCGGCGAACGTACTCCGATCCCGTGGACGGCATCGGGGCGGCTGTTGTTGGGCCATTTTTCCGATGATGAAATCCGCGATCTGATTCCGGCAAACGATTTTGTCCTGCCCGATGGCAGCCATACCGATTTTGATGCCTATATCGCCGAAATCCGGCAGGCGGCAAAAGACGGGTTCTTTTCCTTTGACAGCATCGTCGACACTTTCACCCATTGCTTTGCCGCCCCGATCCGCGATCAGAACGGCGTGTGTGTTGCAACAGTATGTATTGTCGCACCGAAGGATGATGCACGCAAAAACTATGCGCAATATCGCGATGCGCTGAAATCCGCCGGTGACAAACTATCCCATAACGTCTGATGTCTTATCCGTCCGCGCGCAATATCTGTGCGTGGAGAAATGCCGGTTTCTTTGTGCTGAAAAGAGAAAGCGGCGGTTATCGTTTCCCGCATCGATAACCACCGCTGTTCCACCTTGAGAGGCCTGCGGGGAGAGAGACCCGCAGGTGAGAGACAAGCCTTTTGGGGACAAGTGCGAATGGGTTGCATTCGCGGGCTGTGTCGAGACCCGTTATAGGTCAGGAAAAATAACTGCGCAAGTGAAAATCGTTCGCATTTGCATAAAATTTTTGGTTGAGAGATTTGGGCTGTTTCTATCCCGACTAAAATGGTTGGTTAATGCCGCGGTTTTCTGCGGATTTCAGGTCGAAAATGCCAAAAAGGCCGCATGATCAGTGCGGCCTTTCAGGTTGGGTTGGACGACGATATTTAAACGGAAATACGCCGCAGATGATTGTCCCAATGAAGCGATTTAAGCGAATCGTCGGGTAATTCGACGCGTTTTCGGCGAATCGCATCCATGCGCCACCCATTGCCAAGCCCGCTGGTGCCAACGAACTGGCCTGCTACATCTGTCGCGGCAAGGCCGCAGCCGTCCGGGGCGGCGATATGGGTCAGGAAGCCCGATGTTTTGACATCCCAGAACGTGATCAGTCCGCCGCGTGGGCAGGAAATGCCAAATACCTGTCCCGATGCGTCAAAGCGCACCGATCCGCAATATTGCCGCATGCGCAGCTGGACATTATCCGGGGCTTCGATCGGGCGGATTTCGCTACCCGGCTGCCATAACCCGACCAGCGGTACCTGATCGGTCAGTTCCCCCTGATACTGGAAGCCCGCCGCAATTGTCCCGTTGGGGGCGACATCAAGATGGCGGATGGATAATTGATGCCAGTCGGCTTTAAGTGCTGCCTGATGGATCAGTTTGCCGTTATGCCGATCAATAATCGACAGGTTGGGTTCCATACTGTCGATATTAAGGGCGGTCCGACCATCAAAGTCCGGGTGGGTGTGCAAGCCACCATTGGCGATGACAAGGCTTTCGCCGTCGGGCATCAGGTGCAATTCGTGCGGTCCGGTGCCAAAGCTGTCAAATTCGGCAATGCGGCGATATCCGTCTTCGGCATCCCAGACGGAAACAACCCCGCGGGCATGATCAAAATCATTCTCGGTGACATAAAGGAACCGGCCATCATTGGAATAAACCGCGTGCCCGTAAAACCGCCGATCTTCCGGGCAATGCAGCTTGGCGCGGACCTCGCCGCTATGGCGATCAAGGATCAGGCCATAAAGACCCGGCCTGCGTTCAACTGCGGCCACATCGACATGGTTCGGGCGCAGGCCAAGGTCATGACCCCGGCCGGGCAGGGCCTGTTCAAACAAAATCTTGCCATTGGCGTTGAACGCGCTGACATAAAAATCATCATGATCCCCGGCACTGGCGGAAATATAATGCGCCCGGTCTTCAATAGATGTTGGTGCGGCCGCGCGCGCAATGCTGATCGGCAACAGGGTAAAGGCTCCGCCAACACCCATGAGTTTCAAAAACTCGCGTCGTTGATGTTTCATTTTCCGGCCTCCCGTTCGCCTAGTCACCGTCAAGCGCGTTAAACCCGCCGCCCAACTGTGTCGTGCCGCCAACATCGCCTTCGACCAGCGTATTGACGAAACTGACCTGCCCGGCAAAGTCGGCGAGTTTCTGATAACCGTCTGGCTGATCCAGAAGCTCGACAATCGATGGTGGCAGTTTATCAAGCGCATCCGCCATGGTTTGCCAGTTCAGCCTGAAGGACCGATCCAGAAGGCTGCTGTCGATCAGAGCTGACAGGCCTTTGCCTTCTTCGCCGGTATCACCCCACTTTCCGTCATAAATCGCAAACAGCCCGGTAAGGTTATGGGTGATATTGCGCAGGGACCGTTTGGATGTCGGGCTTTCGGCCCGGCTGGCTTTGCCGTCCTTTAGTCCGTTGCCAAGCGGACGGCCAAGTTTCTGACTGACAATGATCAGAAGTCCTTCGTGAAGCGCACGATAAAGATCGGTCGCGGCAAATTTGGCATCCGGGTAATCCATGCTGTCCGGGCCGGCTTCCATCATGCCCTGGGCAAAAGCTGGCCATTCATCAACCAGTTCACCCGTCATGCGTTCCAGATTGGCGCCAATGGCCCCGCCATAACCGCACAGGAACACGCCATCCTCGTCATCATCCAAAAGCTTGGGTGACAGCTTGTCGTCAAACAGGACCTGCTCAAGCGCCGGAAAACCCTGCAAGGCAGCACTGGTTTCGGCGATTTTTTCCCGGTCGGTATAGATCGCGGGCTTGTCAAACATCAGTTTGCGAAACTGCCTTGTCGCTGTGCCATGTTTGTCGGGCCAGTATTCGATATGCTGATCGCGACCATTGGCCACCATCGGCCCCATGCGCCACGGCTGCACTTCCTGCCAGACATCCATGGCCGCGTGGAAATCCTCGCGCACCTCGTCAAGGCCATCCTGATCGGGTTCGGCACAGAAATCATCAATCCCCTCAGACAGATTGTCCGTTGCATCATGCAGCGCATCAAGCTTTGGCGGCATCACCACGCCCAGAAGATGTTCAAGAACCGGGCGGTAATTTTCATCGGGGATATCGGCGCGTGCACCGGGCGGTGCCAACCCCACCGTCAGCAAGGCAGTTGCCCCCAAAAGGGCGGCTTTGCGAGTGTGACACAGGAAAGGCATGATATCCCCCGAACAGTAAGGCGTCTAAAACAAGGCTTACAAAGACTTCAGAAACGCGAGCAACTTGCTGCGATCCGATGATGGCAAGAATGTGACGGCGTCGCGCGCGGGTTTTGCCTCGCCCCCGTGCCACAATACGGCTTCCAGAATGCTGCGCGCCCGCCCGTCATGCAAGTAAGCGGCACGCGGATCGATTTCCTGCGCCCGGCCCAATCCCCAAAGGGGTGGCGTGCGCCATTCCGTGCCGCTGGCCTCGGCTTCGGGCCGATGATCGGCAAGCCCGTCACCCATATCATGCAGCAGAAGGTCGCTATACGGCCAGATCATTTGCCCGGATTGTTCCGGCATATCGGCACGTTCTGGCAATTGATAGCTTGGCGTGTGGCAGGATGCGCATCCGATTGAATTGAAAATCTCTCGCCCGGCCATGACATCCGGATCGGATGCGTTGGGCCGCATGGGAGGGGCGATGTTGCGCGCGTAATAAAGCACAAGGTCGGTAATCTGGTCATGGGCCTCAAGGTTATCGAACTCGGGATCGTTGCCATTCGGCGCACCGCGACAAAGGCTTTGGGCTTCGGTGCAGTCGCTGTATGCGTTCGGATAAAGCGGGGTTGAAAGGCCGATATCGAACTGGAATGCATTCTGGTTTTGCTGATCAAGGCTCGGCATTCCGGCCTTCCAGCCAAACCGCCCGATGGCAACCTCGTCCTTTGCAATATCCCAAACCCGGTTGACCCGGCCCGATATGCCGTTCCCGTCGCGATCCTGCGGATCGGCGTTGGCAAGCAGGATCTTATCTGGAATGGCTTCCAGCAATCCAAGCCCGATCATTGGCGGGGCAATGCGCGGTGAAATCATTACATCATCATGCAATGGCCCATAGGCCAGATCAGCTATGCCATAGGTCGGATGACGCAATTCGACCATGCTGCCATCGGCAAGCTCGATGGCCTGTGTATCATAACGGACAGTAACCTTGCCCTCGGCCGGGACGGACGGGATCGAAAAATCCTGAAACTGTCCGCCATAAACCGGATCGGGCAGGGTCGATACACGCCCCGTTGCCAGCAATTCCCGATCCGTATCATTTTGCGGCGGGATCGATAGCCGTAACAACATGGATGTTGCCCCGGCTGATGGATCGTTTGCATCGACCGGATGACCGCGACCATTGCGGATATGGCACCCGTTGCACGCGCGCGAATTAAACAGTGGTCCCAAACCGTCTGCAGCCTTGGTGCGCGTCGGGGCGGTTACCCAAAGCCTTTGAAAAAGGGCCTCGCCAAGCTTGAAATCAAGCCGCTTTTCAAAGGTCATATTGGCCGAATGATGGGTGAATGCCATCCGCCCGGTTTTCTTTTGCCATGTGGTTGCCCCGCCCGGCAGGCCATCGGCGGGCAATGTTTCGTCGGCAAATGCGGGTGTCATTGCCCCGAAAACAAGGGCGGTTGCAATCATGAAACGGGAAAGGCGCATGGCGGGAAGCTGCATGGAATTCTTCTAATCGTAAAAGCGAAACGGCGGGAGAAAAATTCCCCCGCCGTCGGACTCATTTGGGGCATGACCCCGAATGCGGATCGTATCTGATCAATTGATCGAGGTCGGATTGTCAAGGCTGTCCGAACCTTCGAACTCGATCCCGTCAACGCCAATCGCGGCAACGATCTGTTCGATCGATTTGGTCTGATCGACCAGCGCATCGACAAAGGTCTGAACAACGGCATTGCCGTCTTCATTGTCCATCGCGATCAGCTGGTCGAAATGCTCGCCCGCCTGTGCGCGGCTGACCATGGCTTTACCCGCCAGAACCGATGCCGCCAGTTTGGCGCGCAGTTCGGTATCAAGGCCTTCATCCTTGGCGGCAACCATGTCCGAAAGCGATGCGCCTTCGACGACCGAACCGTCAACACGGGTATAGCGGCCAAGATAAACGTTCTGGATGCCCAGCGCGTCATAGTAGTGCGAATTGTGGGTATTGTCCGAGAAGCAGTCATGCTCTTCTTCCGGATCATGCAGCAACAGGCCAAGCTTGGTACGCTCGCCTGCCAATTCACCATAAGAAAGCGAACCCATGCCGGTCACAATCGCGGTCAGGCCCGGAACGCCATCACCTTCAAGGACAGTTGCGCGTGCTTCGCCACCATCGGCCCACTGTGCGGTCATCCATTCCAGATCGGAAACCAGAAGATCGGTTGCGGCTTTAAGATAAGCGCCACGACGGTCGCAATTGCCATTGGTGCAGGCATCGCCTGCGGCATAGTCGGTCCAGGCGCGTGCACCGGCACCGGCTTCGGTCCCGTTCAGGTCCTGGCCCCACAGAAGGAATTCAATGGCATGGTAACCGGTGGCAACGTTGCTTTCAACGTCGTCAATTTCATGCAGGCTTTCGATCAGCGCGCCATCGATGGTCGACGCATCAAGGGTTTTACCAGAAATGCTAAGGCTCGGATTGGCAACGACATTGGCGGTATAGGCCGGGTTTTCTTCGTTTTCCTCGCCGTAAAGATCGGTTTCGACATAGTCGATCAGACCTTCGTCCAGCGGCCATGCGTTAACCTTGCCTTCCCAGTCGTCGACAATCGCGTTGCCGAAACGGTAAACTTCGGTCTGCTGATAGGGCACACGTGAAGCCAGCCATGCGGATTTCGCTGCATCAAAAGTTGCCTGCGACGGATCAGAAACCAGCGCGTTGACAGCAGACTGAAGCTGCTTGGCGGTGGTAACCGAGTCTTCGTAACCGGCATGTGCGATATCGGCATAGGTGGTCAGGACGTCTTTTGCGCCCGGCGCGGCATAGGCCTGTGCGCCAAGGGTGGATGCCAGTGCAGCCATCCCCAGAATTTTAACGAGTTTCATAGGAGTTCCCATCTGTCCCTGAAGGTGAGCCAAGGGCATAGCCCATCATGCTTCCGCATAATAGTTACTGCTTGTGATAATGATTTGCAAACTTCAAATATCTCAACAAGCAGATTTTCCACATTTTTTGCTGTGATAACCGGAATTTGACCTGCACTTTCGGCCGGATCGGGGCATCATCACAATCTTGCATTATTTGCCCGCGCAAAAAGCAGAAAAGGGGACCTGCGTATGAGCGATCAGATGGAACCGCAAAAAACCGTCCGGCTTTGGGATTTTCCCGTGCGCCTGTTTCACTGGGCGCTGGTGATCGCGATTGTGACATCCTGGTGGTCCAATCAGGAAGTCATGATCGATATCCATGCGATTTCAGGATACAGCGTGCTCGCACTCGTACTTTTTCGCATCATCTGGGGATTTGTCGGCAGTTCGAACGCGCGCTTTACCGGCTTCCTTGCCGGACCGCGCAAGGTGATCGGCTATATGCGCAAACTTCCAAACGGCTCGGCCCGCGACCTGACTTATCCGGGGCATAATCCGGCGGGCGGCTGGATGGTTGTGGTGCTGATCCTGCTCGTGGCGATACAGGCAATAAGCGGCCTTTTCACCAGCGAGGATACCTTCCTGTTCTTTGACGGTCCGCTGGTTGCCTATGTCAGTTCCGATTTTGCCAGCACGATGAATTTCATTCACCATACCAATATCAATCTGATTTACGCAGCGGTAGCACTGCATGTTCTGGCCGCGATCTTCTATCTGATGATCAAACGCGAAAACCTGATCGGTGCAATGATCACCGGCATGCGTAAAGTCCCAGAAAGTGTCGCCACCGGTTTCATGCAAATCCGCTTTGCGTCCCCAATCCTCGGGATCGCGATTCTTGTGGTTTGCGGGCTAGCAGTGTGGGGGATGGTCACGCTGGCGCGCGGATAAAGAAATCCCCGAAAGGCTTTTCCTGTCGTGCTGCCGGGGGAGGGCAGCAGGGGGGATGACAGGGCCTTTCGGGGACGTCCGAGCTTGCTCGTGCCCGGTATCTTCGATCTGTTACTTCGAACGGTATTCGTCGTGGCAGCCTTTGCAGGATTTGCCAAGTTCGCCAAGGGCGGCACCCATTGCGCCCTTGTCACCGGCTGCGGCCGCAAGGTTCATCGCCGCGGTTTTCATTTCCGGGAAACGGCCCGAAAAATCGTCCCAGTTTGTCCAGACATCCGGTTTGGCGGTTGTTTTTACCGATGCGTCGGCTGTATTGGGTTCGAACGCGGCCGGGGCGGCAGTGGCGGAAAACGCAATGCCATTGGCAAGGTTGCGGATCACACCATCGGGCAGTTCGCACTGGCCCTTCATGTAGCAGCCAAGTGTCCCCATCGCACCACCGATGCCATCCATCAGCATCTGACGGGTTTGAACGGTTTCGTTATCCATCGCCTCGTCGGCCTGTGCAGTACCAAATACCCCCAGACCAAGGGCAAGGGATGCGGTCATCAAACCGGCGGTCACAATATGCTTCATGGCTCTCTCGTTGGTTGTCTCTCTGAAACTCTCTGACGGATCGGGGTATTGCGAGCGACCCCGGGTCTTTTATTTCTTATATTAAGGTCACAAGCATTGTTGCCTATGACTTGTCGGTGCGCTTAGTCTCCCAATTGCGCCCCGAAATTCGGAATCACAACCGCGTGATCACCGAATAAATTATTGTAAATGACGTGCACAAGGAAACGCCCCCAAATGTCCGCTGTGTCCAACGCCGCCCCCGATGCCAGCCAAACCGCCATTTCCAATGGCAGATCGCGCGCCCGCAGGCTGATCGCCGACTGGAACCTTGATAAGGCATTTATCAATGGCGAATGGGCACGTGCTGATTCGCGCGAAGCCATTGATGTGTATGATCCGGCAACCGGCAAGGTGATCGGCGATGTGCCCTTCATGCGGACATCCGAGGCACGGCGCGCGATTGATGCAGCGGATGCGGCATTTCCGGCATGGTCGCGCATGCTGGCAAAGGATCGGTCCGGCTACCTCAAACGCTGGCGCGATCTTTTGGAACAGTATCAGGATGATCTTGCCGCCCTGATCACGCTTGAACAGGGTAAACCCTATGATCAGGCATTGCGCGAAGTGGTCGGCGCCATTGCCTATGCCGAATGGTATGCCGAGGAAGCCAAGCGCGCCTATGGCCAAACCATGCCCGCGACCCAGCGTGATCGGCGCGTGGTTGTGCAGAAACATCCCGTTGGTGTGGTGGCGGCGATCACGCCATGGAACTTCCCGCTGACCATGGTCGTGCGCAAATGTGCCCCGGCGCTGGCGGCGGGGTGCACAATTGTTGTCAAACCGGCCGAAGATACCCCGATTTCCGCCCTTGCCGCCGCCAAACTTGCCGAAATGGCCGGCTTCCCGGCGGGGGTGTTTAACGTCGTGACCGGCCAGCCCATGCCGATTGGCGAGGCCCTGACAGGGGATCCGCGCGTGCGGATGCTGTCCTTCACCGGCTCGACCGAGGTCGGCAAACGGCTGATGGTGCAATGTGCGCCGACGGTCAAGAAACTGTCGCTGGAACTGGGCGGCAATGCGCCCTTCATCGTGATGGATGATGCCGATATTGATGCCGCCGTGGCCGGGGCCATGATTTCCAAATTCCGCAACAGCGGCCAGACCTGCGTCTGTGCCAACCGCATTTTCGTGCAGGACGGGGTTTATGAAAGCTTTGTCGAAAAATTCATCGCCGCAAGTCATGCGCAGACCATCGGTAACGGCTTCATTCCCGGTACGGATATTGGCCCGCTGATCAATCGTCAGGCGGTGGCAAAAGTTGAACGATTGATCGATGATGCGAAAAAACGTGGCGCGACCCTGCATTACGGTGCTGACCGCCCCGAAGAAGGCCACTTCATTCGGCCGCTGGTGATGACCGATGTGTCCCTTGATACCGATTGCTTTAACGAGGAACTGTTTGCCCCGGTTGCGCCGATCTATCGTTTCAGAACCGAGGCCGAGGTGATCGAACTTTCCAACCGGGTACGTGCGGGTCTGTCGTCTTACCTTTTCAGTCGTGATATCGGCCGTATCCAGCGGATCGCCGATGGGCTTGAAACCGGGGTGGTTGGTATCAACGATGGCACCACGTCCCACGAAGGTGCGCCGTTTGGCGGCGTGAAGGAAAGCGGGCAGGGCCGCGAAGGCGGTCATTGGGGGCTGGAAGAATATCTTGAACCCAAATATCTGAATTATGCCCTGGGCTGAACCCGCGAATATTCGCCGACTTTCGTGCCATAATTCGAAGATCGCAGAACGGCAATTTTGCGCACCACTATTGCCGTTCTGCGATTTCTTAATCAGCCATGCAAAATTGAACGGTGTGCAGTTCCCGGAATCGAGTCTGCAATTTAAAGCCGTTTTGTCGGCAAATTGCCATTTAAGACCCCGTCTGAAGCATCAGAAACGCCCTGTTTGATCTGCCTCAATCCCTTTATACGCAAAGGATAGAGGTCTAATTGATCCGGCCTGTTCGGATTGTGTTTGAACTGTGTAAAACAGGTCGGGGAAAATTTCGTTCAAGTTGAATGGCTTATTTGTCATGAGACAATCATGCGTCTTTCGGATGAAATGATTATGACGGACTTGTGTCTGGATATGCGTCAAATGCATGGGTGAGGTGAAAAAACTCGTCTCGTAGGATCGAATAAACAGGCGTACACCGGCTTCAGAACAAATCAACGCGAAACCGGAGCGCACATAGCTCCGCCTGTTATGGAAAGGATAAAGCCATGCGTCGTTATGGTGATTACGATCTGACCACGCTGCAGCGCGAAGCCGAAAAACTCCGTGCTCAGGCGATCCGCAAAGCCGTTGTTACTTTGGCCCGCAAAATTGCTTCCCTGTTTGGCGGTAACCGCCTTCCGGGTGGCCGTCCGGCTGGTGCCTAAGCTTAACGCTTGGCGATGAATACCGGGTCGAATGACCCAAGAAACACCCCCGCATTCCTCCCATGCGGGGGTGTTTTGATTCCCATCCCCACCACAGGGCTTCACGCCACCGTCCGGTCCCGCTATTAAGGGGAATAACCAGATAACCCGATTGCGGAGCGTGCCTGATGAAACTTGCCCATTATGCCTTTGGCGAAGAAAACCGTGACAATGGCACGCTTGTGATCCTGCACGGGCTGTTCGGGCAGGCGCGTAACTGGACCGCCATCGCGCGGCGTCTGGCGGAAAAGTATCACGTGGTCACCGCCGATCTTCGCAATCATGGCCGGTCCGACTGGGACATGAACATGACCTATCCGGCGATGGCATCGGACATCGCCGAGCTGATCCGGGATGTTGCCAATGGCCCGGTCCACCTGATCGGACATTCGATGGGGGGCAAGGCATCAATGGTGCTGACCCTGTCACAGGATGCGGATTTGGTTGCCGATCTGGTTGTGGTTGATATTGCGCCTGTGACCTATGACCATGACTATACCGGCTATATCAGTGCCATGAAGTCGGTGGATTTCGATGCAGTATCGCGGCGCGCCGAAGTCGAAGATGCACTTGTCAGTGGCGTTTCGGAAAAGGGCGTGCGTCAGTTCCTGGCGCAGAATGTCGCGACCGACAAGGAAACCGGCAAAATGTCATGGCAGGTCAATATCGATGCCATGGCCAACCACCTTTCCGACATTACCGGCTGGCCCGAAACGGTGGGGGGCAGTTTTGATCGCGATGTGCTGTTCATATCCGGTGCCAATTCGCATTATGTTGATCCCAAGGATCGCGATCACATCAAGTCGCTGTTTCCCAAGGCGGCCTTTACCAGCATCAAGGGCGCAGGCCACTGGGTTCACGCCGAAAAACCCGATGCGGTATTGCTGACCCTGTCTGCCTTTCTGAACCGCTGACGGATATTTTGACATGACCGAGCTTCCCAAAGGTTGGAACTTGCCGGAAAACGACGATATCCGCGTTCAGAACATCGAATGCCTGTCGGATAACTGGTATCACCTGTATCGCGTCAGCTTTGATCTGCGCCGAAGCAACGGCGAATGGCAGTCCCAGCAACGCGAAGCCTATGATCGGGGCAACGGGGCGGCCATCCTGCTTTATAACCGCGGGACAGGCACCGTGATCCTGACACGGCAATTTCGTCTGCCATCCTTCGTGAATGGCAATGAAAATGGCATGCTGATCGAAGTTCCGGCAGGGTTGCTTGACGATCGCGATCCGGCATCCGCCGTGATTGCCGAGGTCGAAGAAGAAACCGGTTACAGGATCGGCAAACCGCAAAAGGTGTTCGATCTGTTCATGAGCCCGGGTTCCGTCACTGAGCGCCTGCACCTGTTCGTGGCCGAAGTCACAAGCGATCATCGCGCGGGCGAGGGCGGTGGTTTGCATGAAGAGGGCGAGGATATCCACGTGCTTGAAGTGCCTTTCAGGGACGCGCTGGCTATGATATCGGATGGTCGCATCCGGGATGCCAAAACCGTCATTCTGTTGCAGCATGCCGTGTTAAACAGCCTGTTTGACTGAGATTCCCGAGAAGCCAAAGGAGAAACCGATGTCCGGTTTTCGCAAGGATCATGTCCACTGGTCCGATATCGCTCAAAACTGGATCGCCTGGGCGCGTAAACCGGGGCACGATGCCTTTTGGCAATTCCGCAAAAATTTTGCTGACTTTGTCGGCCCGGGAACCGGCATTGCACTTGATGTCGGTTGTGGTGAGGGGCGCGGTTCACGGCTTCTGGCCGAACTTGGCTATGACGTTACGGGCATTGACCCGGTAGCTGACCTTGTTCTGGCGGCGCGTGAAGCTGCCACCGATAGCAGATCATCCTATCATATCGCACCGGGCAATGATGTGCCCTTTGACAATGAAAGCTTCGATCTTGTGCTGGCCTATAACGTTCTGATGGATGTGGATGATCTTGCGGGTACGCTGGATGAAATTCGCCGTGTCTTGCGTAAGGACGGGGAATTGGTGATTTCGATTGTGCATCCATTCAGGGACCGTGGCCGCTTTGACGGGACGGCTCCTGATGCTCCCTTTGTCCTGACGGGCAGTTATTTCGGGGAACGCCGGTTTGAAGGCAGCGAAGAACGTGATGGCCTGATCATGCATTTTGCCGGATGGTCGCGGCCGCTTGAGTATTACATCAATGCGTTGGGCAAGGCCGGGTTTGGTGTATCGGCCATGCGTGAACCGGCTCCCGATCAGGCCGACCGTGACATCCTCAAACAATGGTCGCGTGTGCCGCTGTTCATGTGGCTCAAGGCCCGTCCTCTTTGATCATTGCATCTCACCACGGCAACTCATTGCCATCATAGGCAAAGAAGCCGCCGCTTTGTGATGGTTGCAGCCCGTCAATCACCATCAACATGTTTGCCGTTGCCTGATCGGGGCTTTGCACATTGAGCCCCGATTTGGCAAACGGGCCCGAAAGGCCGGTATCGACCGTGCCGGGATGAAGGGCGATGCAGATCGCATTGCGTTTGCTTCGGGCAAGTTCGATGGCGGTGCATTTTACCAGTTGGTTCAATGCGGCCTTTGCCGCCCGGTAACTGTACCAGCCGCCCATCCGGTTATCGCCAATGCTGCCGACCTTGGCCGACAGGGTGGCAAAGACCGATTTGCCGTCACGTGGCAAGATTGGCGTGAAATGCCTCATCAGCAAGGCCGGACCGATGGCGTTGATCAGAAACGATTTCGCCATGTAATCGGCTTCAATCTGGCGCAATGATTTTTCCGGCTGAAATATCTCATCATGCAGATAGCCGGTGGCATCGATGATCAGACGTACGGATTGGTTCTGTGCGGATGCCTGATCACGGACAAAGGCAGCGGCACTTTCGATGCTGCCGGGATCGGTGAAATCGATGGCGGGTTTGGTGCCGCGCGACAGTTCAATCACACCATCAAACCGGCCGCAATCGCGAAGATGTCTCACAAAGGCCCGGCCAATACCGCCGGTCGCGCCGATGACGATTGCGATGCCGGCTGTGTCAAAGCTTTGCAATTTGGGTGCTGGCGTTCCCGGCATGATCTGATCCCTGATCTGGTTTTTTATTCTACCTGTTTTACGCGGGTAAAATTGCGTCGGTTCAGGGATTGTCACAGGGTCGGATACCACCCGTCTCTGATGCGTCAGTTATCTTTTATCTTTCGCAAATCAGGGACAATCCAATGCCATATGTTTTCAGTCAGGCCGCCAACCCGCTAGCTATCGCCGAATGTGAATATGCAAGTGCCGCCGAAATCCGCTTCTCGACTTTCACAAGCTGTATCGGGATCGTTGGCATTCGCAATGGCGAGGTTTTCGGCATCCATTTGCCGCTTGCTGTCGACGATTTCGTCACCAACGCAGATATTGATGCCGCGCTGGTGCATTGCCAGGGCTTGGCTCAGACAACAATTACCGGGGTGATCGGGGCGTGGACCTCTTCCCGTCCGACTGTATATGCCTATCTTGTTGCCCAGTTGGGCAATCCGGCAATTGGTGTGGATCATGACGAGGGCGTTTACGGTGCGCGCGTGAACAATGGCAATCTGGTTCTTTCCTATCCCTGATAACCCGCCATAATCACATAGCCGTCAAAGCCAAAAGCCGCCCCGGATAAGGGTGGCTTTTGAGTGTTCTATTCATCCGAGGATCGGGGCGCTGCCTATTCAGCGGCTTCGATCCGGGTCATGTCCGGCGCGCTTTTGCGGCCCTTGCCCTGCTGATCGTGACGGCGGATGAAATCCTTGATCCGCGGGCTGATCTGTTCGCGCCAGCGACGACCGTTAAACACGCCGTAATGACCAACACCCTTCTGGATGTGATGCATGCGCATATTATCGGGCAGATTGGCGCAAAGCTTGTGGGCCGCGCGTGTCTGTCCCATGCCGGTGATATCATCGCGTTCGCCTTCGACCGTCAGAAGGGCGGTCTTGGTGATGGCGGACGGTTCAACCGGAACCCCCTGCCAGCGCATCGTCCCTTCGGGCAACTGATGTTCGTGGAACACGGCTTTCAGCGTCTGAAGATAGAACTCGGCACTCATATCCATCACGGCCAGATATTCATGATAGAAATTTCGCTTGGCATCGGCACTTTCGCCGTCCCCTTCGACAAGATGGGTGAACATCTCGTGATGGGCGGAAACGTGCTTGTCCCAGTTCATGCTCATGAAACCGGCAAGCTGCATGAAGCCCGGATAAACGCGGCGCATCACCCCGGCATGGGGCAATGGCACATGCGTAATGACATGGCGTTCAAACCAGTCGAGGCTGTGCTGCTTGGCAAAGTTGTTGACCTCGGTCGGGTTTTCACGGGTATCGACCGGGCCGCCCATAAGGGTCATCGATGCCGGCTGGCAGGGCTCGTTCCCGGCGGCCATCAGCGATGCGGCCGCAACCACCGGAACCGATGGCTGACACACCGCCATCAGGTGGGTGTTCGGGCCAAGCTTGCGCAGGAACTGCATGACATAGTCGATATAGCTATCAAGATCGAAATGACCCTGATGCACGGGAACCATGCGGGCATCGATCCAGTCGGTGATGTAAACATCATGATCGGGCAGCAATGCCTCGACCGTGCCGCGCAGCAACGTTGAAAAGTGACCCGACAGCGGGGCCACGATCAGAAGCCGCGGATCATCCGGCTGATTTTTAAGGTGATCGGTTTCGCGTTTGAAATGCAAAAGATTGCAGAACGGTTCGCTATGGACGATTTCCTCGGTCACGGCGACGGTTTCACCATTGATGACCGTGGTATCAAGGCCGAATTCCGGTTTGCCATAACGGTGCGTGATATGGGTGAACACATCAAACGCGGCGGCGGCCGCACGGCCCTGATGGGTATAGGATAGCGGGTTGACCGGATTGCGCAGCCACTTCTTGCTCGCATCCGCTGCCATGCGCAACGGGCTGATGGTGGCGTGCTGCAATTCATAGAGATGGTACAGCATTAATCTCTCACTCCCCGGCGATGCAAAGGTTCGGTGTGGGGTGCATCGACCGTGTTGGTCCCCGGCTGCATTTTTCCGAAAGAATTTCCGGTGGGCAGGCCTTCTGTTTTTCGTAAATCCAGGGCCGGCTCATGCGGGCGACCGGCGGAACGGGGTGATCATCGCGGGTTAACATCCCGCAATATCACGATAAACAGAAATCCTGCATTCATCAGAACCCTACGATACTTCAGGTTTCAATCAATAACCTAAAAGTATGATGAATTTCCAAACTTTCGTGTTTCACCTTGATTCAAACCAACATTCAGGGTGCTGTCGAGTGAAATTTTGCGATGCAGCGTAAGTTGTTGCATTGCAACAATAGTTTGAGGTTCGAAAGGCGGGGGAAAAGTACTCGGACCTATACATAGGGTTAGTTTTTTCGGGACTCGGCCTGTTTGCGGGCCGAACAAAGAAAAACGCTGCCGTCGGGGAAACAGCAGCGTCAAGTAGCGCGGAATAGCGAAGGTAATATGCAGGTTACAATTCACGAAATCCGGATCGATGGATGAGGGACGACCGACAGACGGGACAGGGTATGGGTGCGGGGTTGCCTGCCGGTCGTCACCCTGGATGGGAAGTCCATCCGGGTCTCGCAAAAGGTATGAGCTTTGATCAGATCAGACCGCGAAGGGTTTGCGCCATTCCCAGTCCGATAACGAACAGGAAAAATCCGGTGCTTCCGACCACGGCAACCGTGCTGCAAAGCTCGTTCAGGCGGTTCGGATTTTCAAGCAACTTCATCATGGCTGTGTCCTCCTCAATCTGTCTGAAGAAACCATACTGATCCTGTTTTGTTCTCACAAGAACAAAATTAGAACAAAAGCCGATAAAATATTTAAGTTATTGATTTTAAATGAAATTTATATGGCCTCGATGTTCTTGTCTTTCGAAGGAAAATGAGAACATCGGCGGTGCATGACCGGTATCAGGTTGAATGAAACCCGCAGAAACCAAAGCTTTTGCGCGAGTCTTCCGAAGTGATGAACCGCAGGGGAATGAAAAACGGAACATCATCGCATTCCCGATGTTCTGTCGTGCGATGGCGGTGGACTATTCTGCGGCGGATGCCGGAATGGCGGTGCGTCGGTCCGGAACACCGTCTATCTCGCTTGGCAGCGGACGGGCCGGAACGGCACCGATACGGGCATCGGGCATTGGCGGGTGATCGGGGAACTGGCCGTGAATGCGAATGTTCTCGCGATAATCGCTGGCCGATTTCCCACGATACTGGCGAAAACGCCGGTTGAAGTTCGAAAGGTTGCTAAAGCCGTTATTTTCGGCGATCTGATAGATCGGAAGATCAGTGCGCGACAGCTGCACACAGGCCCGCGAAATCCGGTATTCGTTCAGATATTCGACAACACTGCGCCCGGTATAACGTTTGAACAGCCGGTAAAAGCTGCTTTCACTGACACCGGCAACATCGGCAAGCGACGATACCCGAAGCGGTTCGGCGTAATGCGCGTGAATGAAAGCCAGTGCGCGATCCACCCGGATAGATTCACTGTTCTTCCCGGCTTCGCCGCCAAAATTGGCCGATGCCAGCGGTTTGTCGATCCCGGCAAGCAGGGCCTCAAGCAGTTCGATCATCAGGATAAAGCGCCGCCGCGGTTTGGCATCATCAAGGTGCGGGCAGATTTCCCGAACGCGTGCTACGGCGTCATCGGTAAAGGAAAGGCCACGACGCGCACGGGCAAACAATTCGTGAAAATCGGCAAATTCAACAAAATCCCGCGTCAGGTTTTCCACCCATTCCTGCGACAGCCACAGCACATAAACCTCGATCGGGCGGGACGGATCAATGCGTTTGCATTCCCAAAGATGGGGCAGGTTGGGGCCGACCATGGCGAAATCCAGCCCGTCAAACGCCTGCCGGTGATCGCCAATCAACCGCGATCCTTTGGCATTCAGCGTCAGGGTCATCTCATATTCGGGGTGCTGGTGCCAGTTGCAGCGAAAATCATCCCAGACATAGTGAAAATAACCCCAGCTATATCCCTGTGGATTCGTGATCCGTTCCTGGATGATCCGCATATCGTCCTACTATTCGTGTCGTGATTGCCGCGAATTTGCAGAATAGTATCATCCTTTGAAGGATATGACACTTTGAAAAGGTGCGATCAGGCGTATCCTTTTTCAATCGGGCGGCTCCGCGCCGGGAAGCAATCACCAAAACAGATTGCAGCCGGTGATTGCACCTGGGGTTCCGGTACGGGCGCCCGACCCGGACAAAAAGACCAATCAAAATGAATAAAAGCAGCTGCCAAAAGCTGCATGGGAAAACCGATAACATCCTAGGGAGGTCTATATGACCTTGATGAAAAAACTGCTCGCAACGGCGGGCGTTCTTGGCGCGACTTTTGCGATGGCCGGATCGGCCAATGCCGCAAAGATTTCTATTTCCTGTGGTGCCGTCGGACAGGAACTTGCGCTTTGCCAGGAAGGTGTTGATGCATGGGCAAAGCAGACAGGCAACGAAGTCGCGGTGATTTCCACCCCGAACTCCACCACCGAACGACTGGCCCTTTATCAGCAGATTCTGGCCGCCGGATCGTCCGATATCGATGTGTTCCAGATTGATGTGATCTGGCCGGGGATCCTGGGCAACCACTTCATTGATCTTAACGAATACATGGCGGACGAAGCCAAGCAGCATTTTGAGGCCATCGTCACCAACAACACCTTTGAAGACCGGCTGGTCGCCATGCCGTGGTACACGGATGCGGGCGTGCTTTATTACCGCAAGGATTTGCTGGAAAAGTATGGCGAAACTGTTCCTGAAACCTGGGAACAGCTGACAAAAACAGCGCAGAAAATCCAGGAAGGCGAACGCAAGGCCGGTAACGACAAAATGTGGGGCCATGTGTTTCAGGGCCGTGCCTATGAAGGCCTGACCTGCAATGCGCTGGAATGGGTCGTTTCGTTCAATGGTGGTTCGGTGGTCGAACCGAATGGCGATATTTCGATCAATAACGATCGGGCCAAAAAGGCAATTGAAACCGCTTCAAACTGGATCGGCACTATTTCCCCCGAAGGTGTCCTTGGCTATGCCGAGGAAGAAGCACGCGGTGTGTTTCAGTCAGGCAATTCGGTCTTCATGCGCAACTGGCCCTATGCCTGGGCGCTGGCCAATTCGGCAGACAGCCCGGTCAAGGGCAAGGTCGGTGTTGCTGCCCTGCCCAAAGGCGGTGAAGACGGCCGTTCGGCCGCAGCCCTTGGTGGCTGGCAGCTCTCGGTTTCGAAATATTCGGAAAATCCCGAACTTGCAGCCGATCTTGTGAAATTCCTGACCTCCTACGAAGAACAGAAACGTCGCGCGATCAAGGGTTCCTATAACCCGACCATTGCGGATCTCTACAAGGACGAGGAAGTCCTTTCGGCCAATCCGTTCTTTGGCGATCTGTACGAGACATTCACCAGTGCTGCACCGCGCCCGTCAACCGTGACCGGTTCGAAATACAATCAGGTATCAAGCGAGTTTTGGCAGGCGGTGCATGCATCCTTGTCGGGATCGCAAACCGTCGATCAGGCGGTTACCGGGCTTGAACGCAACCTGAAACGTGTAAAGCGTTCCGGCTGGTAAACGGACCTCGCAGTACCGGGGACGAGGGTCGCCCGGTACTGCCCCGATCCTGTTTTCGTACCGGTTTGCTTAGGCCGGTTTGATGGATGGCGGTCATAACCGAACATCCCCCTTCAAGATCAAGAGCGGTTCCCATGGCGCAAGCTTCGTCCCTGACGCGTGCAAGACGGCGTTCGGCATGGCTGTTTTTAACACCGATGCTGGTCATTCTTGCCGCAGTGGCCGGTTGGCCGTTGCTCCGGACTTTCATCTTTGGCTTTACCGATGCCAATCTGTCCGACCTTGGAAATTATGGCTTTATCGGCTTTGAAAATTTCTATGCGGTTTATGATGGCGAGACGTTCGGCCTTCTGGCCGATCCGGAATGGTGGCAGGCGGTCTGGAATACGATTTACTTCACCGTGATTTCGGTTTCGCTTGAAACGGTACTGGGGATCATCGTGGCCCTTGTCCTTAATCAGGAATTCAAGGGGCGCGGTCTGGTGCGGGCGGCGGTTCTGATCCCTTGGGCGATCCCGACAATTGTATCGGCCAAAATGTGGAACTGGATGCTGCATGACCAGTTCGGCATCATCAATGATCTTCTGATGTCGCTGGGGCTGATTGCATCGCCGATCGCCTGGACGGCCAATCCGGATACGGCGATGGTCGCTGTGATCATGGTTGATGTCTGGAAAACCACACCGTTTATGGCGCTTTTGACACTGGCAGCCCTTCAGATGCTGCCAAGTGACTGTTACGAAGCCGCCCGTGTTGATGGCATCCATCCGGTCCGGGTGTTTTTCAAGGTAACCCTGCCGCTGATCAAACCCGCATTGATGGTGGCCGTGATCTTCCGTGCCCTTGATGCATTGCGTGTGTTTGACGTGATTTATGTCTTAACGCCAAACAATCCGAACACCATGACCATGTCGGTCTATGCCCGGCAGCTTCTGGTCGATTTTCAGGAAGTCGGATATGGCTCGGCGGCATCAACGCTGCTGTTTCTGGTCATCGCCTTTTCGATCATGGCCTACATGATGATCGGTCGGGTCCGGCTTGACGAGGGGGGACATTAACATGAACCGCAATGTCAAATCCCTGATGATGAAGGCAGGGTTCTATCTTCTGGTAGCGGCCATCGTGATCTTTGCCGTTTTCCCGTTCTACTATGCGATCCTGACCGCGTTCGAAACCGGATCGGCGTTGTTTGACGTCAATTACCTGCCCGAAAGTTTCAGTTTCTCGAACTATCTGTCGGTGTTTGAAGGGCAACCATTCGGTCGCAATATCTTCAATTCGATCTTTGTCAGTGTGATGGTTGTTGCCCTGTCGCTTCTGATGGGGGTGACCGCATCCTACGCGCTTGCACGGGTTAAATTCGCCGGGCGTGGCCTGTTGCTGGTGACAATCCTGTCGGTGTCGATGTTCCCGCAGGTCGCGGTGCTGTCGGGGATGTTCGAACTGATCCGCGCCGTCGGGCTTTATAACTCGATGTTCGGGCTGGCGATTTCATACATGATGCTGACCCTGCCATTCACGGTCTGGATCCTGACCGCCTTCATGCGCGAATTACCGCGCGAGCTTGAAGAAGCCGCCGTGATGGACGGGGCCAGCCCCTGGACCGTGATCACGCGGGTGTTCCTGCCGGTTATGTGGCCGGCGATGGTCACCACCGGGCTTCTGGCCTTCATCATGGCATGGAACGAATTCCTGTTTGCCCTGACCTTCACCCTGACCAATGAACAGCGCACCGTGCCGGTTGCCATCGCCCTGATTTCCGGGGCCAGCCAGTTTGAAATGCCATGGGGCAATATCATGGCGGCATCGGTGATCGTGACGGTTCCGTTGATTGTTCTGGTTCTGATTTTCCAGCGTCGCATCGTTTCCGGCCTGACCGCCGGGGCTGTCAAAGGCTGATGCGGCTTCTCGTCCCACATGACTTAAGGTGACTTAAATGGCTTTGGCCGGAAATCCTGACTGGTGGCGCGGTGGCGTCCTGTATCAAATCTATCCGCGCAGCTTCTTTGATTCGAATGGCGATGGCATTGGTGATCTGCCCGGCATTACCCAGAAACTCGATTACATTGCCGATCTGGGCGTCGATGGCATCTGGCTATCGCCGTTCTTTACCTCGCCCATGAAGGATTTCGGCTATGATGTGGCGGATTACCGCGATGTCGATCCGATGTTCGGGACATTGGCCGATTTCGACCATCTGGTTGAAAAGGCCCATTCGCTTGGCCTGCGCGTCACCATCGATCAGGTCCTGTCGCACAGTTCCGATCAGCATGCCTGGTTCAAGGAAAGCCGGTCATCACGCGATAATCCAAAGGCCGACTGGTATGTCTGGGCTGATCCCAAGGCGGACGGCACGCCGCCCAATAACTGGCTGTCGATCTTTGGCGGTTCGGCATGGAAGTTCGATACCACCCGGCAGCAATATTACATGCACAACTTTCTGGTCAGTCAGCCGGACCTGAATTTCCATAACCCGGATGTACAGGCCCAGTTGCTTGACGATGTGGAATTCTGGCTGCGTCGCGGGGTGGACGGTTTCCGGCTTGATACCGCCAATTTCTATGTCCATGACGCGGAATTGCGCGATAACCCGCCATGGGTTCCGGGTACCCACCGGCCCGAAGGTGCCCCAAAGGAAAATCCCTATACCCGCCAGATGCATGTCTATGACAAAACGCGACCGGAAAATATCGCGTTCCTTAAAAAACTGCGTGCGGTTCTCGACAAATATCCGGGGGCAACGACGGTTGGTGAAATCGGGTCGGACAATTCGCTGGCGACCATGGCGGAATATACCGCCGGGGGCGACAAGCTTCACATGGCCTATACGATCAATCTGCTGGAAAGCCCGCTTGAAACGCCGTTGATCCGCGGGATGTTGCGCAATGTGTTTGACGTCCTTGGTGATGGCTGGCCGTGCTGGGCGGTGTCGAACCATGACTTCGTCCGGGTCGCGACCCGTTGGGGCAGGGATAAGGGCGGCGATAATGATGCCCGCCTTCGCATGATCCCGGCCCTTTACACCACATTGCGTGGCACGCCCTGCATCTATCAGGGGGAAGAACTTGGCCTTGAAGAGGCCGTCGTTCCCTATGAATTGCTGCAGGATCCTTACGGGATTGAAATGTGGCCGGAATTCAAGGGGCGCGATGGATGCCGGACCCCGATGCCGTGGATGAATGCCAATATTCCGCATGGCGGTTTCACGACAAGTGACGCGCCGTGGCTTCCGGTCCCGCAGGATCACAGCGCGCTTGCGGTTGCCGAACAGATGGATGACCCCAATTCGCTGCGCAGTTTCTATCGTGATCTTCTGGCGTGGCGCAAAATCCATCCGGAAATCATCGATGGCGATATCGAGATGCTCGATATCGATGACAATGTCATCGCCTATGCCCGGATGGCGGGCGTGGTCCGGACCATCTGCGTGTTCAATACGACGTCCGATGCCCGAACCGTGACCTTGCCCGGGCGTTCGGATGCGAATTTCGCCCTTAACAGCGGATCGGTTACCGGCAATCAGCTTTCGCTGCCGGGCTGGGGCTTTTATTTCGGAACGATATAAATCGACAAGTCGAGGGAGGAACCCGCATGTCTGAAGTGGTTCTTAAGCAGGTTAAAAAACGTTTCGGTCCGATCGAGACCATTCATGGTGTCGATCTGAATATCCGCGATGGCGAATTTTGCGTGTTTGTCGGTCCGTCAGGATGTGGCAAATCGACCTTGCTGCGCCTGATTGCCGGGCTCGAAGATATCAGCGACGGCGAACTTTCCATTGGTGGCGAGGTCGTCAATGACAGGGCGCCAAAGGATCGTGGTGTGGCCATGGTATTTCAGTCCTATGCGCTTTATCCGCATATGACGGTCTATGAAAACATGGCGTTCGGCCTTGATCTTGCAAAAAAGACCAAGGACGAGCAGCGCGAACGCGTGATGGCCGCGGCCAGGGTGCTGCAACTTGAAGAATTGCTGGACCGCAAGCCAAAGGAACTTTCGGGCGGGCAGCGTCAACGCGTTGCGATTGGCCGGGCGATTGTGCGCAAGCCGAAAGTCTTCCTGTTTGACGAGCCGTTATCGAACCTTGATGCCGGTTTGCGCGTGCAGATGCGCATCGAATTGACAAAACTTCATGAAAAATTGAAGTCCACGATGATTTATGTGACGCATGATCAGGTCGAAGCCATGACAATGGCTGACAAGATCGTGGTTTTGCGGGCGGGTTCGGTCGAGCAGGTCGGGACCCCGCTTGAACTCTATCATCATCCGCAAAATCAATTTGTTGCGGGCTTCATCGGGTCGCCTAAAATGAACTTTGTTCCGGCGGTTGTGATGGGGGTTTCGCAACAAACTGTTACGGTTAAACTGGATTCCGGTAAAGAGGTGATGCTGCCTGTTGATGGCAGTGGTCTTGACGCCGGAGATCGTGTAACAGTGGGCATCAGACCGGAACATTGCAGCCTTGCCGATCAGGACACGGCATTGCTGTCAGGTACGGTCGAAGTGGTTGAACATCTGGGCGAGGCGGGTCTCGTCTATGTGCAGGCCGATGGTGATGAACTGTTCGTTGCCCGTGTCACGGGTGATACGGCAATTGTAACAGGATCATCCATTGGCATTCATGCCCGGGTGGAAGATTGCTATCTGTTCGATCAGAACGGACAAGCCAGACGGCGCCTTGATGTGGATAACGAACCGCTCAGAGCCCAGCTGGCAACAGGATAGGCGGTGACGGGGCGAAAACCCGGCGCCGGCCAACACGGTAAATACCGTGGCCCGGTCGTTTGCCAGAGCCCTTCGGGCTCGGGATCCCACCTTTACGACGGGGAGGAAACGAGTGAGAGCAGTTCGCTTGGAAGGCTTAGGGCAAGATGACACAAACGACGACGCAGCGCCAACGGCTGAAGCATCGTATCGCTGATATCGTGATTTTCGGTGGGACCGGAGATTTGGCGTTACGCAAACTTTTCCCCGCACTTTACGAAATGGAACGTACCGGGCGTTTCGATGATTCCACCCGCATTTTCGGCGCCTCGCGCAGCGAACATTCCGATGACGAATTCCGCACCAAGCTGGAAGAAGCCGGAAAAAAGTACATTCCCAAAGGCGAATTTGACGCCAAGGTCTGGAAAAAGTTTGCAGCCCGCATCGCCTATGTTCAGGTATCCGCCGGCGATGAAGCCGGGTTTAAGATCCTGCATGAAAAACTTGCCGATCAGCCGGATCGGGACCGCGTCTATTATTTCTCGACCAGCCCTTCGCTGTTTGCCGATATGGCCTTTAACCTCAAGAAAGCCGGTCTGGTAACGCCCAATTCGCGCGTTGTGCTTGAAAAGCCGCTGGGCCACGATCTTGAAAGCTGCCGTGAAATCAACGGCCAGATTGGTGAAGTCTTCGAAGAACACCAGATTTTCCGTATCGACCATTATCTTGGCAAGGAAACGGTGCAGAACCTTTTGATCCTGCGCTTTGCCAATGCGATGTTCGAGCCATTGTGGAACAGCGCGCATATCGATCATGTGCAGATCACGGTTGGCGAGGAAGTCGGCGTCGAAGGGCGCTGGTCCTATTATGATGATGCCGGTGCGATGCGCGACATGGTTCAGAACCATATGTTGCAGCTTCTCTGCCTTGTCGCGATGGAAGCCCCGCATGTTCTCGATCAGGACGCGGTGCGTGATGAAAAGGTCAAGGTGCTCAAGGCGCTCAAACCGATCAATGATTCCAATATCGACAGCGCAACCGTGCGCGGCCAGTACCGCAATGGTGCCGTTGGCGGCAAGGAAGTCCCGGGCTATCTTGAAGAAGAAGGTGCCAATATCGACAGCACCACCGAGACATTCGTTGCCATCCGGGCCGAACTGAATAACTGGCGCTGGGCCGGGGTGCCGTTCTATCTGCGGACCGGTAAACGTTTACCGAAACGCCATTCGGAAATTGTCATCCAGTTCCGCGATGTGCCGCACCAGATTTTCCCGCTGGCAAAATCCATGACCAATTATCAGGCCAACCGCCTTGTTCTGCGTTTGCAGCCTGATGACGGCATCCATCTGGTTCTGAATACCAAGAACCCGGGGCCGGGTCTTGTGCGCCTGCGTCCGACCGCGCTTAACCTGTCCTTTGCCGAGGCATTCGGCGGGCGCAGCCCGGATGCTTACGAGCGTCTTTTGCTCGATGCGATTGATGGCAATAACACACTGTTCGTCCGTCGTGATGAACAGGATATTGCCTGGCAGTGGGTCGATGCCATTCAGGAAGCATGGCAAAGCAATCACATCACACCCAAGGGGTATACCTCGGGCACGTGGGGGCCTTCGGCGGCCATTGCGCTGATCGAGCGTGACGGCCGGACCTGGAACGAAGAAGCCGGGTTCTGATGACATGCGGGTCGCCTTGCCTTTTGGTGTGGCGGCCTTGCGTGACGATGAACCGGTTCCCAATTTTCTGGACGAAGACATGACAAACGAACGCATTTTCCAAAGCGGCGATGACATGCTTGCGGCCATGGTCAAGGAAACCGTGGAACGCCTTGAATTCGCCATTGCGACCCGCGGCCATGCCAGCATGGCGGTGGCCGGTGGACGTTTTCCCAAACCGCTCTTTGAAAAACTCTCGACCGTCAAACTGGACTGGTCAAAAGTCACTGTCACCCTTGGCGATGATCGCTGGGTGGGGCTGGATGACGATCAGTCGAACGAAAAGCTGGTTCGCGATCATTTCCTGATCAACGAAGCCCAGCATGCGCGTTTTGTGTCGCTGAAAACCGGCGATGCCAATCCCGAAGACGCGATTTCAACGGTTTCAAGCCGCCTTCGCACCGATCTGAACTGGCCGCTTGATATCGTGTATCTGGGCATGGGTGATGATGGCCATACGGCATCCCTGTTCCCGTCATCCGCGCCCGATGCCCTGCAAAAGGGACTTTATCCCGCCCATGGCGAACTGGTTGCCGCCGCGCGTCCGACCGTATCCCCGGTCCCGCGCATCAGCATGACTTTGCCCGCCATCCTCAATGCCCGGTATATTGGCATCCATATTACCGGACAATCCAAATGGTCGACCTTTGAAACCGCGAAAAACGGCACCGAGATCGAAGAAATGCCGGTTCGCGCAATCTTGCAGCAGACTGACATCCCCGTCGATCTGTGGTGGAGCGCCGAGAACCCGAAAGGCTGAACCCCATGAAACGTGAATTAGAACAGATTACCAAACGCATCATCGAACGTTCCAAGCCGACCCGCGAGGCCTATCTGGAACGCATCGAAGCTGCCGCGTCCGACCGCCCGCATCGCTCATCCCTGTCATGCGGCAACCTTGCCCATGCGTCTGCGGGCTGCAGTGCGGCGGACAAGGAACGCATCAATGGCGACGAAGGTGCCAATCTGGGCATCGTGACATCCTATAACGATATGCTGTCCGCCCATCAGCCGCTGGGCGTCTATCCCGATCGCATCAAAAAGGCCGTGTTCGAAGCCGGCGCAACCGCACAGGTTGCCGGTGGCGTGCCCGCCATGTGCGATGGCGTGACGCAAGGCCGTCCGGGCATGGAGCTGTCCCTGTTTTCGCGTGATGTGATCGCGATGTCGACTGCGGTATCGCTGTCGCATGATGTGTTTGATGCCGCTCTTTATCTTGGTGTCTGCGATAAAATCGTACCGGGTCTGGTGATGGGGGCACTTGCCTATGGTCACATTCCGGCGGTGTTTGTGCCAGCCGGTCCGATGCCGTCCGGTTTACCCAACAATGAAAAGGCCCGCATCCGGCAGCTTTACGCGCAGGGCAAGGTCGGTCGCAAGGAACTGCTCGAAGCGGAAACCGCATCCTATCACAGCCCGGGGACCTGTACCTTCTATGGTACGGCGAACTCCAACCAGATGCTGATGGAAATCATGGGCCTGCATTTGCCCGGTGCGGCGTTTGTTAATCCAAACACCGATCTGCGTGATGCCCTGACCGAAGAAGCCGCCCGTCGTGCGCTTCAGATCACCAAACTTGGCAATGATTATCGTCCGGTTGGCAAAATTCTCGATGAAAAGGCATTCGTGAACGGCATCATCGGTCTGCTTGCGACCGGTGGGTCGACCAACCATACCCTGCATCTTCCGGCGATGGCCCGTGCCGCAGGGATCGAACTTCGCTGGGAAGATTTCGATGAATTGTCGCGTCTGATCCCGCTTCTGTGCCGTGTTTATCCGAACGGGCAGGCTGATGTGAACCATTTCCACGCCGCGGGCGGCATGGGCTTTGTGATCAGCGACCTTCTGAAAAACGGTCTTCTGCATCCCGATCTTCAGACCATCCATACCGGCGGCATGGCGGCCTATGGCACCGAGCCGTATCTGGATAACGGCAAATTGTCGTGGCGTGATGCCCCGGCCACCAGCCATGACGAGGAAATCCTGCGTCCGGCCGAAAAGGCGTTCAGTGCCGATGGTGGCCTTCGCATGCTGGCGGGGAACCTTGGCCGTTCGGTGATCAAGGTATCGGCTGTGAAGCCTGAAAACCGCGTGATCGAAGCCCCGGCTGCGGTCTTTACCTCGCAGGAAGAAATGATGCAGGCGTTCAAGGACGGCAAACTGCATCGCGACGTTGTCTGCGTCGTTCGTTTCCAGGGGGCCAAGGCCAATGGCATGCCGGAACTGCACAAACTGACCCCGCCGCTTGGCGTGTTGCAGGACCTTGGTTACAAGGTCGCCCTTGTCACCGATGGCCGCATGTCGGGCGCATCGGGCAAGGTCCCGGCGGCAATCCATGTCACCCCCGAAGCCATGATGAATGGGCCGATTGCCAAGGTGAAAGACGGCGATATCGTGCGTCTTGATGCCGAAACCGGCGAACTGATCCTGAACGTGACCGAGGCCGAACTGGCCAAGCGTGACTTCGCAACCTTTGATAACAAGGCCGAACATCAGACCGGTTTCGGTCGTGAATTGTTCGGTGTCTTCCGCGAACATGTCGGACTGGCCGAACTGGGTGCCAGTGCGGTGCTTCCGGGGGCAGCCGAGGTCGAGGTAGCATAATGCGGCTGGTTGGTGATATCGGCGGTACCAACGCCCGCTTTGCCTGGATTGACGAAAATGGAAATCCGCAATCACCGATGACATTGCCGGTCCGCGATTATGCGACCATCGGCGATGCCATGCGGGATTTCATGGTGAAAACCGATTGCGCGGATCTGAATGAATTTGCGGTTGCCGTGGCCTGCCCGGCATCCGCAGACATCATCAAATTCACCAATAACCCGTGGGTGTTTTCCAAGAACGCGCTCAAGGCTGAATTCGGTCTTGATCGTCTGGTGGTGGTCAATGATTTTACCGGTCTTGCGATGTCCGTGCCTTATCTTGGCGACGAAGACCTGATCACGCTGTTTGATGGTCCGGGGCGCCCGGGATTGCCATTGGCGGTGATCGGGGCGGGGACCGGGCTTGGCGTTTCGGGGCTTCTGCGCCATGACGATCACTGGATTCCGATCCAGGGCGAAGGCGGCCATGTGTCACTGCCCGCCGTCGATGATCTCGATTATGAAATCGTCAAATTCCTGACGGCTGAACTGGGCCGTGTGTCGGCCGAACGTATCCTGTCGGGGATGGGGCTTGAAAACCTCTATCGCGCGCTTGCTGCCATTGACGGGATCGACGTGACACCGCTTAGTGCCGCTGTAATCGTTGAAAATGCCATGCAGAAAAACGATCCGCTTTGCCTTAAGGTGCTGGATCGGTTCTGTCTGTTCATGGGCGGGGTGGCCGGTGATCTGGTCCTGACGCTTGGCGCATTCGACGGCGTATTTATCGGTGGCGGCATTGGTCCGCGCATTGCCGACTTTATGAAACAAAGCGGCCTTAAGGATCGTATGATCGCCAAGGGCCGTTTCCATGATTTGATGAATGATGTGCCGGTACGCCTGATGACGGCGAAATACCCGGCCCTGATCGGTTGTGCCAAGATTTTGACGGCCTGACCGAAAACTGGAGGATACCCAATGAGCCTTTCGTCACGCGAAATTCTGTCCAAGGCCCCGGTCGTACCGGTTCTGGTGATCGAAGACGCCAATGATGCCGTTCCGCTTGCAAAGGCACTGGTTGCCGGTGGTTTGCCGGTGCTTGAAATCACCCTGCGCAGTGCCGCAGCCGAAGAAAGCATCAAACGCATCATCGCCGAAGTGCCAGATGCGATTACCGGTGCGGGCACCGTGATTAATGCCAAGCAGATGGAACGCATGGCAAAAATCGGCTGTGCCTTTGCCGTGTCGCCCGGCCATACCAAAAGCCTTCTGAAGGCGGCCAAGGATACTGGCGTGCCGTTGCTTCCGGGGGCCGGAACCCCGTCAGAGATCATGTATCTGCTTGAACATGGTTACGACATGCTGAAATTCTTCCCCGCCGAACAACAGGGCGGTGTTTCGATGCTCAAAGCCCTGTCCGGCCCGCTGCCGCAGGTCAAATTCTGTCCGACCGGCGGTGTGTCATTGGCAAACCTTGGTGATTATCTGGCCCTGCCAAACATCATCACCGTGGGTGGTTCATGGGTGGCTCCCAAGGACGCGGTCAAGGCCGGTGACTGGGCAACCATCACCCGCCTGGCACAGGAAGCCACCGACAAGGTTGCCGAACTGCGCGGCTGATCGGCCCTGATAGACAACTGCAAAAAAGGAGCCCGTAACGGGCTCCTTTTTTATTGGTGGGGCGGGGGGGATCTTCATCAGACAATGCGCGTAACGCGCCATTGGTGGCCATCAAATGTGCGTTGCAGCCCGACATCGCGAAGCTGATCGTCGCTCAGATGCGCCATCACTTCGCGTTCGTTCTTGCGTTTGCGGGCGTCGGCCGAATAGTTGGTGATCTTGTCGATCAGACGGCCAAACGGCACGCGGTTGGCGATCGGGTCGGTACGGATGTCGAAGTCCTGTGCTTTGGTCGGGGGCCGATAGGTCATGGTGTCCTCCTGGTTTCCAAAAAACCGTATTCCGTCGATGAACTGATCCTCTCATATGCAAAATAAAACGGGAATTTGGTTGTTTCGCAGATTTAATGTGCAAAAATAAACGGAACTGATGATCCCCGATCATATGAACTGGTCATGCACATGAACTGGAACGACCTGCGCTATTTTCTGATCCTTGCCGAGGAAGGCAGTCTTTCGGGGGCCGCCCGACGGTTGCGCAAGGAACACACCACCGTCGCTCGCCGGATCGAGGCGCTTGAAGACGCGGTGGGAACCAAGCTGTTTGACCGTCTCCCGCGCGGCTGGCAATTGACCATCGCCGGGCAGAACCTTGTGCCGGTGGCCGAACGGGTCGAGGCCGAGGCGCTTGGCTTTGAACGGCAGGCCAAAGGCGACGAAGCCGCCCACGGTGTGGTGCGCATATCGGTTCCCCCGGTGGCAGGGCGGGTTTTGTTTGCCCCGCGTCTGGCGCAATTGCTAACCGCGCACAAGGGGCTGGAATTTGAAATTATCGGGGCGTCCAATGTCGTCAATCTGGCCCGGCGCGAGGCCGATCTGGCGGTGCGCATGGTCACCCCGCGCGAACCCGGCCTGATCACCCGCAAGCTGGTCGAACTGGGCGTCGGCCTTTATGCCGCCCGGGGATATAGCGCGCGCGTGCCCGAACAGGATTGGGAATTTTGCGGCTACGAGGACACATCCTATGGGGCCGCCAAAAAGGAATGGGTGCGCAATATTATGGGGCGTGAACTGCCCTGCCGTTTCCGGGCCGACGATACGGAATCGGTGCGGCAATTCATCGCCGCCGGGCACGGGGTGGGGGTGTTGCCACGCTATCTGGCGGACGGGGACGAACGGCTTGAACTGATCCGGGCCGATACGGCGGGCGAAAGCCGCGAAACAGCGTGGCTGGTGCTGCATCCCGATATGCGCCGCTCCCCCGGTGTACGGCTTGTCATGGATGCCCTGATCAAGGCCGCCGACAGCATTTCGGCAGAATTTCAGGTGTGAAAAACAAAAAGAGACCCCGTGCTGTGTATCTGCGCGGGATCTCTTTTGCTGCCTGAGGGAGGCATATCAAAGCGTGTCGATTGCCAGAATGAAAGGGTCAGGAACCCTGATCAGGCACCGCCTTGAATCTTTTAATAATTGTCGCGGGATACATACCCGCTTTCGCTGCGTTCCAGTCCGATATCGCACAGTTGATGATCCGACAGTCGGTGAAGTGCTGCGCGGCTTTGATGGCGTTTGTACGCGGCCAGCAGGACATCAATCGCAGTCGTCGCAATTTGCGAGACACTGGGGCGCGAGGGGCGGTTCAACCGGACATTGGCATCGCATTCGATATGATGGGAGACGGCCATGTCGAAATCTCCTTGTTCGGGGGCTCGTTTGATATGGCGTGATCATGACATGCGCATAAATCTCATGTAATTCCGATAAAATGCGCTATGATTGTGCAAATTTGCGCAAGCGGGATAAGCCATCATGAACTGGAACGATCTGCGATATTTCGTCGTACTGGCAGGTGAAGGCACGCTTTCCGGTGCCGCCCGAAAGCTCGGCAAGGATCACACCACCGTTGCAAGACGGATCGAGGCCCTTGAACAGGATGTCGGCGCGCGGCTGTTTGACCGGCTGGGGACGGGATGGTCGCTGACCGATGCCGGTGAAAATCTTGTGCCCGTCGCGGCAAAGATCGAGGAAGACGTTCTTGCCTTTGAACGCCAGGCACGTGGCGATGAAACCGCGCACGGTGTGGTGCGCATTGCCGTGCCACCAGTGGCAGGTCGCATATTGTTTGCACCGCGCCTTGCCGAACTTCTGAAAGACCAGCGCGATCTGGAATATGAAATCCTTGGTTCCAGCGTGATTGCCAATCTGGCACGGCGCGAAGCCGACGTGGCGGTGCGTATGGCAACCCCGGATCAAAGCGGGTTGATCGCGCGCAAGCTGACCGACATACGATATGCGGTTTACGCCGTGCGCGGTTACACCGCCAATGTGCCGGAAAAGGATTGGGAATTTTGTGCTGACGGGCGCAATAGCTTTGGCGACTATCAGCAGGGCTGGGTATGGGATCAGCTTAACCGCAAATTGCCGATGCGGGTCAAATCCGACGATACCCAGACCGTGCTGGCCTTTGTTGCCGCGGGATACGGGCTTGGCCTTCTGCCGCGTTATCTGGCGGACGAGGATGACAGGCTGGAACTTGTCACCGATGACGTGACCAATGAACTCAGCAAGCCGGTCTGGCTGGTCGTGCATCCCGATATTCGCCGCTCACCCGCGGTACGGATGGTGATGGATGCCCTGATCAAGGCAACCGACGCCATCCCCGACCAGTATAAATGCTGATGGATACAGGTTTTTCTGATCGGATAACTGATCAACCCTGCCAATCTGCACGTATGAATTGATGGCTCGGGATCAAACATCCCGGAAAATGGTACATTGGTTCGTCGCAGGGTTGCGGCGGCGATAATTGGCGGATGGCATGGGGACATCAACCCGGGATCTGGAACAGTTTCTGGCACGTGCGGCCGACGGCGATATGGACGCCTTCGGGCATCTTTATCATGCGACATCGGCGAAACTTTTCGGCATTGTCCTGCGTATCTTGAAAAACAGGGCCCAAAGCGAGGATATCCTGCAGGAAATCTATGTGCGGGTCTGGGAACATGCCGGTGATTTCGAACCGGGCCGTGCGTCGATCATCACCTGGATGGCAACGATTGCGCGGAACCGGGCGATTGATGCGCTGCGCCGTGACAAACGTCATGACGCGGTGGTTGATGATTTCGATATCGATCAACTGGCCGATCACGATGATCTGTCGGTTGCCGATGATGCCGAACGCAATGATGACCTCCGCCTGCTTGAAATCTGCCTTGGCGGGCTTGATGATGATCGCCGCAAAATGGTCAGGCTGGCCTATCTTGACGGATTTTCGCGTGCCGAACTGGCAGAGCGGTTTGCCCAGCCGGTCGGCACGATCAAGACATGGCTGCATCGCAGCCTGAAGCAATTAAAGGAATGCCTCGGATCATGACCGACCGGGAAGATATCGACATGCTGGCTGCGGAATATGTGTTGGGAACACTTGATCCCGACATGCGCCGAATTGTCGATGAACGCCGGTCGCACGAGGATGATCTGAATGCCGCGATTGCTGATTGGGAAAAACGCCTGTCGCCATTAAACGCGCATTACCGCGATGAAATACCGTCGCGCGATCTGTTTCCCGGTATCCGTGCGCGGATAGAAGAGGCGCGTGTGCAGGCGGATAATATTGTCGAAATCGATCTGCTTAAACGCAAACTCGCCCGCTGGCGGATCGGGACATTTGCCACCGGCGCACTGGCGGCAAGCCTGATGGTGGCCGTTCTGGTATCGGATTTTGCCACCCCGGTTCAGGACCGGCAATTTGTCGCCGTCTTCCATCGTGACGATACCCAGCCCGCCTTTGTCATGAGCATTGATCTGGATACCCGTGCGGTGATCATCCGTCCGGTTTCGGCAACATTGCCTGAAGGCAAGACCTATCAGTTATGGATCGCATCCGATGAGTTGGGCCCGGCACCAAAATCGCTGGGGCTGCTTGAAAACGCATCCGTGCCAACAACCCGGTCGCTGGGCGAATTTGATCCGGCCCTGCTGCGAAATGCGACCTTTGGCATCAGTCTGGAACCCGAAGGCGGGTCGCCCACAGGGCGTCCGACGGGCCCTGCCATTCATGGCCGTTTGATCCCGGTCGAACACTGATTTCAAAAAAAAGTTTCCCGATCTGAAACCCGGCCGGTCTGGCCTGCGTAGCTTCGATGTGCGCAACAAAGCGCGACACGAGCGGACGGCAGACAAAAAGCCTGTCCCGGTTCAACAGACAAGGAGACTTCAAATGCTGGTGACCAAAAAGATGTTCGGTATTCTCGGCGGGGCGCTGATGGCCGGTGCCCTGACCGCTGCCATTCCGACGGCCGCCAACGCCATGGGGCCGATGGTCGATGCGATGGATCAGGATGTTTCGGGCGGAACCGTCAGTGCATCGAAAATCATGGCTGACGAAAATGGCTGGCTGGTGGTGCATCGCACCGATTCCGCGATGAAGCCGGGCCCGGTTGTCGGTTATGCGCCGCTGAAAAAGGGCGAGAACATGGACGTTACCGCCATCCTGCAGGAACCGGTCAAATCCGGTGAAATGCTGATGCTGATGATCCATTCCGAACAGGGTGGCATGAAAACCGGCTATTTCGAATATACGCTGGGTGCCAAGGAAGACGGCCCGATCAAGCCGGATGGCAAACTGGTGATGAAAGTCGTGACCGCCGAATAATCGGGGCGGCATTTTAAATCAAACGGCCCGCAGGCAATCTTGCGGGCCGTTATCTTTTACAGCCAGCCAAGCTGCCGGGCCGCAGACAGCAATAACAACAGGCCAAACAGGGTAATCAACGCGGCCCCCGCCAAGCCAACCCCGCGGCGAAGCCAGCCCGACGTGCTTTCCGAAACACTGAAAAGATGCTGCGTGCCGGTCCGAATGCCGATGGCCGCCAGCCCGATCAGGCTGATGGTCAGCGCCACACCGGCCGCCATGGCAAAGGCCGAGGCAATCCCGATCAGGAACAATCCATTTGCCAGCGTAAACAGCAACACCAGTATCGACCCGGTACAGGGACGCAGGCCGACCACAATCCCGCCCGCAATCATCTGCCAGCGGGACTTGGTGATGGCGTGATCATGGTCATGGTCATGGTCATGATGATGTGAGTGATCATGTGCATGGTGGTGATCGTCATGCCCGCCGTGATCGCAACAATCATCACGTCCCTGCAAGATACGGATACACATCAATCCGCCCAGCCCGGCAATCAGGGCATAGGACACGGCTTCCAGAACCAGTCCGTTCTGCGTAATTGCCGCCGGGCCAAGATTAAGGATCAGGGTCAGCGACCCGACAAGAACGATGGCCGTTACTGCCTGAACGCCGGCAATCAGGCTGCCCATGGCAACACCCTGTTTCCATCCGGCATCACGCGACAGGAAATAGGTGGTTGTGACCATCTTGCCATGGCCGGGGCCCGCCGCATGAAACACGCCATAGGCGAATGAAAGCGCGATAATGGTCAGGCCCGGCCACCAAGCATCGCCGGTTTTGGCACTGCGCAATGTTGCGGTCATCTGCCGGTTAAGCTGTGTTTGGATCACCACCACCTGACCGACAATATCCGATAGCCATCCCGGCAGGCTGATCAGGCTCTCGCTGTCATTTTGTGTTGTCTGATCGGGGGTATTCGGGGCCTGTTCGCTGCTTGTGCCGCGGCCCAGAAGGTTACTGGCTTGTGCTGCGGCCTGATTGCTCGGCAGAAACGAAATCGCCAGCAGAAAGGCCATGATCAGAACCGGCATCCGCAACCTCGTTCTGGCAGGCAAGGTCGGCGCGTATTGGCGAAACCAGATCAAAATAGATGCGGTTCTTTTCATCTTCGCTCATTTCATAGTGGCATTTGAGATGGCGGTTGCCCTTGAACAGGATCGGATCAACCTGGGTAAAGGCAACATCAATATAGAATTCCGCATCATATACCGACAGGGCAACGGCATCTTTTATCGGGTCAAGCGGCTCTTTAAGCGTCAGGGTGAAATCGTAACTCACCCGACGGTCATCGGTAATATCGGCCTTGAAGTCCGTTGCCCCGGCAAAGGTCACAAGCTCCTCGTTCCGGCGCAGATGCGTCAACCATGAAACTTCGGAAAGCAATGCAAACGCATTGTCGTGAACATCGGTGTTTTCTTCATCAAAGAACCGCAAATCATGATTTTTGTCGAACTGGTCAATCAGCGTCAGACTGAACAGATCGTCAAACACCCAATGCAGCCGGATGGCGGTGATTTTGTCGTCTTCAAAAATCATCTGCGCATCGGCATCAATCCAGACATGCGGATGTGCTGATGCCGGCATGCCTGATCCGACCCAAAGGACGGATGCAAGCATACCCGCAACAAACGTCTTAGGACTGCGACAGGCAGTCCGCCAACGCGCCAGCATTCTGGCGCAGGATGTTCTGATAGGCATCTGGTCCTGCCGGAATATCCGCGCCCAGCGGATCAAGCGTTCCGATATGCGCGCCGGTATCGGCAACCACGGCTTCGACAATCGCCGGGCGGAATTGCGGTTCGGCAAAGACACAGACAGCATTGCTGTCCCGGATTTTGTCTTCGATCTCATGCAGGCGCTTTGCTCCGGGCTTCTGTTCCGGTGAAACAGTAATCGAACCAACCGCATTCAGGCCAAATCCCGCTTCCAGATACTGATAGGCATCATGGAAAACGACAAACGGCTTGCTGCGGACCGGTTCCAGTTGACTGTCCAGATCATTCCCAAGTGCATCAAGGCTTGCAAGGAACTTTTTCAGATTGTCCTGATAGGTGCCTGCATGGTCCGGATCAATTTCACCCAGTTCAGCGGCAATCGCCTTTGCGATAGATGCGCCATTGGCCGGATCAAGCCAGAGATGGGCATCAATACCGTGTTCATCATGATGGTGACCTTCTTCACCTTCGTGCTCGTGGTCATGATCATGATCATGGTCATGTTCTTCGGCATGGGCGTGATCTTCATGCCCGTCATGGTCATGGTCGTGGTCGTGGGCATCGTGATCATGGGCATCATGATCATGTTCGTCATGATGTTCATCTTCGTGATCATGATCGCCGTGATCATGGCCGCCATGGTCATGGCCGCCATGGTCATGGCTATGGGCTTCCCACGCGCCGCCTTCACGCATTGCCAGGATGGTCAGACCTTCAACATCGGCCAGTTCAAGCTGATGGGCACCGCCCGACAGGGTTGCCAGCGGTTTTTTCAGAAACCCTTCAAGACTGTGCGACACATAAATCACCAGATCAGCTTCCTGAAGCGACCGGGCTTCGCTGGGACGCAGAGAATAGGCATGCGGTGATGAGGCACCATCAAGCAGCAGAACCGGTTCACCTACGCCTGCCATAATTGCGCTGGCAATGCCGTGGATCGGCTTGATCGATACAACGACCGACGGATTTTCGGCTGCCTGCACCCCATAGGGCAGGGCAAGTAACGGCAGGGCAAGCAGGGCGCGACGAAGGGCAGAAATTGGCATGACATCAATCCGGTTCGAAACGGGGGAATGGCTATTGGTGAGGTATTATTTGTTATGTTATATCATAACGATTCGTCAAGCGATAAATCCCCTCGTGATCCGGTTATGCCTGTTTGAGCCTAATAGGGTTTTCTGTTTGATCCCGATAAGCAAGTTTCGAGTTCGTAACAAAAAATCCGCATCCGTAGTTGAATGCGGATTTTGGGCGGAGTTCGGCGCAAAACCAACGTTGGGGAATGGCAATGATATTAACGGGCGGGCCTGATCAGACCCGCACACCCTTGCCGAGCTTTTTCTCGATCCGGCTTTGGATGAATTCAAAAATCCCCGAAAGCGCCCAGTAAATCAGCGCTGCCGAAATCAGCATTTCCATATATTTGAACTCGGACCGGCCATGGGTCCGCGCCAGATACATCAGCTCCCACACGCCCATCACGGATACCAGGGACGAATCTTTCAGCATCGAAATGAACTGGTTGCCGGTTGGCGGGATTACCAGCCGCAAGGCCTGTGGCAGGATCACCAGACGCATGACCTGATAGGGTTTAAGCCCGAGTGACAGGGCGGCCTCGGTCTGGCCTTCGGGAACGCCTTCGATACCCGCCCGGAAAATCTCGGCCATATAGGCCCCGTAACATAGCGACAGGGCGATGATCCCGGCCGGGACAGCCGACAGGACAATGCCGACCTGCGGCAGGCCGAGATAAATCAGCATGACTTGAAGTAACAGCGGTGTTCCACGAAAGAACGACGTATAAAAGGTCGAAATCCCGTAAAACACGCCGTTCTTCGATAAACGCCCAAGGGCTGCCGCCAGGGCCAGCACCGTCGCGCAAAAGATCGACACCAGCGAGATGAAAAGTGTCAGCACCGCACCCTGAAGAAACTCACCTTCAAGCCTGAGCCCCAGCAGGAAGGGCAGGCGCGAGCCGATGAAATCAAAGCTGAGATCAAAGCTGTAAAAGAACAGGGCAAAGCCCAAAAGCAGTTCCGCCCAGATGATCGTGGTCTGCACCCGGAACGGCAGATTATGCAGCAAACGAAAATTCAGCCAGATCATAAAGCCCAGCACGAGGGCCACGATGACATCGCCAATCATGTTATCCATGCCGATCCAGATGCCCGGCTGGGCTGCCATCAGGATCACGCCGCAAATCACCGAAAACAGCCCAAGCGGCCAGCCGGGGCCGGTCTTCGTTCGGGGGCGGGATGCGTTTTCAGGCAGGGGCGTGGTCATCGGCGCTGACATTTTCATGAAATTGTATAAAACTGCGTCAGAACTACACAAAAAGAGAGTTTTAGGAAATGGGCTTTCACAAAACTGGGATGCTTCTGGTCGGGGTCACCTTTGCAATTATGCCGTTTGCCAACGGGATGGCGGGCGAAACCCTTGATCGCGTGATGGAAACCGGAACGCTGGTCGGTGCGACGGCCGATGGCTATCCGCCGGTTGCCTTTACCGATGAAAACAATCAGCTAACCGGTTTTGATGTCGAAGTCGCGCGTGAAATCGCCAAACGGCTTGGCGTGGAATTCAAACCGGTGACACCCTCTTGGGAAGCACAGGTTGCCGGACGCTGGGCCGGGCGGTGGGATATCGCGGTCGGTTCCATGACCCCGACAACCGCACGCGCCGAAGTCCTCGATTTCCCGGCGGTCTATTACTATACCCCGGCAATTCTGGTCACGCATAAGGACAACACAACCTATCAGTCCGCATCCGATCTGGATGGCAAGGTGGTCGGGGCCTGTGCCGCCTGTTCGTATGAAGATTACCTGCGCCATAAGCTTGTGATGGATGTCGAGGGCGTGCCGCCCTTCGACTACGAAGTCACACCGGGCCGGATCCAGACCTATGAGTCGGATGGTATGGCTTTTGATGATCTGCGTCTGGGCGATGGTGTGCGCATTGACGCGGTTCTGTCCAACGTGCCGACAGCAACCGCCGCAATTGAAAACGGCATGCCGTTCCGCATGGTGGGCGAGCCGCTGGTCTATGAACCGCTCGCCATCGCAACCGACAAGGGGGATGCAGAATTCAACGCCAAAATCACCGAAATCGTCGATGCCATGCGGGCCGACGGAACGCTAGGCGCCCTTTCAGAAAAATGGTTTGGGGTTGATCTGACCACCGTGAAATAGCCGATCCGATTGCCGCATAAACCATAAACAAAGCCGCCCGAAACCAAACGTTCGGGCGGCTTTTTGCTATGACTGCTCAGGACGGTGTCATGCCCTTTAACCACGGCAGGAACCCGTCAAGAAACCGTGTCGTCGCGGGCATGAAATGGCTGCCGTGATGATACATCGGGTCAAGCGTGGTGACGATCATCCGGCCCGGCGTGGTGACCGTGTCGTCATAAAGAACCGACCCCAGATCACCAACATCAATCAGCGATACCGCCCCCTCGGGCACGATCAGATGCCCGTGATGATGCCACGTCGCATCGGCCAGCGTGATGTGATCAAATAACGGGTGATCGGGTGCGGTTACGTGAAGGCCAAGGCTGCCGCCTTCCTTCCACCACCAGAAATTGGTCGGCGTGAAATGCCATTCGATCCCCGAAATCCATTCCGCCGGTCCGGTCGACCCCATGATGACAAGCGTTCTGCCGCTTTCAAGAAACTGTCTGAACTTTTCACGGTGCGGGCGCAACACGGACGGATCGGTACGGCATGACACAATCAGCGTGTCATAATCCTCAAGCACCGTCTCGCCCAGTTCACGGGTATAGATCACACCGTCAAAAAAGTCGCGATAACGCGGCTCATAAAGCGTTCTGTGATGGTAATAGGTCCCGCCATCAAGGGCTGCAATCCTGCTGGTCATGATGCGCCTCCCTGTTCGTGATCCTCATCACCATTACCACCGGCCCAAAGGCAAAGCTGCGGTACGATCCGTGCGGTGCTGTCTTTTGATCCGGCATACATCCATAAATCATTGCCCGCATGCATCAGGATGCGTCCGCCCTCGGGGCGATGATAAACCCAATCGCACGGCAACCGGTCCGGGCCAACCCCGTGCAGGGCAATCGCGCCCTTGGGCGGCGGATTGTAACCGCGGGCATAAAACCCCGCCACACCGCGCCGGAATGTCAGATGCTGCGTATCCACGCCTTCGAAAACCGGATGATCGGCAAGGCGATGAATGATCAGGTTTTCAAGCGACTGGCTTTCAAGCGGAACAAAAGTCTCAAATTCCGGCAACATCGGCCATGCGACATGCCCGTTAAACACAAGCGTCCCGCCCCTGGCAAGGAACCCCTCGATCTTGGTCGTCAGCGTCCCGAAAAACCGCTGATCAAGATGGGCTGGCAACATCAGGGCAGCATAGGGCGAAAGATCGATATCGCTCAGGTCGTAATGATCGATCTGTGCGATATTGGGCGCATGATCACCCACATCGGGCAAATCATCCCCGGCCCCCTTGATCGGATTGATAAACAGGCAAAGTCCCATGGCTGTTTCCTGCAAGAAAAGCGCGTAAAATCCCGTCCCCGGCGATAATGCCGGGGACGGGAAGATCATCAGTCTTTCGACACACTCTTGAAGTCATAGAAGAAGCCGGACGGATGGATGCGATAACCTTCAACATCCTTGGCCGACGCCCCGACCGAAACCTTGTGCACCAGCGGAATGATCGGTGCATCGTCATGCAGGATATTTACCGCCCTGCGATAGGTTTCGTCCTTTTCCGCACCGGGCGAAAGGGTCCTTCCGGTATCGACGGCCTCGTCAAAATCGGCATTGTTCCAGAACTGGTAATTCAGCCCGGCCTTCGAATGGAACTGCGATTTAAGGTGCAGGTCCGGATGGCCGGTCATTTCCGGGGTCCAGAACACGACCGAAATGTCATATTCACCGCGCTTGACCAGATCAAGCATCCCTTCCCAGGTATACATCTGCACATCGGTGGCGATGCCGTTCTGGTTCAGAAGGGCGGCAAGTGCCTCGGTAATCGCGGGCATTTCGGTCCGGCTGGAATAGCTGAGGATACGAAGTGTCAGCGGCGCACCATCCTTTTCCCATTTGCCGTCATTCTGTTCATATCCGGCGTCGTTCAGAAGCGACGTCGCCAGACCGGTATCAAGCTTGAACGGGGCATCGGCCTTGGGCGCCCAATCAAATTGCGGGCCAAAGAAATCCCATGCCGGTTCGCCAATCCCGTCAAGCGCACCCTTGACGATCAGATCGCGATCCACCAGCGCATTGACGGCTTGACGAATGCGCACATCCGAAAGCGGGCTTTTGTCCCCGGCATTGAACGCACCGTAATAAAGCCCGGCAATCGGTTTGGAATAAACCTTGAAGTTTTCATCGCGTGACAGACGTGCCACATCGGATGGCAGCATATTGTCGATGAAATCAACCTCACCGGCTTCAAGGGCCAGCGTGCGCGAATTGTGATCGGGGATGAACCGGTATTCGACTTTCGAAAGGGCCGGTTTTTCACCCCAATACCCATCAAAACGCGTCACGATGGTGCGGTCCTGTTTGCGGTATTCCTCGAATTTCCAGGGGCCGGTGCCGACCGGTTTGACGAACTCGCCCGCATCATTGAACGATGCCTTGGCATAAATGCCGGTGATCGCGTCGGTCAACTGGTTGGGAAGTGCGGCAAACGGCTCGTTCGTCTCGATTTCCAGAACCAGCGGTTCGGCCACCGACATCTGCTTGATGTTCAAAAGGTCGGCAGCATAAGGCAGCAGCGCAATCACCCGTTCGAGCGAGAATTTGACCGCCTCGGCATCAAGCTTTGTTCCGTCATGGAAGACGACATTTTCACGCAGGTTGAAATGCCAGACAGTCGGTGAAACGCGTTCCCACGATGTCGCAAGACCCGGAATGGTATTCAGGTCATAATCCAGTTTGACCAGCGTATCGAGGATCTCGCTTTCATTGAAAAAGCGTGACCGGCGCGGCTGCATCGCCAGCGGAAGGGCTTCCCACATGGTGCCGACAACCAGCGTATCCTGTTCGGTTGCTGCTGCTTTCTGTGGTGCGGTTGCGATGGCACCGATTGCCAGTGTTGCAAAGGCAAAAGTGCAAAGGGTCTTCCTGAATATCGTCACAATGATCCTTCTAGTGAAGATAGTTGATCTGACTGAGCCGGAAACGATCGCCAAGCGCGTCTCCAAGCAGGTTTACGGCAATGACAAACCCGGCAATGGTCAGGCCAGGCGCCAGAACCAGCCGCGGGTAATCGCGAAGATAGTTGCGGGATTCAGCAATCATCAGGCCCCATTCCGGCGTGCCCGGTTCAACGCCAAGCCCAAGGAAACTGAGCCCGGCAAAGGACAGGATCACCCAGGACATGGAATAGGCACCAAGCGTCAGAAGCGGCCCGACGATATTGGGAAGGATATGCCGTCTTGCGATCCGGTGATGCGGTGCGCCAAGTGCCTCGGCTGCCATGACATAGGGCTTGGCCCGTTCGACAATCACCGCATTGCGAACGATCCGGGCATAGTCGGTCCAGTGAATGGCAATCAGGGCAATGATAACGGCGTTAAGTCCAAGCCCCAGCACCCCGGCAATGATCATGCTGATTGCCAGTGCCGGGAAAACCGAAATGCCCTCGCAGAACCGCATCAGGATGCGGTCCGGTGTCCCGCCGATCATTGCCGCAACCGTGCCAAGCAGGCTGCCAAACAGCGATGACGCAATTACCACGACAATCGCCGATGCGGTGGTAAGCCGTGCGCCATAAAGCAATCGCGAAAACACGCAGCGCCCCATCGCATCCGTGCCCAGCGGATAATCCAGACTTGGCGGCTGCAACCGAAACAGGAATTGGGTCTGATAGGGATCATGCGGCGCAAAGAACGGCAGGATCAGGATCGCCATCATCACCGATACGACAATGGCGGCATACATATTGCCATTCCGGCCAGGAAGGGTGGCCAGCTTTTCGTGGGCGACGGATTTGGGAACAAAGGACCGCGCCAGCATCTAGACGATCTCGCGCGTGCGGGGATCGTAAACCGATATGGTGATATCGACGATCAGATTGACCAGAATGTAGGATGCTGCAATCAGAAGGAAACAGGCCTGTATCGCCGGATAATCACGATTAAGCAGCGATTCCACCAGATACCGCCCGATCCCCGGCCACGCAAACAGCGTTTCGACAATGATCATGCCATCAAAAATCCGGGCAAATTGCAGCCCGGAAAATGTCAGAAGACCCGGCACGATATTGGGAATGGCATGATGCAGAACCACGCGCCGCCGTCTCCCGCCCTTGGCGCGTGCGGTGCGGATATAGGGTTTTGACAATTCTTCCAGAAGACTGCTGCGCACGAACCGCGACAGAACGCCGGTGATGGATGTCGCAATCACAAGGGTTGGCAAAACGGCATGTTGCCATGTGCCGTGCCCTCCGGTTGGCAACCAGCCAAGTGCAAGCGAAAACAGCAGGGCAAGCAACAGCGAGTACCAGAAATTCGGGATCGACATGCCGATCACGCTGATGATCCCCGCAATCCGATCTATTCTGCTGTCGGGATAAACCGCACACACGATACCGATCGGCACCGCAAGCAACAGGGCAACCGCCAGCGCGCAGACCGCAAGGATCAGCGATTGTTCAATCCGCAACAGAATGTCGGTGATAATCGGTTCGCGGGTCACAAGCGAAAGACCAAGATCGCCCTGCATCAATCCGCCCAGCCAGCGCAGATACTGCAACGGCAACGGATCATTCAGACCATGCGTATCGGCAAATCGCGCAACCTGGGTGGCATCGGGCAGGGTGCCATCCATCTGCGCCATCAACAGGACTTCGGCAAAATCACCCGGCATCAGCCGAAGCAGGGCAAAGCCCGCAACCGAAACGGCAAGCAGCAGAACAAGAGCATGTGCAATGCGGGCTGCCAGGCGGGACGCCATCGGATCGATTTTCCATCTTGCGCTATGAACCGGGAATTCGAAACCGCACCGGGTGCGGCACGAATTAATACCGCAAGTAATATGCAGTTGCATGAAAGTGATGCAACTGATTTCCATTATTAATTAAGGGGCCTGTGAATAAATCGATTGTACCTGCTGATAAAGCACAATCTTTGGGGGTGGTTGTGCCGAAGTCACGGTTTTAGATGGATAGGTTCGTGGCCTGATACAGCTTCAGGTTTTCTTTGGTGCGCAAAAATACAAATCCTGTTCCGCCGTATTTCAACGATACGGATCGGATTCTGGATCGGCTAAACTGCCGCAACGACAGGGTCAGGCGTTGGCAAGGTCTTCGGGGGTGTAGTCCATTTCATGCAGGATTTCGCCGGTTTCATGGTCGACGGCCTGTAATGTCACGCCATAACCCCACAACTGCCCGATATAGCCCAGCGTCATTTCCGCTTCGGACTTTTCAAGCCGGATGCCGTCATGTTCGGTATGCTGGATGTAAAGCTGCCGGTTGCCACGAATATCAACATCAACCACCTGCATGTCCGGTTCGCGGACCGAAATATCATGCATACGTGCCAACGCGCGGCGCACCTTGCGATATCCGTTATCGTCATGGATGGCGGCGACTTCCAGATGCGGGCTGGAACTCAGATCCTCGATCAGGAACATCCGCATGTCGCGCATCAGTTTGGGGGACAGGAATTGCAGGATGAAGCTTTCATCGCGGTAATGTGCCCATGCCTCTTTCAGCGTTTCAACCGGCTCATTATTGCCTGCAATATCGGGGAACCATTTGCGGTCTTCCTCGGTCGGGTCGACACAGATGCGGTGAATATCCTGCATCATGGCAAAGCCAAGCGCATAGGGGTTAAACCCGGAATAGCGCGGATCATCATATTCGGCCTGAAACACGACGCGCGAATGGTAATCGATGAATTCCATCATCGCACCTTCGGAAATCAGACCCTTGTCATACAGGCTGTTCATGATCGCGTAATGCACATAGCACGCGCAGCCTTCATTCATCATCTTGGTCTGTTTCTGCGGATAGAAATACTGCCCGATATTACGCACGATCCGCAAAATCTCGCGTTCCCACAACTGCATGGACGGGGCATTTTTTTCCAGGAAATAAAGCAGGTTTTCTTCCGGCAGGCCAAATTGCGCCCGGCGTTCTTCCATCCGCATTTTCCGGCGCATTTCATCAAGGTCTTCGTCGTCCTTTTCGGCCTGGGGCAGGGTGCGCCACAGATCGTTATAGGTCTCGTCCTCGTATTTCGCGCGTTCGCGTTCGCGTTCAAGTTCCTCGGCCAGATTGGGTTTTTCCGGGTGTGAATACCGGTTTACCCCCTGTTCCATAAGCGCATGGGCCGCATCCAGAACCCGTTCGACCGCATCAAAGCCGTACCTGTCCTCGCACTTGGCGATATAGCGTTTGGCAAATTGCAGATAATCGAGAATACCTTCCGCATCGGTCCATTGCTTGAACAGGTAATTGTTCTTGAAAAAATGGTTATGGCCAAATGCCGCATGGGCAATCACCAAGGCCTGCATGACGATGGTGTTTTCTTCCATCACATAGGAAATACAGGGGTTGGAATTGATCACAATTTCATAGGCAAGGCCCTGATATCCCTTGCGATACATCACATCGTCGCGCACGAACCGTTTGCCGAACGACCAGTGGTGATACATCAACGGCATGCCGATGGATGAATAGGCATCCAGCATCTGCTCGGACGTAATCACCTCGACCTGATTGGGATAGACATTCAGCTTCAGCTCGTTGATCGCAATATCCTCAATCGCGTCATAGGTGGCTTTCAGGGTGTTGAAATCCCAATCCGCACCGGAAAACAGAAGTCCGGGCGCGCTATCGGATGCGGCGGTTTTTTCCATGTCCGCTTTGGTCGTGCGTTTCTCGGTCATCCTTTGACCCCGCTTAGTTTTTCTGCACGGTTCTTGGCAAACAGTTCCCGGAATACCGGGAAGATATCGGCGGCCTTGGTCACCCGTTTAAGGGCAAATCGCGCATTGGTGCGTGCAACCGGGGCATAGGCCTTCCAAAGGGCGGTTTCCCCTTCGGCGGACGAGAAAATCTCGGCCTCGCGCTCGTCGGTGATTTCGATATAGGCGTAATACTGGCATTTCGGCAAAAGGTCCTCGGCCAGCAAGGCCGTGCATTTTGCCCCGTCATTGGAATAATTGTCGCCGTCCGATGCCTGTGCGGCATAGATGTTCCACTGATCGGTCGGGTAACGATCCTTCAGCACGCGTTTCATTTCCTCTAACGCGGTGGAAACGATGGTGCCGCCGGTTTCACGCGAATAGAAAAACGTTTCCTCGTCCACTTCGGCGGCGCGCGATGTATGGCGGATGAACACCACATCGACATGCTCGTATCTGCGGTGCAAAAACAGATGCAGCAACATGAAGAACCTTTTGGCCAGTTCTTTCATCTGCTCGGACATTGATCCGGATACATCCATCAGGCAGAACATGACCGCCTGGGTGTTTGGATCGGGGATTTGCTGGAACTGGTTGAACCGTGTGTCGATGGGGTCGATGAAGGGGATCGCCTTCATGCGGCGCTTGGCTTCCTCAAGTTCGGCCAGAAGCCCGTGAAGCGTGTCTTCATCCGTCTTGGTCAGTTTGCCGGATGGGCGTTTTTCCGCCTTGGCCTGAAGGGCGGCGATCCTGTCTTCAAGATCACGAACCTGTGCCGTTTTCGGGCGTCGCAAACCGATCCGGCGCGCCAGCGAATTGCGCATGGTGCGCACAAGGCTCAGGTTCGATGGCGTACCCTCGACCGAAAAACCGGCCCGCGCCGTACGATAGGCAGTGGTCTGTTTCAGACTTTTTTTCAAAAGGTCGGGCAGTTCCAGATCTTCGAAAAAGATATCCAGAAACTCGTCACGCGTCAGACTGAACTGAAATTCGTCCTCGCCCTCGCCGTCAGGGCTGGCCTGTGATCCGCCGGCACCACCATCGCCGCTTTGCGGGCGGGCAATCCGGTCGCCGGGGACAAACTTTTTATTGCCGGGCAGGACATAATTGCGATCCCCGCCGCGGCGTGCGTGATGGAAACCCGGTTCATGCAGGGTCTTTCCCGGAATGGTGATGGAATCGCCGCTATTGATATCGGTAATGCCGCGGGTGCGAATGGTGTCTTCTACCGCCTTTTTGATCTGTGCCTTTGCGCGCCGCATAAAGCGCTGCCGGTTGCCAAGGCTTTTGCCTTTCGGGTTCTTGCGGCGGTCGACGATATAAAGCATGGGCCATCATATCCTTGCTTGCGCACGTATCGTTTCGAGAACCCCGGCCGACGCTCGTTGGAAAACCGTCGGCCGGGAACTCGGTGCACCGGGCGGACAAGGGGACAAACCGCCCGGTGCGGGTCGGCAAAGCCGCAGCTTGGGCTTAACCGGCCTTGTTCACACGCATATACCACTCGACCAGACGACGGGTCTGACGTTCGGTATAGTTACGATCAATCATGCGTTTGACGAACTCGTTATGCTTCTTCTCGGTGTCGCTGTCTTTTTTCGACCCGAAGGAAATCACCGGCAGCAGGTCTTCGACCTGGCTGAACATGCGTTTTTCGATGACTTCGCGCAGTTTTTCATAAGACGTCCATGCCGGGTTCTTGCCCTTGTTATTGGCACGTGCACGCAGGGCAAACTTGACGACCTCGTTGCGGAAATCCTTCGGATTGGCGATGCCCGCCGGTTTTTCGATTTTCGACAGTTCTTGATCGATGATCTTGCGATCCAGCAACTGACCGGTATCGGGATCCTTGAAGTCCTGATCCTCGATCCATGCATCGGCATAGGCGACATAACGGTCAAACAGGTTCTGGCCGTAATCGGAATAACTTTCGAGATAGGCCTTCTGGATTTCCGCCCCGATGAACTCCGCATAGCGCGGGGCCAGTTCGGATTTGATGAAATCCATATAATCCTTCTCGCGTTCCTCCGGATATTGTTCGCGCCGGATCGCCTGTTCCAGCACATACATAAGATGGACCGGGTCGGCCGCAACCTCGTGGGTGTCGTGGTTGAACGTTTCCGAAAGCACCTTGAAGGCAAACCGTGTCGAAATGCCGTCCATGCCTTCGTCGACACTCGCGGTATCACGATATTCCTGCATCGATTTGGCTTTGGGGTCGACATCCTTCAATGTCTCGCCGTCATAGACACGCATCTTGGAATACAGGTTTGAATTCTCGTGTTCCTGCAAACGCGACAGGACCGAAAACTGTGCCAGCATCTTAAGCGTACCGGGCGCACATGCCCCCTGTTCCAGTTCGGACCCCTGCAACAGCTTGTCGTAAATCTGGGTTTCCTCTGTCACCCGCAGGCAATAGGGGACCTTGATCACGCTGATACGGTCGATAAAGGCTTCGTTGTTTTTATTGGCCTTGAAGGTTTGCCATTCGGCCTCGTTCGAATGCGCCAGAATAAGGCCCTGGAACGGGATCGCGCCGAGGTTCTCGGTGCCGATATAGTTGCTTTCCTGTGTTGCCGTCAGCAACGGATGCAGCATCTTGATCGGGGCCTTGAACATCTCGACAAATTCAAGAAGTCCCTGATTGGCGCGGTTAAGCCCGCCGGAATAGCTATACGCATCCGGATCGTTCTGGCTGTAATATTCAAGTTTGCGGATATCGACCTTGCCGACCAGCGACGAAATGTCCTGATTGTTTTCATCGCCCGGTTCGGTTTTGGCAATCGCAATCTGACGCAGGCGCGACGGGATCAGTTTAACGACCGAGAATTTGGAAAGATCGCCGTTAAATTCATCAAGCCGTTTCACCGCCCATGGTGACATAAGCCCGGTCAGGCGGCGTTTGGGGATGCCGTATTTGTCCTCGATCGCATCACCCATCTTGGCCGGGTTAAACAGGCCAAGCGGACTTTCGAAAACCGGGCTGATCTGATCGCCGGCTTTCAGCACATAGATCGGCTCGACCTCCATCAGTTCCTTCAGCCGTTCGGCAAGCGAACTTTTGCCGCCGCCAACCGGGCCCAGCAGATAAAGAACCTGTTTGCGTTCTTCCAGTCCCTGGGCAGCATATTTGAAGAAACCGACGATGCGTTCGATGGTTTCTTCCATGCCGAAGAAATCCTCGAAGGCGGGATATCGCTTGATGGTGCGGTTCAGGAAAATTCGGCCGAGACGGGAATCGGTCGAGGTGTCGATCATTTCGGGTTCGCCGATTGCCTTGATCATCCGCTCGGCTGCGGATGCGTAGGCCGATGGATCATCGCGACATAGATTAAGATAGTCCCGGATGGTTAGTTCGGTTTCGCGTTTTCCGTCATAGCCTTCCGCATACAGCTCGAAGATGTCCTTGTCTTCAGCCATGGCGCGGTCTCCTTTCCAACGTTATCGCACTTCTGTCAGATGTCGTTTCCTGTGTTCTTTTGATCTTGGGGCTTAACCGGCCTGATGGGGGCGGCGGGCCCGATCCTGTTACAAGAATGCAGCGGGTTTGCTGCACTGCGGTGGCATTGAAAATAGCCGCCGTTCATTCTGTCTGCGCCCGAAATAAACATCTCGTTTAAGCGGGCGGTGAGTAAATAAACTAATGAACTTTATTTAAGGTTCGTTTAAAGGTCTGCCAGATATTGGCAAAGAAAACGGCTTTGATGACTTTTTAGAATGGCTTGCAATATTTGCAACCGACGATGGAAATTTTGCGGCCCCGGCACGCGGCAGCCCAAAGTCACTTTTTGTTGCGGGCAAACTTTACCGGTGAATACACCCGGATAGGGTCTGCTCCTGTAACCTTGTCCCTTTGACGTGGGGCTTCCGGTTTCATTCCGCAATGGCCAACTTACGAATATTGTTGGTAAAAACGCATGCGAAACGATCACTTCAAAGTGACCGGCCCCGACATCGGGAATAGCTTGGCCGGCCGACGAAAACATCCGCCGCACCCGTTTTGCAATTGCACAGTCAGGCTGCAAAATTATATCAGTCCAGTATCGTCCACTGTGCGCCAAACCTGCCCCGAAGGGAAGTAACGAATGACCGATGGTAGTGTGACTTTCGTCGAAAGTGGTGAACTCGATCACCTGATCGCACAGGGCAATGTGACCCTGATTGATGTCCGCGAACCCGACGAATTCAAGTCCGGCCATATCAGCGGGGCGATCAATATGCCGACCTCGAATTTCGACATTCCGGCACTTGTCGACCTTGCCGACGATACAGAGACGGATCTGGTCTTCATTTGTGCCGTCGGACAGCGATCTTTCGGCGCCGCCAACGCCGTTCTGCCCCACCTCGACTGTCAGGTGATGAACCTCAAGGGCGGCCTGCAAAGCTGGACCCGCGACGGATTTGACCTAACCCAAGCCTAACAAACGCCGCGCGCCTTTCCCTCTATCCGCCCTCGCACCCACAGCCCGAACACCAAGAATCGCAAACCAAACTGGAACAGGGGTCCTCTGCGCCAACACGCCAACCCACAGACCCTCTCCCTTCCTCATCCTCATCCTCATCCCTTCCTCATCCTCATCCCGTCCCCGTCCCCGTCCTTGTCCTCGTACTAGTCCTTGTTCTAGTTCTAGTTCTAGTTCTCGCTCTCGTCCCTCCACTCCCGCTCCATACGCCGCCGCCTCCTCCAACAACCACATCGATTCTCGTTGACGATTTCTCATATATGGGATTAATTCCCTGATAGTGGAATTTGAGGTGGTGGGATGATGGATCGGAGGATTGCGGAGCGGTTGGGTGCGTTGCGGGCGGAGCGGGGCTGGTCGCTGGAGGAGCTGGCCGCACGCAGTGACGTCAGCCGGGCCAGCCTGTCGCGGCTTGAGAATGGCGAGGTCAGTCCGACGGCGCATGTTCTGGGCAAGCTTTGTGCCGCCTATGGCCTGCCGATGTCACGCCTGATGCAGATGGTCGAGGACGAGTTCAAACCGCTTGTTTATCGCGGTTTGCAGCGGACCTGGGCCGACCTGGAGACCGGATTTTTCCGACGGACGGTTTCGCCACCCGCGCAGGGGCTGATGGCGGAAGTCATCGAATGCGAACTCGATCCCGGTGCACGGATCGAATACGAGGGAACGCCACGCCCGGGGCTTGAACATCATCTGGTGATGCTGGCCGGGCAACTGCATATCACGGTGGAGGGCAAGGCCTATGTGCTGAATGTCGGGGATTGCCTGCGATACCGGCTTTCAGGCCCCAGCAGCTTTGAAGCCCCCGCCGATAAAGGCGCGATCTATCACCTTTTCATCGTATGAGAGTATGAGGCCCCCAAAAATGAGCGACCAGATCACCATTGCAAGCTTTGACGCCGATCAGCTTGAAAGCCACCTGGAGGCGTTTGGCGAGATGCTGCATGCCTGCGTTCATGACGGGGCCAGCATCGGATTTATCGAACCGTTTGATGCCGCCGCCGCAATTGGCTTCTGGCGCGATATGGTCCTGCCCGCGATGCGGGACGGCAGGCGTGATCTGTTCGTGGCGCTGCTGGACGGCAGCAAGGTGGTCGGAACCGTGCAGCTTGATTGCGCCACCATGCCCAATCAGGTCCATCGTGGCGAGGTCTGCAAACTGATGGTGCATCCGCAATATCGCCGCATGGGCATTGCGCGAAAACTGATGGAAGCGCTGGAAAAACGGGCGTTTGCGAAAGCACGTCATCTGCTGACACTTGATACGAGAACCGGCGACAGTGCAGAGCCGCTTTATGCCTCGCTCGGTTTTGAAACGGCGGGCGTGATCCCGGCCTATGCCCGCGATCCGTTTTCCGAAAAGCTGAGCGCAACGACGGTGATGTATAAGCGGCTTGCCAATTAACGCGCAGGTGAACGATTCCCGTATTCTGTATTCAAAACCGTTTTTCTGGCATGCCAGATTACGTAGGAAAAGTGAATAATCAGCCCGATTATTCACTTTTTGCATTGCAGCATGTGATTGCCGAGCAGGGCGCTTTCCCCCGGAACAGAAGACCTTCATGCTGCTGTGCAGCGCACTAAGGGTTAATGCGTGTGACAGTGGTATGACCAAAACATCTTGAATGCCAAACCGGGTTGAGCGCATCTTTGCGCCTGAAAGCTTTTGTATAAAATAAAAAACCCCGGAGGACGTTCGTCATGAAGAAATTTGCCCTTGCGGCGGCCCTGATGGCTGCCGTTGGTTTTACCGGCATGACCCATAGTGCCATTGCAGCCGATCTGACATTGCGGATTTCGCTGCAACTGCCGATGAAAAGCCATCTTGGTCAGAACCTTTTGATGTTCAAGAACGAGGTCGAGGAAAAATCGAACGGCGATATCGCGGTCGAGATTTATGACAGTGCGCAGCTTTACAAGGACAAGGAAGTGCCCGCCGCCGTCGGTTCCGGGGCGATTGAAATGGGTGTCGCATCGCTGACCCGTTATGTCGGTGATGTGCCGGCGGTCGATGTGTTCTATCAGCCGTTCCTGCTTGATTCCGAAGAGAAAGTCCGTGCCGCGGTTGCCAAGGGATCGCCGGTGCGTGGCCCGCTTGACGAGGCGATTGCCGATACCGGTGCGACCGTCCTGTGGTGGCAGGCATATGGCGGATCGATCATGCTGTCGAATGGTGGCCCGATCAAAGGCCCGGAAGGTCTTAAAGGCCAGAAAGTTCGCGTGTTTTCCAAAACCCAGGGCGATTTCATTTCAGCGGCTGGCGGTGCGCCGACCCTTATTTCCGGGTCCGAGCAGTATATCGCCTATCAGCGTGGCACGGTTGATGTCGGCATGACCGGCATGTCGGGCGTCAAATCCCGCCAGCTTTGGGAAGTCATGGATACGGTGACCGCCACCAACGATGCCGATGTTGAATTCATCGTGGTGATCAATACCGATTTCTGGAACGGCCTTTCGGATGCGCAGCGCGACATCATTTCGACTGCGGCGATGAATGCGGAAAAAGACGTGCGTGACCGCATGTCGTCGATCGAAGCCGAAGCATACGAAGAAGCCAAGGCCAACGGCATGACCGTCTATACCCCGACCGAAGAGGAAATGGCGGCATGGCGTGAAGTTGCCAAACCGGTTTACGAGGAATTCCTTAGCCATACCGGCGATCTGGGCAAGCAGGTCTTTGATGCGGCGAGCAAGCTTTAAGCCTTATTCGCGGACGATAGACTGAACTGCCAATAAAGAAGACATCACCGCATTTTAGACGGCCCCGCCGTTGCGGTGATGTCTTTTCATCTATTCACCAGTCTCTCTTTTCAGGAGGCGGTCGCAACCGGAGGCCACCATGCCGGTACGGCCAGGATTTTTATCATGTTTGATCGTTTGATGCTTTTGCTGGCCTGGATCGCGGCCCTGCTGTTTGTCGCAGCGGGCGTGATGCTGACTTATGAGGTCGTGGCCCGGTATTTCTTTATTCGTCCCACCATCTGGGCGGCAGAGCTTTCGCAGCTTTGCCTGATCTGGGGATCGCTGCTTGGCATGCCCTGGGCATTGGCGGCACGGCGGCATATTTCCGTCGATGCGATCACCCGGCTTTGCAAGCCGGGGATGCGCCGTCTGCTTGAAATCATCGCGATGGCGGTGGTTCTGGTGTTTTCCGTCATGGTGACGTTCAAGGGCTGGGAAATCTTCCTTGAAAGTTTCGAGCGCGGCCGCACCAGCGGCACGATGCTTGACCTTCCGGCGTGGGTTGCGGAAATCCCGGTCGTGATCGGTTTTGCGCTTCTGGCTGTTCAGGCCGTCATTGAAATTGTCGGCGTGATCCGCGGCAAGGATATTCCGGAAGGGGCGCACGAATGACAATTATCCTGACACTTGCGGCAATGTTCGCCTTGCTGCTGATCCGTGTGCCGGTGGCCTTTGCGCTGGGCGGGCTTGGTCTTGGCATGCTGATCATTGGCGGGTTTTCGCCGCTGATGGCACCGCAGGCGATCCTGTCGACACTGGATGGGTTTATTCTGCTGTCGGTGCCGCTGTTCCTTTTGATGTCCAACATCCTGCTGCGCGCCGGGGTCGGTAATGACCTGTTTGCTGCGGTCAGTGCGTGGGTCGGTCATTGGCCGGGCGGGCTTGCGGTCGCAACCATCCTGTCGTGTGGCGTGTTTGCCGCGATTTCGGGATCATCGGTGGCAACGGCGGCCACGATTGGCACGGTCGCCATCCCGGAAATGGTCCAGCGCGGCTATAACAAGCGTTTCGTCTATGGCCTGATGGCGGCGGGCGGCACGCTTGGCATCCTGATCCCGCCTTCGATCCCGATGATCATTTATGGCTTCGTGACCGAAGAATCCGTGATTGCGCTTTTCCTTGCCGGGGTCGGGCCGGGCATTGCGTTGCTGTTGCTGTTTATCGTCTATTCGATGATCTATGCCCGGTTTGGCGGGCAGGAACGCGAACCCAAACGTGGCTGGGATGAACGCAAGCGCGCCACGTTAAAGGCGCTGCCTGCCGTGCTTCTGGCGGTGCTGATCATATCGGGGATCTATTCCGGGGCCTTTACCCCGACCGAGGCCGCGGCCATCGGTTTTGCCGCTGCCCTTCTGATTACGGCAGCGATGCGGGTTCTGACCTGGAAAGCGTTGAAGCTTGCGATTTTTGATACCATGGCGACCACGGTTGCGATCATTCTGATCATTGCCGGGGCAAAGGTGTTTGGCAAGGCGATCACGCTGTATCGCATCCCGCAGGATATCTCGATGATGATCAGCCAGGGGATCGATACCGAACTTGGCTTTATCCTCGTCGTGACGGTCGTATTGCTGATCATGGGGCTGGTGTTCGAAGCACTTTCAATGGTGCTGATCATGACGCCGGTTCTGCTGCCCGCAGCTTTGGCACTTGGCTTTGATCCGATCTGGTTCGGTGTCTATATGGTGATCATGGTTGAATGCGCGCTGATCACGCCACCGGTGGGGCTTAACCTTTATGTCATTCAGTCGGTGGCGAAAACGCGATTGGGCGAAGTGGCGCGCGGTGTGTTGCCGTTCCTGCTTCTGATGTTCCTGACGGCGGCCATTCTGTATGTCTGGCATGATCTTGCCCTGTATATCCCCTTTAAAATGTGACGCTTATGACCAAACAAATCTCTGCTGCCGATAAACTCCGTGCGCTTCTGGCGACTGGCGACCTGATCACCATGCCGTGCTGCTTTGATGCGCTGTCGGCCAAGCTGATCGAACAGGAAGGCTTTGGCCTGACTTTCATGTCGGGCTTTTCGGCCGCGGCTTCGCGGATCGGCGAACCCGATCTTGGCCTGATGTCTTATGGCGAAGTGCTTGATCAGGCGCGCAACATCACCGACGCGGTTTCCATCCCGGTGATCGGTGATGGTGATACCGGATATGGTAATGCGATGAATGTAAAGCGCACCGTCACCGGATTTGCCAAGGCAGGCTGTGCCGCGGTAATGATCGAGGATCAGCTTGCGCCCAAGCGTTGCGGCCATACCAAGGGCAAGGAGGTCGTTGGCCGGGACGAGGCGTTTGATCGTATCAAGGCCGCCGTCGACGCCCGCGATGCCGGGGCGGATATCCTGATCCTTGCGCGCACCGATGCCCGTCATCAGCATGGCCTGAGCGAGGCGATTGACCGGGCCGCGAAATTTGCCGAACTGGGGGCTGACATATTGTTCGTCGAAGCCCCGAAAACGGTCGCGGAAATGCGCACCCTTTGTGCGGCCCTGCCGGGGCCGAAAATGGCCAATATCGTCGAAGGTGGGGAAACCCCCGATCTGACGCCCGAAGAACTGAGTGATATCGGCTATCAGATCGCGGCCTATCCATTATCGCTTATGGCAGCGGCAATGAAGGCGATGGTTGAAACCCTACAATTGATGAAAGCCGGCAAGCCACGCACCGATATGCTGATGGATTGGGGCCAGTTGCGCAATCGCATCGGCTTTGATGCCTATTACGAGGAATTGGAACGCTACGCGACCTCGAAACGCGGGTAGGGGCGGGCACTCATCTGATAGAGTGAAAAACGGCGCGCGAGGGGCTTCTCGCGCGCCGTTTTGCGGTTTAGCCCGGAATGCGGGCGATAACCTTGATTTCGAAATCAAACCCGGCCAGCCAGTTCACGCCGATTGCCGTCCAGTTCGGATAGGGGGCTTCGGGGAAAACATCACCCTTCACCTTCATGATCGTTTCAAACTGGTTTCCGGGATCGGTGTGGAAGGTCGTGACGTCGACAATATCGTCAAGCGTGCAGCCACCAGCCTTGAGCGTTGCTTCAAGATTGGCGAATGCCAGACGGACCTGTGCCTCGAAATCCGGTTCGGGCGAACCGTCAGAGTGGCTGCCGACCTGCCCGGAAACGAACAGAAGGCCGCCCGATTTGATCGCGGCGGAATAACCGTGTTCGGCATAAAGGGCATGTCGGTTGGCGGGGAAAACGGCGTTACGCTGTGCCATGTGGATTTATCCTTTTATCTGGGCATGCAATTTCACATACGATGCGTATATAAATCTCAGATACATGGCGTATGTCAAGTTCTATATACGTGACGTATGTGAGATGATATGTGTCGGGTAATTGACCAAGGAGGTTTGCAATGGCCGCACGGCGTCGCCAGGAAACGATGGAAGAAAACCGCGAAAAGCTTATTTCGGCGGGGCGCAAGGCATTCGGAACGCAAGGGTTTGCCGCGGCGTCGATGGATGAGCTGACGGCATCGGTTGGCCTGACGCGGGGCGCGCTTTATCACAATTTCGGCGACAAGAAGGGGCTGCTTGCCGCGGTGGTGGCGCAGGTCGATGGCGAGATGGCCGCGCGGGCACGCGCCGCAAGTGCCAGCGCCGGGGACGGGTGGCAACAGCTTCTGGCAGAGGGGGCGGCCTATATCGCGATGGCGCTTGATCCCGAGGTGAGGAGAATCGTTCTGCTTGACGGGCCTGCCATTCTTGGCGATCCGTCGCATTGGCCGAGCCAGAATGCGTGCCTTGAGGCCACCAAAGAAGCGGTCGAAAGGCTGATTGCCGACGGGGTTATGAAACCGGTCGATACCGATGCCGCTGCCCGGCTGCTGTGCGGGGCGGCCCTGAACGCGGCGTTATGGGTTGCGGACAGTGATGATCCGAAGTCTGCTTTGCCCAAGGCGGTTGATGCCTTCAGCCTGATGGCCGAGGGGTTTCTGGTCGAGAAACGATAGTTCCCCGATTTGTGAACCGGATGCCCGCCTTTGCGGGCATGGCGGAGAAGGGAAAGAGTCCAACTTGCCGCATCGGAGACAAAAGAAAACCCCGCAGCCAAAAGGCGTACGGGGTTTTCTTTTAATGGTGCCGGCAGAGAGACTCGAACTCCCAACCTTCGGATTACAAATCCGCTGCTCTACCAATTATAGCTACATCGTCGATGGCAGCTTTGATGCGTCCTCGCGACGATGTTAGCAGACCTGAGTACGCTATATGCCTTTGTTCCGTATGTTAGAGCCGCAAGAAAAATTCAAACTTGACGCGATGCCTCCATTCCGCGTGGCAGATTGGTTAGTGGAATTGCAAGCTTACGATGAATTTCTTGCATTCGATTATCGTTATGAGGAATGATTATTTGAAAGCAAAGAGATACGGGGAGGCGTGACGTTGTTTTGCGCCAAGGCTAGGCGGAAAATTTATGAAGAATAGACCTTATTTCAATAAGTCGATTAAAGAGCTGGAAAAGACCTTTAATGACAACCAGAGCGATTCTGAAACGCTTAACCGCTTGATACATGAACTGGAGTTTCGCAGCACGCAACGCGCACTTGCACTAAAGAAAAAAGTTCAGGCGGCAACTACCGATCAATCCCCTAATTCATCTCCTCAAAAGCCTGTATTCAATCCTGAACCAAAAGCGGATCAGCTTGACTCAGCTCCGCGTCAATCAGCGCTAGCTGTTGGTGAGCCTCCGAAGCTCCATGAAGCTATTAGGCCGCCGGAAACAATCAAGATTGCGGCCAAACCTGTAGCGAAACCACCGATCACAAATGATGCGCAGGATATTCTGCGCGCATGGACGGCGTTGGAGGTTTTGTCTCCACAAGGGTATCGACGAGAAACAGATCTGGTAGCCGGTGACCGGAAAAAGATTGCTCGTTTTGAAGAAGGACCTTTGCCGTGGGAACTAGGGGAAAAATCTCTTCCCAAAAAGCGGCTTTACTATGAGCTTATCCTCGGTGCGATAGAACTAGCTCCAGCTGTTGAAATGCTGCTGAAAGTTTACGCTGATAAGCGCCCGGATAAACCCAGCGTAAGGGGGAGCAGTCCGATTGCAAGCATCCTTTTGGACAAAGAAGGACGCCCCTTGGAGGAAGAGACAAGTGCTGCGATTTCAAGTTTTGCGTGGGGCGTTCCAATCGCTCTTCAAGGGGACTTGAAGAAGCTCGCCGACTGGCCCGCCCAGGAAAAGATTTTGAAAGGACAGTTCAGAAAACTCTTAGTCAAACGGGATCGAAATGATGATGTAATTCCGTTGACGAAAAGCCGTATCTCAGAGCTGTTTGAGTATCTTGTCTCGACCCTAAACCTAGACGGTCATGTGATGAAAGCGCCGTCCTTCGCTTTGCGGCGATATGAGTTTTTTGCCAGTAAGACACCGCCCGAACCGGGTTTGCTTAATTCGTTCTTCTTGGAGGATTTGGCCGAGGCCCGCGTGCTGGCAAGTATGGGGAAACTTCCCAAAGCGCTCGAACATTATCTTGGTATCAAAAAGCCGTCGCAACGCATTAATTTGTTGGAAGACAATGCTGGTTTACGGGACTTACTTCAACCCGCTTTGACGCCTCCCGGGAAATGGCCAGGCAAAGGACGTTTCCCGCTGGCTTTGTTACAGCAAGCGGCAGTCAACGCCACAAATGCGCGGCAAATTAAGACTGGTGTTCTCGCCGTTAACGGTCCGCCCGGTACCGGTAAGACAACCTTACTTCGTGATGTTGTGACAGCACGGCTCATAGAGCGTGCCGTAGTGATGCATGAATTTGACCGTCCATCGCAAGCCTTCACGCCAACTAGCGAAACCCTTCAACGTAGCGGTGCGAAGATCACACTTCATAAGCTGGATGAACGACTTAAAGGCTTCGAGATGGTGGTAACATCATCCAACAACAAAGCTGTCGAGAATGTCAGTGCAGAACTTCCTGCACTAGACGCAATCGCGGTGGATGCGCCCGAACTTCGATATTTCAAGAGTATTTCAGATAATGTTCTTGAACGTGATACGTGGGGTCTTATTGCCGCTGTCCTTGGCAATTCTTCAAACCGCTACATGTTTTCACAAAGGTTCTGGCGCGACGAGGAGAATGGTCTTTCCACGTATCTCAATCATGCCAGCGGTGTGCCGCAAATAGTATCGGAACCCCAAGGTCGCGGCCGTCCTCCGCTGAAGCGAAATCGTCGAATCATTGATCGTGAGCATCCGCCGTCAAATAGCCGCGAAGCACAGATGCGGTGGGAGAAAGCCCGTTCCAAATTCAAGACCAAGTTTGATGCTTTAAAGCGAACGGAAAACCGCCTGCAAAAGCTTCATGTGCAGCTCGTGCGTCACGCACAGGTCGTTGCTGAAATTAATAACCTCGCGCAAAAACTGCCTTCTCTTGAAGTGGATGCGCGGAACTTAGAAAGCGAGCGCGCAACCGCCCTACACGAGCTACAAGAAGCAGAAAACCGGTTTAAGAATTCACGACAAGCCCAAGTTTCTCATTTTTCATCGCGCCCTGGTTTCTTTGCAAGGTTATTCCGCACGCCTCGTTTCAGAACATGGCGCGATGAACAGCAAGGCCTTTTTAATAGAGCCGGAGGCGATCAGCAGCGTTTTCACAACTGCAAGAAAATTGCCGAAGATCTTGGTGCAGAGCTCGCGGCGACAAAGGAATTGATTGCGCAGAATCGGGAGTTTTTGGACACCCTTCGTGCCGAAAAGACAGATTTGGAAGCAAGCCTGCAACATACTTGCGTTGAGCTTGATGTACCGATCCCAGATGACGACTTCTTTGCGGGCGCACACGAAGATATTCAAACCGCCAGCGTCTGGTTTGATAGCGCGGCAAGTCGACAGCGCGATGATGTCTTTGAAGCCGCTATTCAACTGCACCACGCATTTATCGATGCAGCAGCCGATCCGCTGCGGCAAAACCTATCTGTCTTTGTAGAGACTTTCGGGACGCGTTCACTCGGCACACCGCAAAAAGATGTCTTGATCCCTGATCTTTGGTCATCTTTCTTCTTGGTGGTTCCGGTTGTCTCGACAACATTTGCCTCGGTGAATTGGATGTTCTCGCGGCTTCCCACCGAAGCCCTGGGATGGCTTCTGGTAGATGAAGCTGGGCAAGCAGTGCCACAAGCTGCCGTTGGTGCGATGATGCGAACAAAGCGCTCGGTTGTCGTCGGCGATCCGCTTCAAATCGAGCCCGTTGTTACCCTCCCTAACAGCCTCACGGAAGAAGTATGTGCTTTCTTCGGCATTGACCCATTGAAATACAATGCGCCAGAAGCCTCGGTGCAGACAGTTGCAGATGCTGCCAGTATGTACTGTGCTAAGTTTCCGATCGGCAGCGGGCACCGGGATGTTGGATCGCCGCTACTTGTGCATCGACGCTGCGATAGCCCGATGTTTGATATCTCGAACGAGATTGCCTATTCAAATCTGATGGTGCAGGCGAAGGCGCCGTCAACGTCAAATCCGGTTCTCGGACACTCATGCTGGATAGATGTTGTAGGCAAGTCTAGTTCTGACAAATGGTGCGCTGATGAAGGAGAAGTGTTGATTAAAATGCTGCGAAAGATTTGCTTGAGCGGCACTCGCGCTGATCTATACGTGGTGACTCCTTTTGTTGTTGTGCAGGACAATCTCCGTCAGGCAATCCTGCGCAGCGGCGTGTTAAGCGGATGGATCGATAAACCTGACGATTGGGTATGGGAGCACGTTGGTACGGTTCACACAGTTCAAGGCCGTGAAGCCGCAATCGTCTTCTTCGTCCTTGGGGCGCAAGATTCTTCTCAAAATGGCGCGCGCAATTGGGCCGGTAGCAAGCCGAATCTCGTGAACGTTGCAGTAACGCGAGCTAAAGCATCACTATACGTTATCGGCAATCGCAGCCTTTGGAAAACGGCGGGAGTGTTTTCGGTGCTAGACAGGTATCTTTCTGATTAAGGTTTCTTCTCTACGCTGCGACGGATAGAACCGCCCGGCCAAATAGCCAAAAGAAAACCCCGTAAGCATGTGCTTGCGGGGTTTCTTTTTAATGGTGCCGGCAGAGAGACTCGAACTCCCAACCTTCGGATTACAAATCCGCTGCTCTACCAATTATAGCTATGCCGGCCAAGCGGCGCGAAACATAATCCGGGCCGTTCGCGAATGCAAGACTTTGAAACAGGGAAAAGATCAGAAAATTGCATCCCTGAAAATCACGGTCCTGTCGCGGATGTTGGCGGGCCGTGATGCCGGTTTGGCATCACGGGATTCGTCAAAGGTTTTCAGCCGCGTGTCCGGTACAGTTCGTAAAGGGCAACCGCGGCCGCGTTCGAGACGTTGAGGCTTTCGATGCGGTCCGACATCGGCAGTTTGACGAGGAAATCGCAATTTTCGCGCGTCAGGCGGCGCAGGCCGTCACCTTCGGAGCCCATGACGATTCCGACACGGCCCTTCAGCTTGGCTTCGGCCAGGGTCTGTTCGGCGTAACCATCCATGCCCGCCAGCCAGAAGTGGGCGGCTTTGAGCTTTTCGATGGTGTGGTTGAGGTTGCCCGCATGAATATAGGGCACGGTTTCAAGCGCGCCGCTGGCCGATTTGGCCAGAACACCGGTTTCAGGCGGGGCGTGACGGTCGGGCACGATGACGGCAGCCGCACCAAAGGCAGCCGCACTGCGAAGAATCGCGCCGACATTGTGCGGGTCGGTGACCTGATCAAGGATGAGGACCGTGCATTGTTCCTCGTCCCTGGTGTCGGCGATCAGTTCTTCGACGGAAATCTGGGGCAGGGGGGCGCAATGCATGGCCATGCCCTGATGGACGGTGCCCGGCGGCAGCATTTCATCAAGATCGGTGCGCCCGGCGGCGTCAAGCTGGACATCGGTGCGTTCGGTATCGGCAAGGGCGGCAACAATTTCGTCGCGCACGGCCTCGGACGCCCAGATTTTGTGAATCGTGCGTTGCGGATTGTAAATCGCGTTCAGAACCGGGTGACGGCCAAACAGAATCAGGCGCGAAGCGTTGCTTGCATTGCCGCCGTCGCGGCCGCGTTTTCGTCCGCGACGCGAATTGCCGTCACGTTTATCATCGTCTTGCGTGAAGCTGTCGCCCGGACCCGTTCCGGTCGAACGGTTGGCAGAACGTGAATTGTTGCGACGCGACATAATGGCGGAAACCTCCGGACGGTAAGGGTGTGAATGCACTTTGTTTCGCTTTGGAACGAAAGCATGGGGAACATATAGGAAAGGAAATACGATTTCGTGTTTTTTTTTGCTGTTGACAAGGACAGGCCCTGCAACGTATTCCCTCCCTCGCCGAACGAAGCCGGGGGGTAACCCCGACAACGTTTTGACCCTGATGGAGGGGTGGCAGAGCGGTCAAATGCAGCGGACTGTAAATCCGCCGACTTAGTCTACGCAGGTTCGAATCCTGCCCCCTCCACCATTCTCTCGCCCTCGCGAGAGCTCGCAAAGAGAATATGCGGGTGTAGCTCAATGGTAGAGCAGAAGCCTTCCAAGCTTACGACGAGGGTTCGATTCCCTTCACCCGCTCCAGATTTTATATGATCCCGTCGGCTCGTGCGGTGGGTTCTTACGTGTTTTTTTTGGTTCGGATTAGGATCTGAGTGTAATGGCTAAAGAAAAGTTTGCGCGTACAAAACCGCACGTGAACGTTGGCACCATCGGCCACGTTGACCACGGTAAAACCACGCTGACCGCAGCGATCACCAAAGTTCTCGCAGAGAGCGGCGGCGCATCGTTCCAGGACTACAGCATGATCGATAAGGCGCCGGAAGAGAAAGCTCGTGGTATCACGATCTCGACCGCGCACGTCGAATATGAAACGGCGAACCGCCACTATGCGCACGTCGACTGCCCGGGCCACGCTGACTATGTTAAAAACATGATCACCGGTGCGGCACAGATGGACGGCGGCATCCTGGTTGTTTCGGCAGCAGACGGCCCGATGCCGCAGACCCGCGAGCACATCCTGCTTGCCCGTCAGGTTGGCGTTCCGGCCCTCGTCGTGTTCATGAACAAGGTTGACCAGGTCGATGACGAAGAGCTGCTCGAGCTCGTCGAAATGGAAATCCGTGAACTTCTGTCGTCCTACGACTTCCCGGGCGACGACATTCCGATCGTCAAAGGTTCGGCTCTTGCCGCCCTTGAAGGTCGTGATGACGCGATTGGCAAAGAAGCGATCCTGAAGCTGATGGAAGCTGTTGACAGCTACATCCCGGCACCGGAACGTCCGAAAGACCGTCCGTTCCTGATGCCGATCGAGGACGTGTTCTCGATCTCGGGTCGTGGTACCGTTGTGACCGGCCGTGTTGAAACCGGTATCGTCAAGGTTGGTGAAGAAGTCGAAATCGTCGGTATCAAAGACACCGTCAAAACGATCGTCACCGGCGTTGAGATGTTCCGCAAGCTGCTCGATCAGGGTGAAGCTGGCGACAACATTGGCGCCCTGCTGCGCGGCACCAAACGTGAAGACGTCGAACGTGGCCAGGTTCTGGCACATGTCGGCTCGATCAAGCCGCACACCAAGTTCACTGCAGAAGCTTACATCCTGACCAAGGATGAAGGTGGCCGTCACACGCCGTTCTTCTCGAACTACCGTCCGCAGTTCTACTTCCGTACCACTGACGTCACCGGCTCGATCGAGCTGCCGGCAGGCACGGAAATGGTTATGCCGGGCGACAACGTCCAGATGACCGCGACCCTCATTGCACCGATCGCAATGGACGAAGGTCTGCGTTTCGCAATCCGTGAAGGCGGTCGTACCGTCGGCGCCGGTGTTGTTGCGAAAATCATCGAATAATTTTTGAAGATTTGCACCATTGGGTGCTTGATCTTTGATGTGCGGGCGGATATAAGCCGCCCGCACACCCTGCCGCCCGGGCGGGACTGTGTCGGAAAGACCTGAAGAAATTCAACTTTCTGATTACCTTGTAGGAGTGTAGCTCAGTTGGTAGAGCATCGGTCTCCAAAACCGAGGGCCGTGGGTTCGAGTCCCTCCGCTCCTGCCATTTACCCGGGTCTTGGAATTGAATTTTTGAAAGCGGTGTAACCCCGACAATGGCTAAAACGTCGCCGGCACAATTCGTACAGCAGGTTCGCACCGAGGCCAAAAAGGTTTCGTGGCCGACCCGCAAGGAAACGACCGTTTCAACCATCATGGTTTTCGTCATGGTGGCTTTGGCGTCTGTTTTCTTTTTTGTTGTGGATCAGCTTCTCGCCTGGGGCGTTCAATTGATCTTTGGTGTCGGGGGTTAAGTCATGGCGCATCGCTGGTACGTTTTGCACGTCCATTCGGGTTTTGAGAAGAAAGTCGCCCAGTCGATCCGCGAGCAGTCCATCAAGAAAGGTCTTGAGGGCGAAATCAAAGAGGTCCTGGTTCCGACGGAAGAAACTGTCGAGGTTCGTCGCGGTGCGAAGGTCAATGCCGAGCGGAAGTTTTTCCCCGGCTACGTGCTGCTGAATATGGACCTGACGGATGAGAGCTGGCATCTGGTCAAGAACACCGCCAAGGTCACCGATTTCCTTGGCAGCCGTGGCAAGCCGATGCCGATTTCCGAAAAGGAAGCCCAGCACATCCTGCATCAGGTGCAGGAAGGTGTCGAGCGTCCGAAGTCGACCATTTCGTTCGAGGTTGGCGAGGAAGTCCGTGTTTCCGACGGTCCGTTTGCATCGTTTAACGGTGTCGTCGAAGGGGTTGATGAAGAACGTGCGCGCCTTAAGGTGTCGGTTTCGATCTTCGGTCGTTCAACCCCGGTCGAGCTGGAATATACCCAGGTCGAAAAGCTCTGACGAGCTGATACAAGTGAAGTTTCTGTCTGCGTGATGCGGACAGTTTTTAAAGCGCGGGAGGTCAGCCATGACCGTACCGCGCGCTTCTGTAATGAGGTACTCTAATGGCGAAGAAAATCGACGGCTATATCAAGCTGCAGATTCCCGCCGGCAAAGCCAACCCGTCGCCGCCCGTCGGCCCGGCTCTTGGTCAGCGCGGCGTGAATATCATGGAATTCTGCAAGGCGTTCAACGCAGCGACCCAGCAGATGGAACCAGGGATGCCGATTCCGGTCGTCATCACCGTTTATTCCGACCGTTCCTTCAGCTTTGTCACCAAAACCCCGCCGGCATCCTACTTCCTGAAAAAGGCAGCAGGCATTCCGAAAGGTTCCGGTACGACCGGTAAAGGTTACATCGGTAAAGTGACCAAAGCACAGGTCAAGGAAATCGCGGAAGCCAAAATGGCTGACCTCAACGCATTTGACGTTGAAGGCGCGATGGCGATGATCGAAGGTTCTGCCCGTGCTATGGGCCTCGAGGTTGTGGAGTAAGACGATGGCCAAGACTGGTAAGCGCCTTGCCCAGGCTTATGAGGGCATCGACCGTAACACCCAGTACGAACTGACCGCAGCGGTCAAGCTCGTCAAGGATGGTGCAAAAGCGAAATTCGACGAAACCGTTGAAATCGCGATGAACCTTGGTGTTGATCCGCGTCACGCAGACCAGATGGTCCGTGGTGTTGTTTCGCTTCCGCATGGTACCGGTAAAACCATGCGCGTCGCCGTCTTCGCAAAAGACGCCAAAGCAGAAGAAGCCCAGAAAGCTGGTGCGGACGCTGTTGGCGCCGAAGACCTGATGGAAGCAATGCAGAAAGGCGATCTGAACTATGATCGCGTTATTGCAACCCCGGACATGATGGCTGTTGTCGGTCGTCTCGGTAAGGTTCTGGGCCCGCGCGGCCTGATGCCGAACCCGAAACTCGGCACCGTGACCATGGATGTTGCCCAGGCTGTTTCCGATGCCAAAGCTGGCCAGGTTCAGTTCCGCGCTGAAAAGAATGGTATTGTCCATGCCGGTATCGGCAAGGCGTCCTTCAGCGAAGAACAGCTTGTTGAAAATGCCAAGGCATTCGTTTCTGCGATCGTCAAAGCGAAACCGACAGGCGCAAAAGGTGTATACCTGCAGCGCGCCGCCATCAGCTCGACCATGGGCGCTGGCGTGAAACTGTCGATTGCGGACATCGCATCGAAGTAATTCAAGAATTCTGACCGGTCGCATGCGGCCGGTCAGGACCGGAGAGGGTTGCAAGATCCTCTCTACCTGTCTGTCCCAGACTGCAGGTGAACGGTATCTGCCGTTCTTAATCTCCTGCATAGGCAGAGGTTCCGGTTTTTAGTTTTCCCCGGTTAACGGGGCATCACAAAAGGCTTGGACATCTGGCAAACGGACGGGCGTCACAGACCGGTTCGAAAGGACTGGTCACGTCTGTGAACCCCCCATGGGGTTCAGGGCAATAAGCAATGTCGGAGACTTAAAGTGAACCGCGATGATAAAACACAGTTCGTAGCAGAAATGCGCGAAGTGTTCGAAGGTGCGGAAGGCGTTATCGTTACCCAGTACAAAGGGTTGACGGTTGCGGAAATCACCGCTCTTCGTGCGCAGATGCGTGATGCTGGTGCGGGCTTCAAGGTCACCAAAAACCGGCTTACGCGACTTGCTCTGGAAGGCACCAAATTTGCCGGTCTTGCAGACCACTTCACCGGCCCGACCGCGATCGCCTATTCGGCTGATCCCGCGTCGGTCGCGAAAGTGGCCTCAACGTTCGCAAAAGCCAATGACAAGCTCGTTCTTGTTGCTGGCGCCATCGGTGAACAGATTCTGGACGAACAGGGCGTCAAAGCTCTGGCAGAACTGCCGTCGCTGGACGAACTGCGTGCGAAACTGGTGGGTATGATCCAGACCCCGGCACAGCGTATCGCTACGCTGACCTCCAAGCCGGCGGCCCAGATTGCCCAGGTGCTGAAGGCATACGCCGAAAAAGGCGAAGCCGCGTAACCCAATTTACCAACTTATCCAAGTTCAAGCCTAGGAGTTTATACAAATGGCCGATCTTAAGGCACTCGTTGAAGAGCTTTCGAAGCTCACCGTTCTTGAAGCTGCAGAGCTTTCCAAACTTCTCGAAGAAGAGTGGGGCGTTTCCGCCGCTGCTCCGGTTGCTGTTGCTGCTGCTGGTGGCGCTGCTGCCGGTGCTGCTGCTGCAGAAGAAAAAACCGAATTCGACGTTATCCTGGCTTCTGCTGGTGACAAGAAAATCAACGTCATCAAAGAAGTTCGCGCAATCACCGGTCTTGGCCTGAAAGAAGCCAAAGACCTGGTCGAAGGCGCACCGAAAGCTGTTAAAGAAGGCGCGTCGAAAGACGAAGCCGAGTCGATCAAGAAGCAGCTTGAAGAAGCTGGCGCAACCGTCGAACTCAAGTAATCGACGGCTTCTTGCCAAGGTTTGGGTCGGCGGCCTTCGGGTCGCCGACCTATCCGTCTCTACGGTGCGGGCAATGGGTGTCCGGTCTGTCGGGACGCGAAAAGGAAATTTACGGTTGACGCTGCCAAAGGTAATCGTACATAACGTAAGGCCGTTTAGGTCAGAGGTTATCTTTGACGGCGTCGACAGCCGAGGGATCAGTGATCTCATTCATGTTGGATGTCACATAACATCCACGGTCATAATCAAGTGAACGCCCGCCCCGTACGGGGCTCGGGCGTCGTTGTGCTGTATGCTTTTTGCGTGGTGGCACAGGGACGAACGAGTTACGACGGTGTGGGGAGGCGCGATTAAAGGAACGATGATGGATAAGTCCTTTACCGGTCGAAAGCGCATCCGCAAGAGCTTTGGACGGATCAGCGAAGTCGCTCCGCTCCCGAACCTGATTGAGGTTCAAAAGAATTCTTACGACAAGTTTTTGCAGACTGGTACCCCGCAGGAGCAGCGGGACGATGCCGGCCTCCAGGAAGTGTTCAAGAGCGTCTTTCCGATTAAAGATTTCTCAGAGCGCGCAACCCTCGAGTTTGTGTCGTATGAGCTGGAGCAGCCCAAATACGATACCGAGGAGTGCCGTCAGCGTGGCATGACTTTTGCCGCGCCGCTGCGCGTGACACTGCGTCTGGTTGTCTGGGATATTGACGAAGATACCGGTGCACGTTCGATCCGCGATATCAAGGAACAGGACGTGTATATGGGCGACATGCCGCTCATGACCGAACACGGTACCTTTATCGTGAACGGCACCGAGCGTGTTATCGTCTCGCAGATGCACCGTTCGCCGGGCGTCTTCTTCGACCACGACAAGGGCAAGAGCCACAGCTCGGGCAAGTACCTGTTTGCTGCGCGCGTGATCCCGTATCGTGGTTCGTGGCTCGATTTCGAATTCGACGCGAAAGACATCCTGTATGTCCGTATCGACCGTCGCCGCAAACTGCCGGCGACCACGCTGCTTATGGCTCTTGAAAACGAAGAGTCCCAGGCCCTGCGTGCACAGCGTGCCGAAGAAGGCCGCTCTGTCGATCCGTCGGAAATCGAAGGCCTGACGCCTGAAGAAATCCTCAACTATTACTATGAGTTCGGCAGAATACCGCCGCACCAAGGATGGTTGGGTAACCGATTTCAATGCAGATCGCTATATCGGTCAGAAGCTGGTCTTTGACCTGCTTGACGCCGACAGCGGTGAAGTCGTTGCCGCCGCAGGCAGCAAGATCACCAAGCGTTCCGCTGCCAAGCTTGTCGAGCAGGGTGTCAAACACATCCTGGTGCCGGAAGAACAGCTTAACGGCTGGTTCATGGCAGAAGACCAGATTGACGGTGAAACCGGCGAGATCCTTGCCGAAGCCGGCCACGAACTGACCGAAGGTGTGTTCGAACAGCTTAAAGAATGGGGTGTCGACACCGTTCGTCTGCTGATGATCGATCACAACAATGTCGGTGCGTATCTGCGCAACACCATTGCACTGGACAAGAACAGCAACCGCGAAGAAGCCCTTGTGGACATCTATCGCGTCATGCGCCCTGGCGAACCGCCGACCATCGAGGGTGCGGAAGCCATGTTCAAAGGCCTGTTCTTTGATGCAGAGCGTTACGACCTCTCGGCTGTTGGCCGTGTGAAAATGAATGCGCGCCTCAATCTGGAATGCCCGGATACGGTTCGTGTTCTGCGTCGTGAAGACATTCTGGAAGTCGTCCGCGTTCTGATCGACCTGAAAGACGGTCGTGGCGAAATCGACGATATTGACCATCTTGGCAACCGTCGTCTGCGTTCGGTCGGCGAGCTGATGGAAAACCAGTTCCGTGTTGGCCTGCTGCGTATGGAACGTGCGATCCGCGAGCGTATGAGCTCGGTCGAGATCGACAACGTCATGCCGCATGACCTGATCAATGCGAAGCCGGTTGCGGCTGCCGTTCGTGAATTCTTCGGCTCTTCGCAGCTGTCGCAGTTCATGGACCAGACCAACCCGCTTTCGGAAATCACCCACAAGCGTCGTCTTTCGGCACTTGGACCGGGCGGTTTGACCCGTGAGCGTGCAGGCTTTGAAGTTCGTGACGTTCATCCGACCCACTATGGTCGTATCTGCCCGGTTGAAACGCCGGAAGGTCCGAACATTGGTCTGATCAACTCGCTGGCGACCTTTGCCCGCGTCAACCAGTACGGCTTCATCGAAAGCCCGTACCGCAAGGTTGTCGATGGCGTGGTTACCCCTGAAGTCATCTATCTTTCGGCCATCGAAGAAGGTCGCTATGTCATTGCACAGGCGAACGAACCGCTGACCAAGGAATTCGGCTTCGAGAACGAACTGATCAACACCCGTAAAGCCGGTGACCACTATATGGCCCGCTCCGAAGAGATCGACCTTATGGACGTCTCGCCGAAGCAGCTCGTATCGGTCGCATCCGCGCTCATTCCGTTCCTTGAGAACGATGACGCGAACCGCGCACTGATGGGGTCGAACATGCAGCGTCAGGCGGTTCCGCTGATCCGTTCTGAAGCGCCGTATGTCGGTACCGGTATGGAAGTTCCGGTGGCACGTGATTCGGGTGCAACCCTGATCGCACGCCGTGATGGTGTTGTTGAATCCGTTGACGCGACCCGTATGGTTATCCGCGCAACCGGTGACATCGCCGCATCGGAATCGGGTGTCGATATCTACACCCTGCTGAAATATCAGCGTTCCAACCAGGGTAGCTGCATCAACCAGCGTCCGCTGGTGAAGGTGGGCGATGTTGTCCAGAAGGGCGACATCATCTCGGATGGTCCGTGTACCGATATGGGTGAGCTGGCTCTGGGCCGTAACGTGCTGGTCGCGTTTATGCCCTGGAACGGTTACAACTTCGAGGATTCCATCCTTCTGTCCGAGCGTATCGCACGTGATGACGTTTATACCTCGATCCATATCGAGGAATTCGAAGTTATGGCCCGCGATACCAAGCTGGGTCAGGAAGAGATCACCCGTGACATTCCGAACGTCGGTGAAGAAGCCCTTAAAAACCTCGACGAGGCGGGCATCGTTTACATCGGCGCGGAAATCAAGCCGGGCGATATCCTTGTCGGTAAAGTGACGCCGAAGGGCGAAAGCCCGATGACGCCGGAAGAAAAACTTCTGCGCGCCATCTTCGGTGAAAAAGCATCCGACGTCCGTGATACGTCGCTGCGTGTCCCGCCGGGACAGTTCGGTACCGTTGTTGAAGTCCGCGTGTTCTCGCGTCGTGGCGTTGACAAGGACGAACGTGCCCTGGCAATCGAACGTTCCGAAATCGAACGTCTTGCAAAAGACCGTGATGACGAACGTGCGATCCTGGAACGCAACTTCTATGGTCGTCTGAAAAACCTGCTGCTTGGCCAGACCCTGGTCGACGGACCGAAAGGTCTGAATGGCGAGATCACCGAAGACGCCCTTTCGGGTGTTGCACGTGGTCTGTGGCGTCAGATTGCCGTTGCCGATGACAGTGTCATGTCCGACATCGAAGCCCTGAAGAAACAGTTCGAGGAATCGATTGCTGTTCTGCAGGCTCGTTTCGACGACAAGGTCGACAAGCTTCAGGCTGGTGATGAACTGCCGCCGGGCGTGATGAAGATGGTCAAAGTCTTTGTCGCGGTTAAGCGTAAAATGCAGCCGGGCGATAAGATGGCCGGCCGTCACGGGAACAAGGGTGTCGTATCGCGCATCATGCCGATGGAAGACATGCCGCACCTCGAAGACGGTACGCCTGTCGATATCGTTCTGAACCCGCTTGGTGTTCCGTCGCGTATGAACGTCGGCCAGATCCTTGAAACCCACCTTGGCTGGGCGTCACGTGGTCTGGGTGAACAGATCGGCGAGCTTGTCGATGCTGTTGCCGATGGTCGTGCCGAGATGGACAGCCTGCGTGGCAAGCTCAATGAAGTGTACGAGGACGAGCAATACGTCACCGGCATTAAAGAGCTGAGCGATGGCGATGTCATCGAGCTTGGTAACAACCTGCGTCGTGGTGTGCCGATGGCAACCCCGGTCTTTGACGGTGCACGTGAGCCTGATGTGGTTCGCATGCTCGAAAAAGCAGGCCTTGATGGTTCTGGCCAGGTCGACCTTTATGATGGTCGTACCGGTGAGAAATTCCATCGCAAGGTGACCGTGGGCTACATCTACATGCTCAAGCTGCATCACCTGGTCGACGACAAGATCCACGCCCGTTCGATTGGTCCGTACTCGCTTGTTACCCAGCAGCCGCTGGGTGGTAAGGCACAGTTCGGTGGCCAGCGTTTCGGGGAGATGGAAGTGTGGGCACTCGAAGCTTACGGTGCTGCCTACACCCTCCAGGAAATGCTTACCGTCAAGTCGGACGATGTTTCGGGCCGTACCAAGGTCTATGAGGCGATCGTTCGTGGCGAAGACACCTTCGAGGCGGGCATTCCGGAATCCTTTAACGTTCTCGTTAAAGAACTTCGGTCGCTGGGTCTCAATGTCGAGCTCGAGCAAGACGACCTTTAATAGCTTGGCGGGCGGGTACCATTCGGGTATCCCGTCCGCCATCAAGCATCTTTCGGCCTGAAAATTGGCGAAACCCGGCGAGACCGGGCATAGCGGGAGAGCCTTTATGAACGAGTTGATGAAGATCTTCGGGCAGCCGCAGGGCACCCAGAGCTTCGATCAGATCCGGATTCAGATCGCCAGCCCGGAGCGTATCCGCTCCTGGTCGTTCGGCGAGATCAAGAAACCGGAGACCATCAACTACCGGACCTTTAAACCGGAACGCGACGGCCTGTTCTGTGCGCGCATTTTTGGTCCGGTGAAGGATTACGAATGCTTGTGCGGCAAGTACAAGCGTATGAAATATCGCGGCATTATCTGTGAGAAATGTGGCGTCGAAGTGACTCTGGCCAAAGTACGTCGTGAACGTATGGGCCATATCGAACTGGCGGCACCGGTTGCCCATATCTGGTTCATGAAGTCGCTGCCGAGCCGTCTGGGTCTGCTGCTGGACATGACGCTCAAGGATCTTGAGCGCATTCTGTATTTCGAAAACTATGTGGTCATCGAGCCGGGTCTGACCCCGCTCAAGATGGGTGAGCTTCTTTCAGAAGATCAGTACATGACCGCACAGGAAGAGTATGGCGAAGACAGCTTCCGTGCCGGTATCGGTGCCGAAGCGATCCGCGACATGCTTGCTGCGATCGATCTTGATGACGAACGCGAAACCGCGAAAATCGACCTCAAGGAAACCAATTCCGAAGCCAAGCGCAAGAAGCTGGTCAAACGCCTGAAGCTGATCGAAGCTTTCCAGGAGTCCGGTGCGCGTCCGGAATGGATGATCCTTGAAGTGATCCCGGTCATTCCGCCAGAACTGCGTCCGCTGGTTCCGCTGGATGGCGGCCGTTTCGCAACGTCCGACCTGAACGACCTTTACCGTCGTGTGATCAACCGTAACAACCGTCTGAAGCGCCTGATCGAGCTTCGTGCGCCCGATATCATCGTGCGTAACGAAAAACGTATGCTTCAGGAATCGGTTGATGCGCTGTTTGACAACGGCCGTCGCGGTCGTCCGATCACCGGTGCCAACAAGCGTCCGCTTAAATCGATGTCGGACATGCTTAAAGGTAAGCAGGGCCGTTTCCGTCAGAACCTTCTGGGTAAACGCGTCGACTATTCCGGTCGTTCGGTTATTACCGTGGGTCCGAACCTGAAACTGCATCAGTGCGGCCTGCCGAAGAAAATGGCGCTCGAACTGTTCAAGCCGTTCGTCTATGCGAAGCTTGAGCTGTACGGGATGGCAACCACCATCAAGGCTGCAAAGCGCATGGTGGAAAAAGAGCGTGCCGAAGTGTGGGATATCCTTGAACAGGTTATCCGTGAACACCCGGTCATGCTTAACCGTGCACCGACCCTTCACCGTCTTGGTATCCAGGCTTTCGAGCCTACCCTGATCGAAGGTAAGGCAATCCAGCTGCATCCGCTCGTCTGTACGGCTTTCAACGCCGACTTCGACGGTGACCAGATGGCCGTTCACGTGCCGCTGTCGCTTGAAGCGCAGCTTGAAGCACGTACCCTGATGATGTCGACCAACAACATCCTTTCGCCGGCTTCGGGTAAACCGATCATCGTGCCGTCGCAGGATATTGTCCTTGGTCTGTACTACATCTCGATGGAACGCGACGGTCAGCCGGGCGAGGGCATGTCCTTCGTCAATATCGCCGAAATCGAACAGGCTCTTGATGCCGGTGTTGTGACCCTGCATTCGAAAATCAATGCACGTTACAAAACCGTCGACGAGAACAACGAACCGATCACCATCCGTGTTCAGACCACGGTTGGCCGCATGTTGCTGTCCGAACTGCTGCCGCGTCATCCGCGCATTCCGTTCGCGACCATCAACAAGCTGCTGACCAAGAAAGACGTCTCGAACGTTATCGACGTCGTCTATCGTCACTGTGGCCAGAAAGAGACCGTTATCTTTGCTGACCGCATGATGGGTCTTGGCTTCAACTGGGCATGCAAAGCCGGTATTTCGTTTGGCAAGGATGACATGATCATTCCGGAAGCCAAGGAAACCCTGGTTGGCGCGACCCATGACAAGGTCAAGGAATACGAACAGCAGTATCAGGACGGTCTGATCACTCGCGGTGAGAAATACAACAAGGTCGTCGACGCCTGGTCGCAGTGCACCGATGACGTTTCCGAAGCGATGATGAAAGTCATCTCGGCAACGGCAGAAGGTGACAATGTGAACTCGGTTTACATGATGGCGCACTCCGGTGCCCGTGGTTCTGCCGCCCAGATGCGTCAGCTGGCTGCAATGCGCGGCCTGATGGCAAAGCCGGATGGCTCGATCATCGAGACGCCGATTATCTCGAACTTCAAAGAAGGCCTGACCGTGCAGGAGTACTTCAACTCCACCCACGGTGCCCGTAAAGGTCTGGCCGATACCGCACTGAAAACGGCGAACTCGGGTTACCTGACCCGTCGTCTCGTCGACGTCGCACAGGACAGCATCATCACCCAGCATGATTGCGGTACTGAACGCGGCCTCGACATTGCTGCGGTTGTCGATTCCGGCGAAGTTATCGAGACGCTGTCTGATCGTATCCTCGGTCGTTTCACCGCTGACGAGATTGTCAATCCGTCAACCGGCGAAGTCATCGTTCCGAAGAACGAAATGGTTGTCGAAGATCACCTTGATCTGATCGAAAAAGCAGGCGTCGAAATGGCGCGTATCCGCTCGGTCCTGACCTGTGATGCCGAAACCGGCGTTTGCGGCCATTGCTATGGTCGTGACCTGGCACGTGGTACCACGGTCAATATCGGTGAAGCTGTCGGTGTTATCGCCGCACAGTCGATCGGTGAGCCGGGCACGCAGCTTACGATGCGTACGTTCCACATTGGTGGTGCGGCACAGCGTGGTGCGGAAGTTTCGGGTGTCGAAGCCAACTTCGATGCGACCGTCAAACTGAAGAACCGTGCGGTTGTTACGAACTCGAGCGGTGTCATGATCGTCATGGCGCGTAACCTCGAGATCCTGCTGATCGACAAGACCGGCCGTGAACGTGCGAAATATCGCGTCCCGTACGGTGCGAAACTGCTTGCTGATGACGGTGACCAGATCACGCGTGGCCAGAAACTGGCCGAGTGGGATCCGTACACCCTGCCGATCATCACCGAGAAAGAAGGTTATGTGAACTATGTCGACCTTCTCGAGAACGTAACCATTCGCGAAGTCTATGACGAAGCGACCGGTATCGCCTCGAAAACGGTTATTGACTGGAAGAGCATGCCGAAGGCATCCGACCTCAAGCCGCGCGTTACGCTGCGTAACGAAAACGGCGAGGTCATCAACCTGGAAAACGGTCTTGAAGCCCGTTACTTCCTGTCGGTTGATGCCATTCTCTCGGTCGAGAACGGTCAGAAAGTCAACGCCGGTGACGTGCTTGCACGTATTCCGCGCGAAGGCTCGAAAACCCGTGACATCACCGGTGGTCTGCCGCGTGTGGCTGAATTGTTCGAGGCGCGCAAGCCGAAGGACCATGCCATCATCGCTGACATCGCCGGTCGTGTTGAGTTCGGCAAGGACTACAAGAACAAGCGTCGCGTGATCGTTCATCCGCTTGAGGATAGCGGTCTGACCGAACCGGTCGAATACCTGATCCCGAAAGGCAAGCATCTTGCCGTTCAGGAAGGGGACTTCGTCGAGAAGGGCGATCAGCTTCTTGATGGTTCTCCGGTTCCGCACGATATCCTGCGCGTTATGGGCGTCCCGGCACTGGCCGACTACCTGGTCAACGAAATCCAGGAAGTCTACCGTTTGCAGGGCGTGAAGATTAACGACAAACACATCGAAGTCATCGTTCGTCAGATGCTTCAGAAAGTGGAAGTTACCAAAACCGGTGACACCACGCTTCTGGTTGGCGAAATCATCGACCGTGTCGATTTCGATGCCGAAAACGAACGTGCCATTAAGGAAGGTGGCGAACTGGCCGAAGCTGCACCGGTCCTTCAGGGGATCACCAAGGCATCGCTCCAGACGCATTCCTTCATCTCGGCCGCGTCGTTCCAGGAAACCACGCGCGTTCTTACCGAAGCAGCCGTATCGGGCAAAACCGATACCCTGATCGGTCTGAAGGAAAACGTGATTGTGGGTCGTCTGATCCCGGCAGGTACCGGTGCGGTGATGAACCGTTTCCGTGCACTGGCCGCCGAACGCGACAAGAATGTACAGATCGAGGCAGAAGAGGAAATCGGCGACAATTTCGGCCCGCAGGCCGATGCCGAGTCCCCGTCATTGCCAGCCGGCGAGTAACATCGCCGCGCAAGCTTGTTAAAGAATCAGAGGCGAACCGGGAATTATCTATCGATGCACCGGTTCGCCTCGGCGTTTGAAGCGCCAACTCGAAGGCCCACAGGGTTTTGCTTGACGCGAAATGGGGCCGTCACTAGTATGCGCCCACCGAATCTCGGGGGGTGTAGCTGTGTCGGTGCCAAATTGCTTGGCAACGGGCGGTTTTGCCCCCCGTCGCTTGAGTGCGACTCTAACGGCCGTCGAGGGCAGGATGATCCTGCGTAATGGGCGGTCCGTATTTGCGTTTGCAGGATTTGCAAAGGCATGCGGTCGTTCGTCGTGCGTCGATAGAGCAGCGCCCTTGTGGCGTCCGTTAAAGTACAAAGGGAAAGTTAATGCCCACTATTAACCAGTTGATCCGCAAATCGCGGACTCCGCGCACCCAGCGCGACATGGTTCCGGCACTGGAAGCCTGCCCGCAGAAACGCGGCGTATGCACCCGTGTCTACACCACGACCCCGAAGAAGCCGAACTCGGCACTTCGTAAGGTTGCTCGTGTCCGTTTGACCAACGGCTACGAAGTTACCAGCTACATTCCGGGTGAAGGTCACAACCTGCAGGAACACTCTGTCGTCATGATCCGTGGCGGCCGCGTAAAGGATTTGCCGGGTGTGCGTTACCACATCATTCGCGGTACCCTCGATACCCAGGGTGTCAAAGACCGTAAACAGCGTCGTTCGAAATACGGCGCGAAACGCCCGAAATAAGGAGCAGCTCAGATGTCACGTCGTCACGCTGCTGAAAAGCGCGAAGTTTTGCCTGACGCCAAATATGGCGATAAGGTTCTGACCAAATTCATGAACGGCCTTATGCTCGACGGTAAGAAATCTGCCGCCGAAAAGATCGTTTATGGTGCACTGGAAGTTATGGAAGGCAAGGGTGCCGATCCGGTAGCCCAGTTCCATGAAGCCATGGACAACGTGAAGCCGAACGTCGAAGTTCGTTCGCGCCGTGTTGGTGGTGCTACTTACCAGGTTCCGGTTGAAGTTCGTTCCGAGCGCCGTCAGGCACTGGCCATTCGCTGGCTGGTTGACGCTGCTCGCAAGCGTTCCGAAACGACCATGATCGGTCGTCTCGCCGGTGAACTGATGGACGCAGCCAACAACCGTGGCTCGGCTGTCAAGAAGCGCGAAGACACCCATCGTATGGCCGAAGCCAACAAGGCTTTCGCTCATTACCGCTGGTAATTCAGACCTCAAGATCAAGAGTCGATTATGGTACAACGTACTCCGATCTCTCGGTATCGCAACATCGGCATCATGGCTCACATCGATGCTGGTAAAACGACGACCACCGAGCGAATTCTATTCTACACCGGCAAGTCCTACAAAATCGGCGAAGTCCACGACGGCGCCGCAACCATGGACTGGATGGAACAGGAACAGGAACGTGGCATTACGATTACGTCTGCTGCGACGACCTGCTTCTGGAAAGATAACCGCATCAACATCATCGATACCCCGGGCCACGTTGACTTCACGATTGAAGTTGAACGTTCGCTTCGTGTTCTCGATGGTGCATGCGCTGTTTTCGATGCCGTTTCCGGTGTTGAACCGCAGACCGAAACCGTATGGCGCCAGGCTGACAAGTACCGCGTTCCGCGCATGTGCTTCGTCAACAAAATGGACCGTACCGGTGCGGACTTCTTCCGCTGTGTTCAGATGATCAAAGACCGTCTCGGTGCCAACGCGGCTGTCATGCAGCTGCCGATCGGTTCCGAAATGGAATTCGAAGGTGTTGTCGATCTGGTGAAAAACCAGGAAATCGTCTGGAAAGACGAGAGCCTCGGCGCAGAATTCGAATATCGCGACATTCGCGACTCGCTCAAGGACCAGGCTGAAGAGTACCGTGAAGCTCTGATCGAACAGGCTGTCGAGTGCGATGAAGCTGCCATGGAAGCTTACCTCGAAGGCGAAATGCCGTCCGAGGAAGTTCTCAAGAAGTGCATCCGTAAAGGTACGCTGAAAGGCGAACTGGTTCCGGTCCTTCTGGGCACCGCGTTCAAGAACAAAGGCGTTCAGCCGCTTCTTGATGCCGTCATCGATTACATGCCGGCTCCGGACGACATCGAAGACGTGCGCGGCATCAAGCCGGGCACCGAAGACGAGCCGGACTCACGTCCGCTGAACGACGAAGCACCGTTCTCCGGTCTTGCATTCAAGATCATGAGCGATCCGTTCGTTGGCTCGCTGACGTTCGTACGTATCTATTCCGGTATGCTTGAAGCCGGTTCTTACGTTCTCAACTCTGTCAAAGAGAAAAAAGAACGTATCGGCCGTATGCTTCTTATGCATTCAAACAACCGCGAAGAAATCAAATACGCTTGCTCGGGCGACATCGTTGCTCTGGTTGGTCTGAAGGATACCACCACCGGTGATACCCTTTGCGATCCGGCCAAGCCGATCATCCTTGAGCGTATGGAATTCCCGGATCCGGTTATCGAGATCGCTGTTGAGCCGAAATCGAAAGCCGACCAGGAGAAAATGGGTCTCGCCCTTGCACGTCTTGCACAGGAAGATCCGTCGTTCCGCGTCAAAACCGACCACGAATCCGGCCAGACCATCATTTCCGGTATGGGCGAACTTCACCTCGACATCATCGTCGATCGCATGAAGCGTGAATTCAAGGTCGAAGCAAACGTCGGCGCGCCGCAGGTTGCTTATCGTGAGACGATTTCCCAGGAAGTCGACATCGATTACACCCACAAGAAACAGTCGGGTGGTTCGGGTCAGTTCGCACGTATCAAGTTGACCTTCACCCCGGGTGAACCGGGCAGCGGGTTCTCCTTCAAGGATACCGTCGTTGGCGGTAACGTTCCGAAGGAATACATCCCGGGTGTTGCCAAGGGTCTTGAAACCTCGCTTAACAGCGGTGTGATTGCCGGCTTCCCGGTCACCGACTTCTCGGTCACCCTGACCGACGGTGCGTATCACGACGTTGACTCGAGCGTCATGGCCTTCGAAATCGCAGCTCGTGCCGCCTTCCGTGAAGGTCTCTCGAAAGCTCGTCCGAAGCTTCTCGAGCCGATCATGAAGGTCGAAGTTGTGACGCCGGAAGAGTACATGGGCGACATCATCGGTGACCTTAACAGTCGCCGTGGTCAGGTCCGTGACATGGATTCCCGTGGTATCGCACGCGTTGTTAGCGCGTTTGTCCCGCTGGCGAACATGTTCGGTTACGTCAATACCCTGCGCTCCATGTCCCAGGGCCGTGCCCAGTTCGTGATGCAGTTCGATCATTACGCCGACGTCCCGCAGGCAGTTGCGGACGAAGTCAAGGCCAAGTCGGCCGGCTAAGGCGAAGCCAGAATAAACGGAGTTAGAAATGGCTAAAGAAAAATTTGCCCGTACAAAACCGCACGTGAACGTCGGCACCATCGGCCACGTTGACCACGGTAAAACCACGCTGACCGCAGCGATCACCAAAGTTCTCGCAGAGAGCGGCGGCGCATCGTTCCAGGACTACAGCATGATCGACAAAGCCCCGGAAGAGAAAGCTCGTGGTATCACGATCTCGACCGCGCACGTCGAATACGAAACGGCGAACCGCCACTATGCGCACGTCGACTGCCCGGGCCACGCTGACTATGTTAAAAACATGATCACCGGTGCGGCACAGATGGATGGCGGCATCCTGGTTGTTTCGGCAGCAGACGGCCCGATGCCGCAGACCCGCGAGCACATCCTGCTTGCCCGTCAGGTTGGCGTTCCGGCCCTCGTCGTGTTCATGAACAAGGTTGACCAGGTCGATGACGAGGAACTCCTCGAGCTCGTCGAAATGGAAATCCGTGAACTTCTGTCGTCCTACGACTTCCCGGGCGACGACATTCCGATCGTTAAAGGTTCGGCTCTTGCTGCCCTTGAAGGTCGTGATGACGCGATTGGCAAAGAAGCGATCCTGAAACTGATGGAAGCTGTTGACAGCTACATCCCGGCACCGGAACGTCCGAAAGACCGTCCGTTCCTGATGCCGATCGAGGACGTGTTCTCGATCTCGGGTCGTGGTACCGTTGTAACCGGCCGTGTTGAAACCGGTATCGTCAAGGTTGGTGAAGAAGTCGAAATCGTCGGTATCAAAGACACCGTCAAAACGATCGTCACCGGCGTTGAGATGTTCCGCAAGCTGCTCGATCAGGGTGAAGCTGGCGACAATATCGGCGCACTGCTGCGCGGCACCAAACGTGAAGACGTCGAACGTGGCCAGGTTCTGGCACATGTCGGCTCGATCAAGCCGCACACCAAGTTCACTGCAGAAGCCTACATCCTGACCAAGGATGAAGGTGGCCGTCACACGCCGTTCTTCTCGAACTACCGTCCGCAGTTCTACTTCCGTACCACTGACGTCACCGGCTCGATCGAGCTGCCGGCAGGCACGGAAATGGTTATGCCGGGCGACAACGTCCAGATGACCGCGACCCTCATTGCACCGATCGCAATGGACGAAGGTCTGCGTTTCGCAATCCGTGAAGGCGGTCGTACCGTCGGCGCGGGCGTTGTTGCCAAGATCATCGAGTAATTTTCTCTTGATCTTTGTGAAGCGGGCGGCTATGTAAGCCGCCCGCAACACTTTTGCGGCAATCGTCAACTCCAGTTGAGGGGCCGGTGTCCTTTTGAGGGCTCCGGTACATAATTACATGGATAGTCAGAACATTCGCATTCGCCTGAAGGCGTTTGACCATCGCGTGCTGGATCAGTCCACGCGCGAGATCGTCAATACGGCGAAGCGCACTGGCGCAGAGGTCCGCGGCCCGATTCCGCTGCCGACCCGCATTGAGAAATACACTGTTCTGCGGTCTCCGCACATCGATAAGAAATCGCGTGAACAGTTCGAAATCCGTACGCATAAGCGTCTTCTCGACATTGTCGACCCGACTCCCCAGACCGTTGATGCTCTGATGAAGCTCGACCTGGCTGCAGGCGTCGACGTCGAGATCAAACTTTAATCGGGAGTAAGCCGCAATGCGTAGTGGACTTATTACCCAGAAGGTTGGCATGACTCGCGTCTTCACGGACGAAGGCGTGCACCTTCCTGTCACCGTTCTGAAAGTCGATAACCTTCAGGTCGTTGCTAATCGTACCAGCGACACCGACGGTTACGTTGCTGTTCAGCTTGGCTATGGCAAAGCAAAAGTGAAAAACGTATCGAAGCCGATGCGCGGTCACTTCGCAAAAGCCAAGGTTGAGCCGAAAGCGAAACTTGCTGAATTCCGCGTTAGCGAAGATGCGCTGATCGAAGTCGGTGCCGAACTTTCGGCTGCCCACTTTGTCGAAGGCCAGTTCGTTGACGTTATCGGCACCTCCATCGGTAAAGGTTTTGCCGGTGCGATGAAGCGCCATAACTTCGGTGGTCTGCGTGCGTCGCACGGTGTGTCTGTATCGCACCGTTCGCATGGTTCCACCGGTCAGTGCCAGGATCCGGGCCGCGTCTTCAAAGGTAAGAAGATGGCTGGTCACATGGGTGCGGCTCGCGTTACCGTTCAGTCCCTGAAAATCGTCTCTACCGACGCTGACAAGGGTCTTGTTCTGGTTCACGGTGCTGTTCCGGGTCATGCTGGTGCGTATGTCCTTGTTAAGGATGCTGTGAAACGTGCTGCACCGGAAGGTCTGCCGTTCCCGGCCGCGCTTAAGGGTGCTGCTGCCCCGGCTGCTGAAGAAGCTGCCGCCGAGGATAAGGAATAAGCATCATGAAGCACGATATTCTGAAACTTGACGCGTCCAAGGCAGGTAACATCGATCTTGCAGAAGAGATCTTTGGTCTGGACGTTCGTCGTGACATCCTTCACCGCATGGTGAACTGGCAGCTGGCAAAGCGTCGCGCCGGGACCCATAAGGTCAAGGAAAAGAGCGAGATCTCTGCGACCACGAAAAAGTTCGTACGTCAGAAGGGTAGTGGCGGTGCACGTCACGGTTCCCGTAAAGCCGTACAGTTCCGTGGTGGTGGTGTAGCGCATGGTCCGCGTGTTCGCGATCATTCGCACGATCTGACCAAGAAATTCCGTAAGCTCGCGCTGAAAACCGCTCTGTCGGCCAAAGCAAAGGACGGTAAGCTTATCGTTCTGGACTCCGCGGAATTCTCGGACGCCAAAACCAAGAATCTGGTCGCAGTTTTCGCTAAGCTCGGCTGGAAATCTGCACTGATCATCGACGGTTCGCAGGTCAATGAGGGCTTTGCACGCGCTGCGCGCAACATCCCGCAGATTGATGTGCTGCCCGAGATTGGTGCTAACGTCTATGACATCCTGCGCCGTGACACCCTGGTGCTGACCAAGGGTGCGGTCGAAGCGTTGGAGGCACGTCTCAAATGACGATCATCAGCAAAGAGCGGATGTACGAAGTCATCCGCGCCCCGCATATCACTGAAAAGTCGACGCTGATTTCTGAACACAACGCAGTTGCGTTCAAAGTTGCGATCGACGCCACCAAGCCGGAGATCAAGGCTGCTGTGGAAGGTCTGTTCGGGGTGAAGGTCAAGGCGGTCAATACCTCTGTGGTAAAAGGCAAGACCAAGCGTTTTCGCGGTACTGTCGGTCGCCGGAGCGATTTCAAGAAAGCGATGGTTACCCTCGAAGAGGGTCAGTCCATCGACGTGACGACGGGAATCTAAGACATGGCTTTGAAGAAGTTTAAACCAACCTCTCCTGGTCGCCGTCAGCTGGTTCTTGTCGATCGTTCCGATCTCCACAAGGGCAAGCCGATCAAAGCGTTGACCGAAGGTCTTCGCAAGAAAGGTGGCCGTAACAACTCTGGTCGTATCACCGCCCGCCGTATTGGTGGTGGTCACAAGCGTCGTTACCGCATCATCGACTTCAAACGTACCAAGTTTGATGTCGTCGGTACGGTCGAACGTCTGGAATATGATCCGAACCGCACGGCGTTCATCGCCCTGGTTCGTTATTCCGATGACGAGTTGGCCTACATCCTCGCACCGCAGCGTCTTGCTGTCGGCGACAACGTTGTTGCTGCCGAACGCGTAGACATTAAGCCGGGTAATGCCGCACCGCTGAAGAATATTCCGGTCGGTACCATCGTCCATAACGTCGAACTGAAAGCCGGTAAAGGTGGTCAGATCGCACGTTCGGCAGGCACCTATGTGCAGCTTGTCGGCAAGGACCAGGGTTACGCCCAGCTTAAGCTGTCCTCCGGTGAGGTACGTTTGGTTCGTGGTGAATGCATGGCTACCATCGGTGCCGTGTCCAACCAGGACCAGCAGAACACAAACCTTGGTAAAGCAGGCCGCAATCGCTGGCTTGGCAAGCGTCCTTCGGTTCGTGGTGTTGCCATGAACCCGATCGATCACCCGCATGGTGGTGGTGAAGGTCGCACTTCGGGTGGTCGTCACCCGGTTACGCCGTGGGGCAAGCCTACCAAGGGCAAACGTACCCGCTCGAACAAAAAGACTGACGCGCTCATCATGCGCCGTCGTCATAAGAGCTAACGGAGGAGGCTAGACTATGGCGCGTTCCGTTTGGAAGGGTCCGTTTGTAGACGGATACCTTCTTAAGAAAGCCGAAACAGTCCGTGCTTCAGGCCGGAATGAGGTAATTAAGACCTGGTCGCGGCGCTCGACGATTTTGCCGCAATTCGTAGGCCTCACCTTTGGGGTTTACAATGGCCAGAAGTTTCTGCCGGTACTTGTGAACGAAGATATGATCGGTCATAAGTTCGGCGAGTTTTCGCCGACCCGTACCTACTATGGTCACGCGGCCGACAAGAAGGCGAAGAGGAAGTAACGATGGGTAAAAAAGCTGACATCCGTCGGCTGGCGGATAACGAGGCCGCGGCTTCGCTCCGGGCAGTACGCATTTCCCCGCGTAAGCTCAACCTCGTCGCCGAGTCGATCCGTGGTATGAAGGCAGAGGCTGCTTTGGCAGAGCTCACCTTCTCCAATAAACGCATTTCGCAGGACGTCAAAAAGCTGCTGGAATCGGCGATTGCTAACGCCGAGAACAACCACCAGCTTGATGTCGACCGTCTCTATATCAAAGAGGCGACTGTTGGTAAGGCATTCGTGATGAAACGTTGGCGGGCCCGCGCACGCGGTCGCGTTGGCAAGATCGTCAAGCCGTTCTCCAACATGCGCATCGTCGTCTGCGAACGTGAGGAGGCCGAGTAATGGGTCAGAAAGTAAATCCGATCGGTCTGCGCGTTGGCATTAACCGTACCTGGGATTCCCGCTGGTACGCCAACAAGTCCGATTTCGCTGGCCTTCTTCATGAAGATCTGGCGATCCGTAAATACATCTTCGACCGTCTGAAACAGGCGGGTGTTTCGAAGGTGATTATCGAACGTCCGGCGAAAAAAGCCCGCATTTCGATCCACTCCGCCCGTCCGGGTGTTGTGATCGGGAAAAAAGGCCAGGACATCGAGAAGCTCAAGAACGATCTGCAGAAACTGACCAAGTCGGAAGTGCAGGTTAACATCATCGAAATCCGTAAACCGGAAATCGATGCCAAGCTGGTCGCTGATAACATCGCCCAGCAGCTTGAGCGCCGTGTTTCGTTCCGTCGCGCCATGAAGCGCTCGGTTCAGAACGCAATCCGTCTCGGTGCTGGTGGCATTCGTATTAATGCTGCTGGTCGTCTTGGTGGTGCTGAAATCGCTCGTACCGAATGGTACCGTGAAGGTCGCGTTCCGCTGCATACCCTGCGTGCGGACGTTGATTATGGCACTTCGGAAGCTCACACCACCTATGGTGTTTGCGGTCTGAAGGTCTGGATCTTCAAGGGCGAAATCATGGCTCACGATCCGTTGGCTTCAGAGCGTAAAGCGCTCGAGTCGGCTGGTTCAGGTCGTAAGTAAGGAGATAGAGAGATGCTTTCTCCAAAACGTACAAAGTTCCGTAAAGCACACAAAGGTCGCCTTAAAGGTGAGGCCAAAGGTGGTACGGAACTTAATTTCGGCGCTTATGGCTTGAAAGCCTTGGAGCCGGAGCGTATAACGGCGCGTCAGATCGAAGCGGCTCGCCGCGCGATCACCCGCCACATGCGCCGTCAGGGCCGTGTGTGGATCCGTGTTTTCCCGGATCTCCCGGTATCGCAGAAGCCTGCTGAAGTCCGTCAGGGTAAAGGCAAAGGCTCGGTCGAATATTGGGCGGCACGCGTAAAACCGGGTCGGATTATGTTTGAACTTGACGGTGTTCCGCTGGATCTTGCACGTCGGGCTTTCGAGCTCGCAGCGGCAAAATTGCCGATCAAGACCAAGTTTGTCACGCGTCTTGGTGAAGGGGAGTAATTAGTGATGAAAATTGCTGATCTCCGCGCGAAAAGCGCTGATGAACTAAAACAGATGCTGCTCGACCTGCGTAAGGAATCGTTCAATATGCGTTTCCAGCAGGCTTCCGGTCAGTTCGAGAACACTGCGCAGGTCCGTAAGGTCCGCCGTGATATCGCCCGCATCAAAACCCTTCTCGGAAACGAGAAGGGTGCTACTGCGGCCTAACTGGACACGCATAGGAGTTAAGACACATGCCGAGGCGTGTATTGCAGGGGACAGTCGTTTCGACAAAAAACGACAAGACCGTGGTGGTCCGTGTGGAACGCCAGGTCATGCACCCGCTGTATAAAAAGTATGTGCGCAAGTCGAAGAAATTCCACGCGCATGATGAAGAGAACCGCTTCAAGACGGGTGACGTCGTTCGTATTCGCGAATGCCGGCCGATCTCGAAATTGAAGTCTTGGGAAGTAGTGGTCGAGGAGTGAGTCCTCAGCCCAACCATAGTCAAGGGGTAAACCCATGATCCAGATGCAGTCCAATCTGGACGTTGCCGATAATAGCGGCGCTCGCCGTGTTCAGTGCATCAAGGTGCTGGGCGGCTCGAAGCGCAAAACCGCTAATGTCGGTGATGTTATCGTGGTTTCCGTCAAGGAAGCCATTCCGCGCGGTCGTGTTAAGAAGGGTGCAGTTCACAAAGCTGTCATCGTTCGGACCGCAAAGGAAATTCGTCGTTCCGATGGTTCGGCGATCCGCTTTGACCGTAATGCTGCCGTTCTTATTAATGCGAACGGTGAGCCTATCGGTACGCGTATTTTCGGCCCGGTGACCCGTGAACTTCGTTCGCGTGGTTACATGAAGATCATTTCGCTTGCCCCGGAGGTGCTGTAATGGCTGCCAAGATTAAAAAGGGTGATCGCGTCATTGTTCTTACGGGTAAAGACAAAGGGAAAACCGGCGAAGTTATCGCCGCTTTCCCGACCGAGAACAAAGTTCTGGTTTCGGGCATCAACCTGGTGAAACGTCACCAGCGTCCGACCGGTGCTGATGCTGGCGGCATCGTCGAGAAGGAAGCGAAAATCAACGTTTCCAACGTGGCGATTGTCGACCCGAAAGAAAACAAGCCGACCCGCGTCGGTTTCAAGACCCTCGATGATGGTCGCAAGGTTCGCGTAGCGAAGCTCAGCGGCGAAGTCATCGACAACTGAGGGACGGAAAAATGACGCGCCTGCGCGAACATTACAAAGAAGTGGTGCGTGACGCACTCCAGAAGGAGTTCTCCTACGAGAACTCCATGGAGGTTCCGCGCCTCGAGAAGATCGTGATCAATATGGGTGTCGGCGACGCCACCCAGGATCGCAAAAAGCTGGAAGGTGCGGCAGCCGATCTTACTGCCATCACCGGTCAGAAGCCTATCTTCACCAAAGCGAAAAAGTCGGTAGCGGCTTTCAAGCTTCGTGAAGGCATGAACATCGGTTGTAAAGTGACCCTGCGTCGCGACCGTATGTACGAGTTCCTGGACCGTCTGGTCACTGTCGCGCTTCCGCGCGTTCGTGACTTCCGCGGCCTGAACAAAAAATCCTTCGATGGTCGTGGCAACTTTGCCATGGGCCTCAAGGAACAGTTCGTCTTTCCTGAAGTCGAGTACGACAAAGTCAACTCGGTTCGCGGGATGGACATCATCATTTGCACCACGGCAAAGTCCGACGCCGAAGCTCTCGCCCTTCTCAAGGGCTTTGATCTTCCGTTCGGAAACTAACTGGAGGTTGGCCCATGGCCAAGAAAAGCGCCGTTCAGCGCGAACTTAAACGTGAGCGCCTGGCTAAGCAGCATGCTGCCAAGCGTGCCGCCCTTAAAGCGGTCATCAGCAACCGCGAGACGTCCCCTGAGGATCGTATCGCGGCTGTGATCAAACTCGCCCAGCTGCCACGCAACTCGGCCCGTATCCGTCAGCGTATTCGCTGCCAGGTTTCCGGTCGTCCGCGCGGTGTGTATCGCAAATTCCGCCTGTCCCGTATCGCCCTTCGTGAACTTGCTTCGCGTGGTCAGATCCCGGGCATGGTGAAGTCGAGCTGGTAAGGAGGACATCACATGTCGATGACTGATCCCGTAGGCGATATGCTCACGCGTATCCGCAACGGTCAGCGCGTTGGTAAATCCAGCGTTGCTTCGCCGGCTTCAAAACTGCGTACCGGTGTGCTGGATGTTCTCCAGCGCGAAGGTTATATCCGCGGTTACAGCATTAATGAAATTCGCAAGGGCGTCAGCGAAATCAACATCGAACTCAAATATTTTGAGGGCGAAGGCGTGATTAAGCAGATCGACCGCGTCTCGACCCCTGGTCGTCGTGTCTATTCGAAGATCAAAGATCTTCCGAAAGTTTACAACGGCCTGGGCATCGCAGTCCTGTCCACTCCGAAAGGGGTTCTGTCGGATCAGGAGGCTCGCGAGCAGAATGTCGGCGGCGAAATCCTCTGCAAGGTATTCTAAGGAGGGCCAACGATGTCGCGAGTAGGAAAAAACCCGGTGGTCGTGCCTAACGGCGTTACCATCACCCTGACCGAAGAACAGATCAGTGCAAAAGGCAAGCTCGGTGAGCTTCGTCTGCCGCTGACCTCGGACGTAACTGTTTCACAGGATGACAACCAGATCACCGTGAAACCGGCCAACGATAGCAAGCGCGCACGTGCCCTTTGGGGTACCACCCGTGCCAATATCGCAAACCTCGTAACCGGGGTTTCGGACGGCTTCACCAAGAAACTGGAAATCACCGGTGTTGGTTACCGTGCGCAGGTCCAGGGCAATAAACTGGTTCTGCAGCTTGGCTTCTCTCATGACGTGGAAATGGAGATCCCCGCGGGTCTTAACGTCGTCGCAGAAAAGCCGACCCTTATCGCCATCTCTGGCGCAGATAAACAGCTCGTTGGTCAGTTCGCTGCAAATGCACGCGGCTGGCGCGGTCCGGAGCCTTACAAAGGCAAAGGTGTCCGTTACGAAGGCGAGTATATCTTGCGCAAAGAAGGCAAGAAGAAGTAAGGACTGGCACGATGAAAAACGCGAGAAACCTCTTCGAGCGCCGCAAACGCCGCGTTCGTTTTGCGATCCGCCAGAAAGCGGCCGGTCGCCCGCGCCTCAGCGTGCACCGTTCCAACGCGCATATCTATGCACAGATCATCGACGATCTGGCAGGCAAGACCCTTGCCTGCGCATCGTCGGCCGAGAAAGATCTCGGTGGCAAAGGCAGCAATGCCGAAGCAGCTGTGCTGGTCGGTAAAGCTATTGCCGAACGTGCCGTTGCCGCTGGTGTGAAAACGGTCGTATTCGATCGTGGCGGGTATTTGTTCCATGGCCGGGTGAAAGCTCTGGCCGATGCCGCCCGTGAGGGCGGTCTGGACTTCTAAGGAGCACGACCATGGCACGTAATCAGAATACACAACAGCAGCAGCAGGCGCCGAAAGCCCGTGAAGAAAACGAACTCGTCGACAAGCTGGTTGGTATCAACCGCGTCGCGAAAGTCGTTAAGGGCGGCCGTCGCTTTGCTTTCTCCGCAATGGTTGTCGTCGGTGACCAGCGCGGTCGCGTCGGATACGGCACGGGTAAAGCCCGTGAAGTTCCGGAAGCGATCCGCAAGGCTACCGAAGCAGCCAAGCGCAACATGATCCGCGTTCCGTTGCGTGAAGGCCGTACCCTTCACCACGATGTGCAGGGCCACTTTGGTGCAGGTCGGGTTATTCTCCGTTCTGCTCCGGCTGGTACCGGTATCATTGCTGGCGGTGCGATGCGCGCAGTTTTCGAAACCATGGGTGTTCAGGACGTCGTGTCCAAATGCACCGGTTCGAACAACCCGCACAACGTTATCCGTGCAACTCTTGACGCTCTGGTCAACGGCGCTTCACCGCGTCAGGTCGCTGCAAAACGCGGCCTGAAGGTTGGCGAGATCGTTGCCCGTCGCGATAGCGGTTCGGCTGCGGCCGCCGTTCTCGAAAAGGAGTAATTCGATATGGCTGCTAAGAAAAAAGCGACCGTACGCGTTACCCAGACGGGTTCGCCGATCGGACGTCCGGCTGATCAGCGCCAGACCCTTGTGGGTCTTGGCCTGAACAAACTGCACCGGACTCGTGAGCTGGAAGATACTCCGGCTGTTCGCGGTATGATCGCCAAGGTCAAGCACCTCGTCCGCGTGGACGAGGCCTGATTGGCCCCCAGATCGAAAAGGTGTTGATTAATGAAACTCAACGAACTTGCCGATAACCCGGGTGCCCGCAAGGCGCGCACCCGCGTCGGTCGCGGTATCGGTTCGGGTAAAGGCAAAACTTCTGGCGCAGGTCAGAAGGGTCAGACTTCCCGTTCCGGTGTAGCGATCAATGGCTTCGAAGGCGGGCAGATGCCAATCTACCGTCGTCTTCCGAAGCGCGGCTTTAAAAATCCGTTCCGGAAACTGTTCGGTGTTGTGAACCTTGGTACCCTTCAGACCGCCGTTGATAACGGTGTTCTTGAAGAAGGTGCGAATGTCACCATCGAAGTTCTGGTCGAAAAAGGCCTGGCCCGTCCGCAGAAAGACGGTCTGCGTCTGCTCGCCAAAGGCGAACTGAAAGCGAAACTGAACATCGAAGTTACCGGTGCTTCCAAGTCGGCTATCGAAGCCGTCGAGAAAGCTGGTGGTTCGGTCAAGGTTCTTGCTCCGGTCGTCGCAGCAGAAACCGCAGAATAAGCCTCTATGACTACGTGAGGGTCCGGTTCCCAAGATTACGGGACCGGACCCTCCAGTTTTAGCGTATTGGGAGATGAGTGCATGGCATCGGCCGCCGAGCAGCTTGCCGCGAACCTGAACTGGTCGTCTTTTTCTAAGGCAACCGAGCTTAAAAAGCGTATCTGGTTCACTTTGGGCGCGCTTATAGTTTACCGTCTGGGAACCTATATTCCTATTCCCGGCGTTGACCCGTCCATTCTTGCTGATATTTTCCAGCAGAATGCTGGTGGCGTCCTGGGCATGTTTGACATGTTTGCTGGTGGTGCGCTTGGGCGTATGACCATCTTCGCGCTGAACATCATGCCTTATATCTCTGCCTCGATCATCATTCAGCTGATGACCACTGTTTCGCCAAGCCTTGAGGCTATGAAAAAAGAGGGCGAGCAGGGGCGTAAAAAGATTAATCAATATACCCGTTATCTGACCGTTCTGATCGCCACGATCCAGGCGTGGGGCATTGCTGTTGGTCTTGAAAGCATGAGCGGTTCAACCGGCTCTGCGGTTCATGATCCGGGCATGTTCTTCCGCTTTACCGCGGTCGTGACGCTTGTTGGCGGCACCATGTTCCTGATGTGGCTGGGCGAACAGATCACCCAGCGCGGTATCGGTAACGGCATTTCGCTTATCATCTTTACCGGCATTGTTGCGGGCCTTCCGGCCGCGATTGCGGGCACCCTTGAACTGGGCCGTACCGGTGCGATTTCGGCACTGGTGATCGTTGCGATCCTCGTTCTGGCTGTTGCTGTCATTGCCTTCATCGTGTTCGTGGAACGTGCGCAGCGCCGTGTTCTGATCCAGTACCCGAAACGCCAGGTCGGCATGAAGGTCATGGAAGGTCAGAGCTCGCATCTGCCGCTCAAGATCAACACGGCCGGCGTTATTCCGCCGATCTTTGCAAGCTCGCTTCTGCTGATGCCGCTTTCGGTTGCACAGTTCACTGCCGGTGCGGATGCGCCTGTGTGGCTCAGCACCGTGACGGCACTGCTTGGCCGTGGCCAGCCGCTTTATATCGGTCTGTATATCGCGCTTATCGTCTTCTTTGCCTTCTTCTACACCGCGGTTGTTTTCAACCCGGAAGATACGGCAGACAACCTGAAAAAACATGGCGGCTTCATTCCGGGCATCCGTCCGGGCAAGAATACCGCCAACTATCTGGATTTCATCCTGACCCGTCTGACGGTCATCGGTGCGGCTTATCTGGCATTCGTCTGTATCCTGCCGGAACTGCTGATCGCCGAATGGTCTGTGCCGTTCTACTTTGGTGGGACTAGCTTGCTGATCGTTGTCACGGTAACCATGGATACCGTAGCACAGATCCAGTCGCATATGCTGGCTCACCAGTATGAAGGCCTGATCAAGAAATCCAAATTGCGTGGACGCCGCCGCTAAGGCGGCGCCACCAAGACCGTCAGGGGGACGACAATGAACATTATCCTTCTTGGCCCTCCGGGTGCTGGCAAAGGGACCCAGGCAAAGCGTCTTGAAACCGGACGCGGCATGATTCAGCTTTCGACCGGTGACATGCTGCGCGCAGCGGTCGCCGCCGGTACCGAGCTGGGGCAGAAGGCAAAGGAAGTCATGGATGCGGGCAAGCTCGTCTCCGACGATCTGATGATCGGTCTGATTTCCGAACGACTTGACCAGGACGATACCAAGAACGGTTTCATTCTGGATGGTTTTCCGCGCACCACAGCCCAGGCACATGCCCTGGATGTGATGCTGGAAACCAAGGGACTGGCACTTGATTATGTGATCGAGTTGCGGGTTGACGATGCCGCCCTTGTGGCGCGTATCGTTGGTCGCTACACCTGCGCGAAATGCGGGCAGGGATACCATGACGAGTTCCAGAAACCCAAGCAGGACGGTGTGTGCGACGTATGTGGCAGCACCGAATTCAAACGCCGTGCGGATGACAATGCCGAGACGGTCACATCGCGACTGGAAGCTTATCACAAGCAGACAGCACCGATCATTCCCTACTATGAGAATGCCGGTAAGCTGAAAACAGTTGACGGGATGGCCGAAATCGACGAAGTTACGCGCGAGATAGAAGCCATCCTGGGGTAATTTCCCGGGCAGGGCATTTTTTTGCTGGCGGGTTGGCAGTATTGCTGGCCCGCTTTTGCAGCGCCCCGTCCTACCGGATCTGCCGCAGGGTTTGTTAACAGGAAACAGGAGTCTCACACAGTGGCTCGTATTGCTGGCGTAAACATCCCGACCGCTAAGCGTGTCGTGATTGCGCTTACCTACATCACCGGCATTGGCCCGGCGAAAGCTAAAGAAATTTGCGCAAAGGTTGGCATCGAAGCAGCAACCCGCGTTCATCAGCTCTCTGATGACCAGGTTCTCAAGGTGCGTGAAGTCATCGACGCTGATTACACCGTCGAAGGCGACCTTCGTCGTGAAACCGCAATGAACATTAAACGTCTGATGGACCTGGGCTGCTATCGCGGTCTGCGTCATCGTCGCGGTCTCCCGGTACGCGGTCAGCGTACCCACACCAACGCCCGCACCCGCAAGGGCCCGGCTAAGCCGATCGCTGGCAAGAAGAAGTAAGGTAGGGGACAGACAATGGCAAAAGCTCCTCAGACTCGCGTGCGTCGCCGCGAGCGGAAGAACATTACGAACGGTATCGCGCACGTAAACGCGACCTTCAACAACACCATGATCACCATCACCGACGTTCAGGGTAACACTATTTCCTGGTCGACCGCTGGTGGTATGGGTTTCCGCGGTTCGCGTAAATCGACCCCGTATGCTGCACAGATTGCTGCTGAAGATGCAGGTAAAAAAGCTGCTGAACACGGCATGAAAACCCTTGAAGTTCAGGTTAAAGGCCCGGGTTCGGGACGTGAATCTGCTCTTCGTGCGCTGCAGGCGGTTGGTTTCACCATTACGTCGATCAAAGACGTAACGCCGATTCCGCACAACGGTTGCCGTCCGCGTAAACGTCGTCGCGTCTAATCGCGCCGATCTGCGGACGACCCCGCGTTTGGGCCCGGGCGACCGGGCCTCTTCGCGTTTCTCGCGGGGGCCAATTTTGTGCCCCCCTTACCATAGGCTCCAGTTGCGAAGGTGGGTCTCGTGATTCAAAAGAACTGGCAGGAACTGATTAAGCCGACCAAGCTTGATGTTACTCCGGGTACGGATGCCAGCCGCATCGGTACGATCGTGGCGGAACCGCTGGAGCGCGGTTTTGGTCAGACTCTGGGTAACGCGCTGCGTCGCATTCTGCTGTCGTCGCTCCAGGGTTCGGCGGTTACTGCGATCCAGATCGACGGTGTATTGCACGAATTTTCGTCGATCCCGGGCGTGCGTGAAGATGTCACCGACATCATCCTGAATATCAAGACCATGGGTGTGCGCATGCATGCCGAAGGTCCGAAGAAAATGGCGCTTAAAGCGACCGGTCCGGGTGCTGTCACCGCGGGTCAGATCGAAACCGGTGCCGACATCGAAATCCTTAACCCGGATCTCGAGCTGTGCCATCTTGATGATGGTGCGACGCTGAACATCGAATTCACCGTTGATAACGGTAAAGGCTATGTTGCTGCGACCTCGCATCGTTCGTCGGATGCGCCGATCGGTCTTATTCCGATTGATGCAATCTTCAGCCCGATCCGTAAAGTGGCCTACAAGGTGGAAAACACCCGTGTTGGTCAGGATACCGATTATGACAAGCTGTCGCTGACCGTTGAAACCAACGGCTCGGTCACCCCGGAAGATGCAATGGCACTTGCTGCCCGTATCCTTCAGGACCAGCTGTCGCTGTTCGTCAACTTCGACGAGCCGGAAGCGGTTGTCGAAGAGAAGAAAGAAGACGAACTGCCGTTCAACCGCAATCTGCTGCGCAAGGTCGACGAGCTCGAGCTGTCGGTCCGTTCGGCAAACTGCCTCAAGAACGACAACATCATCTATATCGGTGATCTGGTTCAGAAAACCGAAGCAGAAATGCTTCGTACGCCGAACTTCGGTCGTAAGTCGCTGAACGAAATCAAGGATGTTCTGGCTCAGATGGGTCTGCATCTTGGTATGGAAGTCGGCGGTTGGCCGCCGGAAAATATCGAAGAACTCGCTCGCAAGTTCGAAGACCCGTTCTAAGAACGGATCTTCGGCCTTCGGGTCGGTACTTTGGACTGCCGGGGCAGGCGTTCTGCCCCAACCAGAAACCCGGTTTTCGGAATTTCTGGCGGGCTGGTGCCCAAAACCGCACGTGCATGACCTGATTTAATCAGGGTGGCGGCGCGGTATCACAATCGGTTTCGTGAGCGAAGCCAAGGCAATAAGGAGAGTTCCTATGCGTCACGGTATGCAAGGCCGTAAGCTTAATCGTACGTCGTCCCATCGTAAGGCGATGTTCTCTAACATGGCGGTTTCGCTGCTCACCCACGAGCAGATCAAAACCACTCTTCCGAAGGCCAAGGATCTTCGCCCGTATGTCGAAAAACTGATTACGCTGGGCAAGCGGGGCGACCTGCATGCACGCCGTCAGGCCATTTCGATCCTGCGTGACGAGAAAGTCGTTGCCAAGCTGTTCGGCGAAATTGCTGATCGCTACAAAGAGCGTTCGGGTGGTTACACCCGCGTTCTCAAGGCTGGCTTCCGTTATGGCGATGCTGCTCCGGTTGCTGTGATCGAACTCGTTGATCGCAACCCGGAAGCAAAAGGCGCGGAAGACCGTGCTCGCCTTGAAGCAGAGGGCGAAGGCGAAGAAGCGTCTGCTGAATAAGCAACGTTTCGGCCTTTAAGATAGAAACGGGCGGTGCCAATGGTACCGCCCGTTTTCTTTTGTCATTATCGCGCATTGGAAATATTTCGAAATTCATCATATTTCCGCCAAGGTTGCGCGCAAATCCTGATCACCCTAATTTCTGTCGGGGATCTAGAACCCGACCAGACTGTTTTCCGCCCTGATCGGGGCATGTATCCCTTGATACGGCCGATTTTGTTCTATCAAGGGATAGATGCGCTGGCTTTATGAAGAAAAGAGAGAGTTCGACGTGCAGGCACGATTGATTGCGACCGTCATGACCGGGATCATGATTGTATCGGGGGCCATGTTTGGCCAGATTGGGTTGGCCTCGGCACAGGATCGGCGCCTGCCCGAAAGCCAGACCGAAATAAAGATGTCCCTGTCGCCGCTGGTGAAGCAAACCGCCCCGGCCGTGGTCAATATCTATACCAAAAAGGTCGTCACCACCCAGCAGCGCAGCCCGTTTTTCAACGATCCGTTCTTTCGCCAGTTCTTTGGTGACCGTTTCGGCGGGGCATTCGGCGCACCGCGCCAACGGGTGGAGCGGTCACTTGGTTCCGGGGTGATTGTCTCGTCGGATGGCACAATCGTGACCAATCATCACGTGATCGAAGGGGCCAGCGAAATTCGCGTCGTCCTGCATGACAATCGTGAATTCGATGCCGAACTGGTTGGTTCGGACGAACGCACCGACCTTGCCGTTCTGCGCCTGCGCGATGTGAAGGATGAATTGCCGGCGATTACCCTTGGCGACTCCGACGCGGTCGAAGTCGGTGATCTGGTCCTTGCCATCGGCAACCCGTTCGGGGTCGGGCAGACCGTCACCAGCGGCATTGTTTCCGCATTGGCACGTGCCGGTGTTACGGGGCAGGATTACCAATCCTTTATCCAGACCGATGCCGCGATCAACCCGGGAAATTCCGGCGGGGCGCTTGTCGATATTGATGGCAAGCTGATCGGGGTAAATTCGGCAATCTTTACCAAATCGGGCGGGTCGAACGGCATTGGTTTTGCCGTTCCCGTCAATATGGTCAAGGTGGTGATGCGCGGCCTGATCAGTGGCGATTTGCGTCGCCCGTGGCTGGGAGCAGCCGGGCAGTCGGTGACCGCCGATCTGGCATCGTCGCTTGATCTGGATCGTCCGCACGGTGTTCTGATCAACGAAGTACGCCAGGGCAGCCCGGCCAATCGGGGCGGGCTTCTGCCCGGTGACGTCGTGATTGCGGTGAACGGTCTGCCGGTCGATAACCCGAACGAGCTTAAATTCCGTATCGCGACGCTGGAGCTTGATCACGATGCAGAACTTTCCGTGCTGCGCAAGGGGCAGGAAGTGATGCTTCGGATGCCGCTTGAAGTCGCCCCGGAACTGCCGGCGCGCGAAGAAACCGAGGTCGAAGGCCGCAATCCGTTCAGCGGATCGAAAATCGCCAATGTGAACCCGGCACTTGCCGATGAAATCGGCATCGATACGCTAAGCAACGGTGTGGTCGTCCTTGCTGTAAAACGCGATAGCCTTGCGCGGCGCGCGCGCATCCAGCCCGGCGATTATATCGTCGAGGTCAATGGGGTGCCGATTGACACGGTCGCCCGCCTGAAGGAAGTTGTGAAGGCTGGCGAACGCGCCCGTGAGTGGTCGATTGCGGTCAAACGCGATGGCAAGGTTCTGACCGCTGAATTCACGCTGTAACCGGCCGCCGCAACGCTTACCAAGGATCAAAGGCCCCACATGGTATCACTGTTTGAAAGTCAGGCATCCCGGCCCTTGGCCGACAGGCTGCGTCCGGCAAAGCTGGATGAAGTCGTCGGGCAGGGGCACCTGTTTGGGGATGACGGGCCGATCACGCGGATGATCAATACCGGGCGGGTGCCATCGGTGATTCTTTGGGGGCCGCCCGGCTGTGGCAAGACAACTCTGGCCCGCCTGATGGCCGATGTTGCCGATATGGCGTTTGAGCCGCTATCGGCGATCTTTTCCGGGGTTGCCGACCTGCGCAAGGTGTTTGACCGGGCACGCGGGCGGCGGGCAACCGGGGCGTCGACCCTGTTATTCATCGACGAAATCCATCGTTTCAACAAGGCCCAGCAGGACAGCTTCCTGCCATTCGTTGAAGACGGCACCATTTCCCTGATCGGGGCGACAACCGAAAACCCGTCGTTCGAACTGAACGCGGCATTGCTGTCGCGCTGTCAGGTGCTGGTGCTTAAACGGTTGGATGATCAGGGCCTTGAAGAACTTCTGGTGCGGGCGGAAAAGGAAATGGGGTTCGAGTTGCCCCTGTCACCCGAGGCACGGGTCACGCTGCGTGCCATGGCCGATGGTGACGGGCGCTATTTGCTGAACCTTGCCGAAGAACTGTTTTTGCTGCCGCCCAGTGATGATGGACCGCTTGGCGTTGCCGAACTGTCGCGCACCGTGCAAAAGCGCATGCCGCTTTATGACAAGGGGGATGACAGTCATTACAACCTGATCAGTGCCCTGCATAAATCGGTGCGCGGGTCGGACCCGGATGCGGCCCTGTACTGGTTTAACCGCATGCTGGCCGGGGGCGAGGACCCGAAATTTGTTGCGCGCCGCATCACCCGCATGGCGGTCGAGGATATCGGACTTGCCGATCCGCAGGCGCAGCAGATTTGCGTGGGGGCGTGGGAAGCTTATGAGCGCCTCGGAAGCCCGGAAGGTGAACTGGCGCTGGCACAGGCGGTGATCTATCTGGCGCTGGCGCCTAAATCGAATGCCGGTTATGCCGCCTATAAACGGTCATTGAAGGTCGCGCGCGATACCGGGTCGCTGATGCCGCCGGCCCATATCCTCAATGCCCCGACCAAGCTGATGAAGGATATCGGTTATGGCACCGGCTATGCCTATGACCATGATCAGGAAGACGGTTTTTCCGGGCAGAATTATTTTCCCGACGGCATGCGCCGTCAGAGTTTTTATGAACCGGTCGAACGCGGTTTTGAACGTGATTTGAAAAAGCGGGTCGAATATTTCGACAAATTGCGCCGTGAACGTCAAAAGCAGCGCGGTGAAGACTAACCGGCAGGTGTTTTGTTCTCTTTTGGTCAACAATCTGGTGAAAAGACATCAGATAATCATCGTCATGGAAACTGTTAAAGTCAGGGCAACAGAAACAAACCCGGACTTGGAGAATTCACATGACTTCGATCCTGCATATCAATGCCTCGGTTAACGGCGAAAATTCCAATTCGCGCCAGATCGCATCCAAGCTGATCGAACGCATTGTTGCCGCAACCCCGGCTGCCAACGTTGTTGAACGTGACCTGAACGATAAATCGATCCCGGCCCTGACCGGCGAGATTGTCGGCGCGTTCTATACCCCGGCTGAAAACCGTTCCGGCGCACAGAAAGACGTGATCGCCGTTTCCGACAAACTGGTTGCCGAACTTCAGGCATCCGATGTCGTTGTCATCGGTGCGCCGATGTATAACTTCTCGGTTCCGTCGACCCTTAAGGCATGGGTTGACCTGATCGCCCGTGTCGGCGTGACTTTCAACTATACCGAAAACGGCCCGAAAGGCCTGCTTGAAGGCAAGAAAGCCTATATCGTTGTTGCCACCGGTGGCGTTCCGGTCAACAGCCCGGCGGACTTCGCAACCCCGTATCTGAAACAGGTTCTTGGTTTTGTCGGTATTTCCGATGTTGATGTTATTGATGCATCCGGTTTCGCGGTAAATGCCGAGGAAGCCATGGAACGCGCGATTGCCAATGTTGCTGCCGCACCGCTTCCGAAGGCGGCATAACGCACTGCCTGTTGCCCGCGGAAATCGATAGTCGCACCCATTCCCCCCCCCCCCGATGTGGCTTGCTGGTTTCCAGATAAAGCCCGAACGAGTATCTCGTTCGGGCTTTTTTGCATTTGTTAACTTGACGAATTACAACAATTAACCGGTATTTAGGGAGTCCTGCGTTAGAGCAGGTCTCACAAAACGGGAACGGGGAATTTTTGTGAAACGCTTGGCGATTGTACTTGCATGGCTTCTGTTTGTTGGCGGGCTGACTTTTGCGGTGATCCGTTTTAGCGGATTGCTCGATAGTATGCTGGTCGCAGGAGAACCGGCGGATATCAGCCTGGGCCCGGATATCGAGCTGCCAAAGTCGCCGACCTATTTCCTGATCTGTCCGCTTGAAGCATGTCCATCGACGCATCGGAATGCCCAAAGCCCGGCATTTGACGCCGCACCCGATACCGTTGCAACCGCCTTGCAGGCAACGGCGGGCGAGCTGGGCATGAAACTGGTTGAAGGCGATGGCCTGTCGCTTGAACTGCGTTTCCTTGCCCGGACACCAATATTCCGTTTTCCCGACTGGGTTGATGTTAAAGTCATCCCCAGCGAACAGGGGGGCAGTCGTGTCTTTGCCTATTCCCGGTCGGTTTATGGCAATGACGATTTCGGCCAGAATGAAAAACGTCTGAAATCATGGATGGCGGCAACCGTTGCCCTGATCGGTCAGCAGGCAGCGCCGAAGAACTGAGTATGATAAGCGCGACAAAGACGAAAAGGCTCACTCCAGATCAAATGGTGCGAGCCTTTAAATCTTTGGATTACTTTTCGATATTGGTCGCTTTTCCGAGCAAAGCTGCCACAAATTCCTCGGTAGGAACTGGCAAAAGGTCCTGTGGATGATCACCACCTAAGGATGCCCATTTGCTGCTAGCGCTTCTGGTGGTTGTCAGAAGCATAGCCTGTGTTCGCACATCAAAGGCCTGATATTTTATTGTAATACGATCCGGGCGTCCTGACCATTCCGTTGCACGATCTTCCCAATGCAAAATTTCCGGTTCGATCAAATAATCAAGGTCATCTTTTGCCGCGTTTGCAAACGCGGTTTCACGAGCTTCTACTGTAGAGGCTGAGATAATCTTGCTGCTGAAGGGGCTTAGTTTGTTGCGAACAACTTGAACCAGCATCTGACCGGAATTGTTGTAGTTTGTTGCTCCGTAAATGCCATCTTTCGGCAACATGACGTAATATGAACTGCCGGGCGGCACGGTGGTCATTACTTCGTGGTTATCCACACGGTATTTGCTCGAACAAGCTCCGAGCGTTAGTGTCAGTCCGGCGATGAGTAGCAACTTTGCCTGTTTTAATTTCATTTCCGTCCCCCCTCAATTTTAAGTAGGGAAAACTAATAAAAGCGAAATAGGTTTTCTGGCAAGAAGATAACTTGTGATATCTGGAAATCAGATGGTTATCACATGCGACCCGCCTATGATGTTTTCACACGTGACTTTTCAAAACCGAAAGACTAGGTTCCGCGCCATGCAATTTTCACCGTTGTTTATCGCATCCATCGCATTGGGCGGAGCTATCGGGGCGGTTGCCCGATATGGTGTTTCGGCCTTTATGGGAGCGACGCTTGGTCACGGTTTTCCCTGGGGGACGTTGACGGTCAATATCGTCGGGTCTTTTGTCATGGGGCTTCTGATCGAGCTTTCGGCGGTCAAGCTATCGCTCAGTCCTGAAATGCGGGCCTTCCTTGTGACCGGCTTTTTGGGGGCGTTTACAACGTTTTCTACTTTTTCGCTCGATGTCGCGACCTTATATGAACGCGGCAACCTTGGTCTTTCGGGGCTTTATGTTGCTGTTTCGGTCTGCGTTGGCATCGCAGCATTGTTCGGCGCAATCGCGCTGGTAAGGGGAGTTCTGCAATGAGTGGTGTCACTCTGCGCAAGGTTAAGAATGACGAAGCCGAAATGCGGCTTGATCGCTGGTTCAAGCGGAACTGCCCGGAATTTACCTTTGGGCAGGTTCAGAAGCTGCTGCGTGGCGGCCAGATCCGTGTGGATGGCAAACGTGCCAAGGCCAATCAGCGGCTTGAGCCCGGTCAGGAAGTCCGTGTTCCACCCGCACCGGTCATGTCGGGTGGCGGACTGGGGCCGTGGGCCGAAGGCAATTACGATGCAGCCAACGCGGCACAGCATGTGAAATCAGGCCCGTCCAAGTCGGATGCGACCGAGGAAGAGCTTCAGGCGCTGCGCGATTCCGTCATTTTCTATGACGAGGTGGTTCTTGCGATCAACAAGCCCGCGGGGCTTGCGGTGCAGGGCGGGACCAATACCGACCTGCATGTCGATGGCATGCTGGATGCGCTGAAACTTGATAGCAAGGAACGCCCGAAGCTTGTTCACCGTCTTGACAAGGACACCAGTGGCGTCCTGTTGCTGGCACGTTCGGCATCGGCGGCCAATGCCCTGACCAAGGCGTTCAAGGATAAAACCACGCGCAAACTTTATTGGGCGATTGTTACCGGCGCACCCGACGAACGCGAAGGCCTGATTGATGCGCCGCTTGCCAAACATGGCGGCAAGGGCGGCGAAAAGATGATGATCGACGAGAAAGAGGGCAAATCGGCCCAGACGATTTATCGTCAGCTTGCCCGAGCCGGACGTCGTGCGGCGTGGCTTGCCCTGTCGCCACTGACCGGTCGTACCCACCAGTTGCGCGCCCATTGCCAAGCGATGGAATGCCCGATCCTTGGTGATGGTAAATATGGCGGGGCCAAAGCATTTATGGATGGTCTGTCAAACCAGATGCATCTGCATGCGCGTGCGATTGATTTTCCCCATCCGGTGACCGGCCATCGGGTCGTGATCGAGGCCCCCGTGCCCGAACATTTCAGCGCAACCATCAAGGCGCTGAATTTCGATCCGAAAACGCCGACCAAATTCCTGACCCCGGAAATCCACCGGGAAAGGGAAGTAAAGCCAAAGCCGAAACCGTCGAGAACACGCAAAAGATAGGTGTTCGAAAAAGCTTTCCCAAACGCGAAAAGCCGACGCAGTGCGTCGGCTTTTTCGTCCCTGTCAACGGTGTTGATGACAAATGGTTTGGTTACAGGCGCGCGACCATTTTACCGAAACGGTTAACAAACGCATCGTGAACCCGGCGTAAATGCTGGGCGTGAACCGTGTTTCCCGTGCGTTCGCAGATTTCGGCCTGGCTTTTGATCATGACCGCGATCCGTTTGCGGCCACGTGGTGTGTGCACCATGCTTTCGCCTTCCTCAAGGGCGGTAAGAAGGGGGATGTGTTCACACTCGGCAATCGCGAGAATTTCTTCTTCGCGCAGATCGCTGAAATCGATGCAGTCCCGAAGCGTGAGCATATTTGCCTCCGCAGTTCGCGTGCCAACCCTCTTATCGTATCCCTACCTTGGGGTGTTCGGAAGCGGGATGAAATTCACCAGTGGTTTCCATTGCTTGCCGCATAGCAAAAAATGCGTCCGCATTGCATTGGCTAGAGACTCGATCTTTGGCGAAGTTTGGAATAATCTCCGGCCCGATATAAACAGAACTGGATGACTTTTGATGGCGAATGATCCGCTCAGGCTTGTGGTATTTGATTGTGACGGCACCCTGGTCGATAGCCAGCATGCGATTGCGCATTGCATGGATCATGCCTTTGCTGAACATGACCTTGATTGCCCCGGCCTTGAAAAGACACGTACCATCATCGGTCTGAGCCTGCCTGAAGCGATCCGCAAGCTTGCCGCACCGGGCATGCTTGATGACGCGATTATCGAAGGCGTTACCGCGGCCTATAAGGCGGCATTCCTTGAATTGCGCCAGACCCCGGATTTCTATGAACCGCTTTTCCCCGGTGTGCGCGAAATGCTGGCCGAGCTTGACACACGCAACTGGCTTTTGGGCGTTGCGACGGGCAAGGCGCGCCGCGGGCTTGATGCGGTTCTGGCGCGCAACGCGCTTGAAGGACGGTTTGTTACCCTTCAGACCTGCGACAATCATCCATCCAAGCCCCATCCATCGATGTTGCATGCGGCGATGGATGAAACCGGTGTCGATGCGCCCAATGCGGTGATCATTGGTGATACGGCCTATGACATTGAAATGGGTCGGGCGGCCGGAATGCTGGCCATTGGCGTCAGTTGGGGATATCACGATGTTGAAACGCTCAACAAGTCCGGGGCGCATGCCGTGATTGATCATTTCGATCAGTTGCCCGGATTGCTGGAAACCATGTGGGGAACTGGCCGTGATGCTGCCTGAAGCCGATCACAAAGACGACGATTTAAAGCCGATCCGGGTCGAAATTACCGTCCCGGTCGAGCCCGAATATGCGTTCGAGGCATTCACCAACGGTTTTGGCAACTGGTGGCCGACCGACAGCCATTCACTGGCGCGCGAAAACTGCAAATCGGTCGAGATGAATCCCGGGCTTGGTGGCAGGATCGTTGAACATGCCAAGGGCCGCGACCCTGTGGTCTGGGGGACTGTCGATATCTGGCAGGCGGGCGAGCATATTGCCTTTACCTGGCATCCCGGCTGGGAAGAGGGGGCCTATACCCGCATCAGCGTCACGTTCGAGCAGAATGCCTTTGGCCGTTGCGTGATCCGGCTCAAACACTGGGACTGGAAAAATCTGGGTGAAATCGCCCCGATGGTCCGCGACGGGTATGAAAGCGGCTGGAAATATGTTTTCGAACAGTGCTTTGCCAATTACCTGACGGCCAAGCGGCACTGACTGATTTTAAAGCAGGCCATATTCCATCAAATCGCGGCGCAGGCGGATCGGATCGCGGAACCAGTGGGTGGCAAAGCCCATTTCGCGCGCCTGCTGAATGTTCTTTTCGCTGTCATCGATAAACAGGGTTTCGCGCGGATCAAGTTTGAAACGTGCTGCCGTCAGATCGAAAATCTGTGGGTCGGGCTTGGCCAGTTTTTCCTGACCCGATACCAGAATGCCTTCGAAATGGCTTAGGAAACCGAACCGTTCAATCGCATGTGGCCAAGTATCCGCCGACCAGTTGGTCAGGGCAAACAAACGCACATTGCCGCGCGATTTCAGTTCTTCAAGAATATGAACGGTGCGGTCAATCGACCCCTTCATCATTTCCGGCCAGCGGTCCATCCATGCCGCGATCTGATCATGATATTCCGGATAGCGATGCTGAAGATCGGGGATTGATTTGGCAAAGCGAAGCGCACCCTTGTCATGCAGGAAATTCCAGTGCGGATGACATATCTCGGTCAGGAAGCGTTCCATTTCGGCCGGGTCGTTGAAAATCTTGCGATACAGATGCCGCGGGTCCCAATCGACCAGAACGCCGCCCAGATCAAAAAGAACCGTTTCGATAGTACGCATGATTTCCTCGGGATGAATTGCAGCACGATTGCAGTCGGCTTGTTAAAGCAGGCAAGCGGGGCCGGGGCAAGGGGGCATTTTGATGACAATTGCCGACATGATCATACAAGGGGTTGATCCGTAACGGATTTGGGCGCGTACTCTTTGCAATGACAGGGATTTATGACGCGAGTGTGATTTGCAAACTCTTCGCATCTTGCGAAATGATGACGCGAAGAACATCATGTAAAATACAACCTGATAAAACGCCTGATCGTAACAAGACAGAGGAGGCTTGAATATGTGCACGCTTGACGGATGTGGTGTAAACGACCATCTCGGCCCGCCGCCCAAGGCCACGGACGAAGATCGCCGTCTGTTCCTGAAGGGGGCGGTTGCCCTGCCACTCGCAGTCGTTCTGGCCGACCCGATTCTGGCCCATGCCGCCGGATCGATGCTCGAACCCGTGACGATCACAACGCCGGGCGGGGAAAAGATGACCGCCGAAATTGCCATGCCGGCAACCCTTCCGGCCCCGACCGTCATTCTGATCCATGAATGGTGGGGGCTTAATGATCAGATCCGTGCGGTTGCCGCCGAATATGCCAAGCAGGGCTATATCGCGCTTGCGGTTGATCTGTATGGCAAACCGGCTGCGACCACGCCGGACGGGGCCAAGGCCCTGATGTCGGCGGTTGATCCGGCGATTGCCACCGAAAAATTGCAGGAATCCGTCAAATTCCTGAAAAATCACAAGGATTCAACCGGCAAGGTCGGAACGGTTGGCTGGTGCTTTGGCGGGGGCTGGTCGCTCAATACCGGGCTTGCCGCCGATGTCGATGCGGTTGTGGTCTATTACGGCAATGTCAAAAAGACCGCCGAACAGGTCTCGACGCTAAGCGCGCCATTGATGGGGCATTTCGGCACGCTTGATAAAAGCATCAACAAGCCGATGGTCGAAGGGTTTGAGGAATCCCTCAAGGAAGCCGGAAAAACCGATTATCAGATTTTCTGGTACGAGGCCGATCATGCCTTTGCCAATCCGACCGGCGGGCGTTACGACGCCGAGGACGCAATGCTGGCGTGGGAACGCACGATGGGCTTCTTTGATACCCATCTGTCCTAGGCGTCAATACAATCGTCTGCATATAAAAAAGGCCGGGGTTTTCCCGGCCTTTTGCGTATCTAAGCGGAGCCAGCTATTAATTCGCAGGATTGCCGCGATTGGCCCATTTGGTCGACCGGCGTTCGATGATGTTAAACAGCTCGTACATCGCAATCCCCATCACCGCGATCACCAGCAACCCGGCAAATACCAGCGGCATGTTGAATTTCGACGATGCCGACAGCATCAGGTAACCGACGCCAAGGTTCGATGCGACGGTTTCCGAAATCACCGAACCGACAAAGGCCAGCGTGATCGCGACCTTGAGCGATGCAAAGAAATAGGGCATTGCACGCGGGAAGCCGACCTTGACCAGAATATCGCGTCGCGTCGCGCCAAGGGATCGCAACACATCGCGCAATTCGGGTTCAAGGGTCGCCAGCCCGGTCGCCACATTGACCACAATCGGGAAGAACGAAATCAGGAATGCGGTAATGATCGCCGGAACCGTGCCGATGCCAAACCACATCACAAGGACCGGGACCAGGGCGACCTTCGGGACCGAGTTAAACCCGACCAGAAGCGGATTGGCCGCGTCGTAAACCGCCTTGCTCGACCCCACCAGCGCCCCCAGAATGACGCCAAACACAACCGCAATGGCAAAGCCCGCAAGCGTTGTATAAAGCGTCTGAAGCGCGTGCATCCAGATGGCGGCCCGAAATTCCCAGCCGACCATGATGCTTTCGGACGGTGTTGGCAGGACATAGACCGGGATATTGAAAATCCGCACGATCAGTTCCCACAAAACAAAAAGCCCGATTGCGCTGAGCCACGGTGTTGCTTTCGCGAAGTCTTTTTTCTTGGTCATGATGCAAAGCCTTCCGTTATGCCGCGCGCACGTCACGGATGTGACTGCGCAATTCGTGGACCAGATCGGTGAAAGGCTGCGTGAATGTCGTTTCCTGATCCCGCGGGCGGGGCAGGGTGTTTTCCCGCTGCACCAGAATCATGCCGGGGCGCTTTGACATCACATAGATCGTATCGGCCAGATAGGCCGCTTCGCGCAGATCATGCGTCACAAGGATGACGGTAAAGGGCCGCACCATCCAAAGATTTTGCAGGATGTCCCAAAGCTCTTCGCGGGTGAAGGCATCAAGCGCGCCGAACGGCTCGTCCAGCATCAGAAGATCGGGTTCATGGATCAGCGACCGGCAAAGCGATGCGCGTTGCTGCATCCCGCCCGACAATTCCCACGGATATTTGTCTTCATGCCCGGCAAGCCCGACACTGGCCAGAAGCTTTCGCGCGCGGTCTTCGTATTCGGCACGGTGCTTGCGCAGGCGGTTGCGATGCGGTTTGACGATTTCCATCGGCAGCAGCACGTTATCAAGGGTCGTGCGCCATGGCAGAAGGGTCGGGTTCTGGAATGCCATGCCAACGATTTTAAGCGGCCCGGAAACCTCCTTGTTATCGACGATAACCGTGCCTTCGCTGGGTGGCATCAGTCCCGATACCAGTTTCAGCAGCGATGACTTGCCACATCCCGAAGGACCGACAACGGCGATAAATTCGCCCTTGTTGATCTTCATGTTTGTTGTTTCCAATGCCAGATCGTCACCTTCGCTGTAACGAAGCCGGACATTGTTAAGTTCGACAAAGCTGTTCGACACGGCAGTCAGTCCCCCTGCGTATCATTATTTGTGATTTCTTATGGATCGGGGCCGGTTCGCCCGGCCCCGTTTGCGTTGTCTGACGTGCCGATTATTTCAGCATGCGGTCTTTTTCGCCGGGCATGAAGATGTCGGTGAAGATGTCCGCAACGGTTGGCTTGTTTTCAATGCCAAATGCCAGGCTGACCTGATCAATCGCCTTGTTCATGCGATCGGTCTTGATCAGGCCCATGCCTTCTTTAAGCGTCACCTCGGTCACAACGTTTTCGTCAATCGTCATCTGAAGGCGCTGCAATTCAAGGGCCGGGTCAATCAGCGGATCGGTTTCCTTAAGTGCTGCAATGGCTTCTTCGGGGTTGGCAATCGCATCACGCCATCCCTTGACGACCGCACGCAGGAACGCACGCAGTTCTTCCGGATGGTTTTCCATCATGTCGGGCGATGCGATCATCGCGTTGCCATAGAAATCCATGCCGTAATCGAAATACTTGAAAACGGTCAGGTCGTCCTTGGAAATACCCTGCGCCTGAAGGTTCAGGATCGATGTGAAATAGTGGCCGGTGATCGCATCAACGTCACCACGCACCAGCATCGGTTCGCGCAGCGGCGGGTCCATGCTTTCCCATTTGACATCGTCAAGTTTAAGCCCGGTTGCCTGTGCAAAGGCCGGGAACAGCTTGCGCGATGCATCAAATACCGGCGCGCCAAGCGTTTTGCCAATCAGGTCCTCGGGCTTGGTGATGCCGCTTTTCTTCAGCATGAAAAGCGAGAAGGGCGGGCGGTCATAGACCATGAAGATCGACTTCATCGCACGGTCGGGGTTCGATGCATTGAATTCCAGCATCGAGTTGATATCGGCAAATCCGACATCATAGGCGCCGCTGGCAACGCGCGTGATAGAACCGACCGATCCGTTGCCCGAATCAATCGTGACATCAAGGCCTTCATCGTCGAAATAGCCCTTTTTCTTGGCCAGCACATAGGGTGCTGCCGGGCCTTCGAATTTCCAGTCGAGTGTGAATTTGATCGCCATCTGCGCCATCGCGGATTGCGCACCAAGTGCAACGGCAATGCCGACGGTCGCGCCAAGTAGCCGCGCTTTAAGTCTCACCATTAATGAAGCCTCCTGTTTCGGGTCTTTTTGACGACCCATTGACCGAATGATACCCCTGATCGCACAGCAATGCCTGTGCCAAATCCCTTTTTTGTCGGTTTTCCTGATATGAAGGGACTGTTACGGGGAGAGTACGGTTGTTTAATAAATGGTCAATGGGGTAAATTGACCAAAAATTATACAGAAATTCTTGATAATCGCCTTTGAAGATGGCGGTCCCATCAAATCGCTTGCACATGGAAACGGATTTGGGCATATCGCCATCATGCTTACAAAATCGATCAACCGTTTTTATAAAAAAGCCGAAGCCGTGCGCGACGAAGATGCGCAGGGCTGGCGTATTCATCTGGACGGAAGGCCTGTAAAATCACCGTCCAAGGCCGAATTCGTATTGCCCGCCGAACGGCTGGCGCATGAAATTGCGGCCGAATGGGATGCGCAGGGCGAAAAGGTTCTGCCGACCACGATGCCGATCATGCAACTGGCCGCGACCGCGATTGACCGGGTGCGCCCGCACCGGTTTGCGGTGATTGCGGAACTGACCGGGTTTGGCCGGTCTGACCTGTTATGCTATCGCGCATCTTTCCCCGATGATCTTGTGCGCCAGCAGGCCGAAGCTTGGCAGCCGTTACTTGACTGGGCGCATCATGAACTGGGTATTTCGCTGAAAGTGACCGAAGGCGTCATGCCGATCACGCAGGAAGACGAGGCCCTTCTGCGCATTCAGGACGAGATCGAGGCGCTTGATGATTACCATCTGACAGCCCTTCACACCCTGACGACGGTTTCGGGATCGGTCATCATCGGTCTGGCAACCCTGCGGGGCCGGATCAGTGCCGAAGAGGCGTTTGAAGTTTCCCAGCTTGATGAAAGCTATTCCATCGAACATTGGGGGGCCGACGCCGAGGCCGTCGCACGCCGCGAACGCCACCGGGCCGAATTGCTGGCGGCGGGGCGGTATCTTGATCTGATCGGGCAGCGATAAACATTCGTTGCCCTGATCAATTCATCCATTTCGCGATCATTCTGTGTTGTACGGCTGCCTGTGCCGCCATCCGGTAATAGGACAGCAATTCGCGCATTGGCGATGACATCCGGTCAAAACCGGAAATGAACGCGACAATAATCCCGACCGATGTTTCGCCCTTGATCGCAAGATAACCACCGACGACCAGCACGCAAAGCGGTGCAAGGGCATTCAGCAGATTGATCAGGGTTTTCATCCCGAACTTGAGGATGAAAAACCACATGCGGTTGTTATAAAGATAACTGATGCCGCGATGGATCGGGTCCAGAAGTTCCTTGTGATCGTCATCTTCGCCCGGGTGGAGTTCGCTTAGCTCGTCGCTGACTTCGCGCATTTTTTCCACGCGCTTTTCAATCAGCCGGTTGATCTGTTTTTGAATGACCGGCACCAATGCGATTTGCGGGATCAGGGCAAGAATGCCGATCAGACCAATGATCGGCTCGACACTGACCATATAGCCGATCCCGAAAATCAGCATCCCGGCATTGACGACCGGCTGCGAAAGGCCATCGCCCACAAACCCGCCGAGTTTTTCGATTTCTGATCCGATGATCGAAACCGCCCGGCCGTTTTCGCCTTCGCCATTGCCGGTGCGGTCTTCGGCGTAAAGGCGGCTGAGATGGCGGCGGTTATGACGGATCGCACTTTCACTGAGCCAGCCTTCGTAAATCCGAAGCGTGAATTTGGCCGCCGACTGCACCAGCACCACCGCCAGATAGATCACCGCCAGTACGGTCAGAAGCGACATGTCCTGTTTGCTGATCGCATCATCGACAAGCCTGCGTTGCAGTTCCAGCGGCACAATGCCAAGAACGGCAACCGATATGGCAATCAGGCAGACAACGATCTGGTGCCGGCCACTCATCAGCCAGATATAACGCCATAAGGATTGCGCAGGGCGATCATCGCCGGTGGATTTCGGCTCGTGCGGGCGGATGCGAAACAGCTTCATGAAAGGACCGTTCTGGTGGATATCATAAGGCCTTAACGCGCCAGAACCCGTTTGGTGCCCGCACCGTTCGAAATGCCGGTATTTCCCGACCGGCTTCTAGACTTTAGTCCAGCCCGCCCACACATATCGCAATGACGTTAGGGAAATCAGGCCTTTGCGGGCCATTTTGTTCCTGTACCAGACTGTGAAAAATAATTGGCATTCCAGTACCGAATAATGCTATTTCAATTCATCATTCAGATTGCATCACCGGCATGACCACCGTCATGAATGCATTCCGGGCGGCCCAAAATAAGGATCACGCAATATGCAGGATATTATCGCCAAGCTCGAAGCCAAACGCGCAGAGGCGGCCATGGGCGGCGGCCAGCGCCGCATCGACAATCAGCATGCCAAGGGCAAACTGACCGCGCGCGAACGGCTTGATGTGCTTCTTGACGAAGGCTCGTTCGAGGAATGGGACATGTTTGTCGAACATGATTGCGTTGATTTCGGCATGACCGAAAACCGCATTCCGGGCGATGGCGTGGTCACCGGGCATGGCACGATCAATGGCCGTCTGGTGTTTGTCTTTTCACAGGATTTCACCGTGTTCGGTGGTGCGCTTTCGGGCGCGCATGCGCGCAAGATCTGCAAGATCATGGATCAGGCGATGAAGGTCGGTGCACCGGTGATCGGGCTTAACGATTCCGGCGGTGCGCGTATTCAGGAAGGTGTCGAAAGCCTTGCCGGTTATGCCGATGTGTTCCAGCGCAATGTCGAGGCATCCGGTGTTATCCCGCAAATTTCCCTGATCATGGGGCCGTGTGCGGGCGGGGCGGTCTATAGCCCGGCCATGACCGACTTTATTTTCATGGTCAAGGACAGTTCATACATGTTCGTGACCGGCCCGGACGTGGTCAAGACCGTGACGCACGAGGAAGTCACTCACGAGGAACTTGGCGGGGCGATGACCCATACCAGCATTTCCGGTGTGGCCGATCTGGCGTTTGAAAACGATGTTGATCTGCTGTTGCAGACCCGTCGTTTCATGGATTTCCTGCCGCTATCCAATAAGGAAAAGCCGCCCGCACGTCTGTGTGAAGACCCGATCATGCGCGATGATTTCTCGCTTGATACGCTGGTTCCTGAAAATCCCAACATGCCCTATGACATGAAGGAACTGATCACAAAGGTCGTAGATGAAGGCGACTTTTATGAAATTCAGCCCGATCATGCCAAAAACATCATTATCGGTATGGGGCGCATGGATGGCCGCACGGTTGGCATCGTCGCCAATCAGCCGATGGTTCTGGCCGGTTGCCTTGATATTGCATCCTCGAAAAAGGCCGCGCGGTTTGTACGGTTCTGTGATGCCTATAACATCCCGATTGTCACCTTTGTCGATGTGCCGGGCTTCATGCCGGGGACCGCACAGGAATATGGTGGCATCATCAAGCACGGTGCCAAACTGCTTTATGCCTATGCCGAGGCGACGGTGCCAAAGGTCACCGTCATCACCCGCAAGGCTTATGGCGGGGCTTATGACGTGATGGCATCCAAACATCTGCGCGGTGACGTCAACTATGCCTGGCCGACCGCTGAAATCGCGGTGATGGGGCCAAAGGGTGCGGTGGAAATCATTTTCCGGGCCGATATGAACGACCCGGCCAAGATCGAGGCCCGCACCGAAGAATACCGTGAAAAATTTGCCAACCCGTTTGTCGCGGGGCGCAAGGGTTTCATTGACGATGTCATCATGCCGCATGGCACGCGCAGGCGTGTGTGCAAGGCGCTTGGCATGCTGCGCAACAAGGACATCAAGAACCCGGCCCGCAAACACGGCAACATTCCGCTTTAACCCGCGACGTCAAATTGGGAGCAAACAATATGTTCAAGAAAATCCTGATTGCCAACCGCGGTGAAATTGCCTGCCGCGTGATCAAATCAGCCCGTAAAATGGGCATTGCCACGGTCGCGGTTTATTCCGATGCCGATAAAAATGCCCTGCATGTGCAGATGGCCGACGAAGCCGTGCATATTGGTCCGGCGCCATCCAACCAGTCCTATCTGGTGATTGATAAAATCATCGATGCCTGCAAATCGACAGGGGCGGAGGCCGTCCATCCCGGCTATGGCTTCCTTTCGGAAAATCAGGCATTCGCCAAGGCGCTTGATGCCGCCAAAATCGCCTTCATCGGCCCGCCGGTTGGCGCGATTGCCGCGATGGGCGATAAGATCACATCGAAAAAAATCGCCGCTGAGGCCGGTGTTTCCACCGTTCCGGGCTATATGGGCGTGATCAAGGATACTGCCGAGGCGATCAAAATTGCCAATGATGTCGGCTATCCGGTGATGTTGAAGGCATCGGCTGGTGGTGGTGGCAAGGGCATGCGCATTGCGCGCAACGATGCCGAATGCCGCGAAGGGTTCGAGCGCGCCACGTCAGAAGCCGCAAGCTCCTTTGGCGATGATCGCGTCTTTATCGAGAAATTCGTCGAAGAACCGCGCCATATCGAAATTCAGGTGCTTTGCGATAAACATGGTCACGGCATTTACCTTGGCGAACGCGAATGTTCGATCCAGCGCCGCCATCAGAAAGTCGTCGAAGAAGCGCCGTCACCCTTTATCGACCCTGAAACCCGCAAGGCGATGGGTGAACAGGCCGTGGCACTGGCGCATGCGGTGGATTACTGCTCCGCCGGGACGGTGGAATTCATCGTCGATAAGGACAAGAACTTCTACTTCCTTGAAATGAACACAAGGCTTCAGGTCGAACATCCGGTGACCGAGCTGGTGACCGGCGAGGATCTTGTGGAATGGATGATCAAAATCGCCAATGACGAAAAGCTGACGCTCGCGCAGGATGACGTCAAGCTGACCGGCTGGGCGATGGAAACCCGCATCTATGCCGAGGACCCGTTTCGTGAATTCCTGCCTTCCACCGGGCGGTTGGTGCGGTATCAGCCCCCAGCCGAGAGCGCATCGGTGCGTGTCGATACCGGTGTCTATGAAGGCGGCGAAATTTCGATGTATTACGATCCGATGGTCGCCAAACTCGTGACTTACGGCGAAACCCGTGATGATGCGATTGCGGAAATGCGGGCCGCCCTTGATGCCTATTACATTCGCGGTATTTCGCACAATATCCCGTTTGTTGCCGCCGTCATGGCCAATAAACGGTTCCAGTCAGGCAACATCACCACCAATTTCATCGCCGAAGAATATCCCAACGGCTTTTCTGCCGATGATCTGCCCAATGATGATCCGGCGATGCTGGTTGTTGTTGCCGGATACCTCAATCAGCGGGTGGCGGAACGCAATGCGCGGGTGACCGGGCAGGTCAGTGACCATCCGTTGACCATCGCCGAAAGCTGGGTCGCGGTATCGGGCGATGATCACACCGCATTCGATATCGAAATTGACGGTGTTAACAATGACTACATTGTTGCCATCGGGGATCGCAGTTATGGCGTTTCATCCGACTGGAAAATCGGTGATGCGCTGTTTGTCGGCGAAATTGACGGTGCGCCGGTCTGCGTGCAGATCGATGTCGAGGGTGTCGGCTATCGCCTGTCGGCCAACGGCATCCAGCGCAGCTTCAAGGTGATGCTGCCCCGCGTGGCCGAATTGCAAAAACTGATGCCTTTCAAGGCACCGCCGGATATGTCAAACTTCCTGCTGTCCCCGATGCCGGGGCTGCTGGTCAAGGTATCGGTCACCGAAGGCCAGACCGTCCAACCAGGCGAGGAACTTTGCATCCTTGAGGCGATGAAAATGGAAAACGTGCTGAAGGCCGAAAGCAAAGGCGTTGTCAAAAAAATCCACGCCGAGCAGGGCGCGAACCTGTCGGTCGATGCGATCATCATCGAGTTTGAGAAAGACGAGGCAGCCTAGGCCGGATTGTCATCTGATCGGGCATTGACTGAAACGTGATCGGCGTCGGGGGAACATTCCCCCGGCGCTTTTTGTTTCATACCTGTTCGATCGGACGGGTTTGCAACCCCTTTCGAACAGTTGCAACGCATATTAAATACAGAAAACGGGGCTTTACGGCGATTTCCGGCTGACCTATGGTCGCGGATTGAGGCCCGATGCTTTGACATGGCCATCCAATAACAAGAAACGAGGGCTTGGAATGACCTATAAACTGATTGCCTTTGATGGCGACGATACGCTGTGGCACAACGAACCGCTGTTTCGTGACGCCCATATCCGCCTGCGCGAAATGCTTTCGCATTATGGCGATGCCGATACGGTCAATGATCGGCTCTATCAGGCGGAACTGGCCAATCTTTCGATCTATGGATACGGCATCACGGGCTTTACCCTGTCGATGATCGAAACCGCGATCGAGCTTTCCGACAAGAAAATAAGTGCGGCCGAAATTCATGAACTGGCCGAAATCGGCAAATCGATGCTGCGCGCGCCGACCCGCCTTATTGAAGGGGCCGAGGATGTTTTGCGCCATTATGCCGCCCATCCGGATCGCAAGGTCGTTCTGATCACCAAGGGCGATTTGATCGCCCAGCAGCTTAAAATCGAGCGTTCCGGCCTCGAAAGCCTGTTTGCCGGGGTCGAGATCGTCTCGGAAAAGGACCCGCTGACCTATCGCAATATCTTTGGCCGCTATGGTGTGGAGCCATCCGAGGCGGTGATGATCGGCAACTCGTTAAAGTCCGACATCCTGCCCGTCCTTGCGTGCGGTGGGTCTGCGATCCACATTCCCTATGAAATCACATGGGTCCACGAAATGGTCGATCAGACGGAAATCGATAATGATCATTTCGTCACTGTCGAAAGCATCGCCGCGGTGCCCGAAAGCATCGAGAAACTTGAAGAGGACCTGCCTGCCTATGGCACGGTCGGGAGTATGGAAAATGTCTGATTGCGCCGGTTCGGAAATGTCGACCGAAGCATCCCTTGCCAATGGCCCTGCGGCAAATCTTGATCCGCAGACCAAGCTGGAACTTGAAGCCGCAGCCTTTCGCGGGCTTGTGCAGCATCTTCAGGACCGCAAGGATGTGCAGAATATCGATCTGATGAACCTTGCGGGTTTCTGCCGAAACTGCCTTGCCAAATGGTATCTGGCCGCGGCACGTGAACGCAACGTTCCGATGGATTATGATGGTGCGCGCGAAGTGGTCTACGGCATGACCTATGATGAATGGAAAGACAATCATCAGGCCCCGGCAAGCGCCGAACAGAAACAGAAGTTTCAGGACACCGCCCATCTGCACGCCAATATCCCCGGCGCGAAATAAAAGTCGCGAAGTAAACATCACACCAAAGGATGTTGTCATGACCACCACCGAACCAGACCCGCAAACCGGCACCGGAAACATTTCCGTTCATGCCCGGATTGAAGGCCGGGTGCAGGGCGTGTGGTATCGCGCCTGGACGGTCGAGGAAGCGCGCAAACGCGATCTGACCGGCTGGGTGCGCAACCGTGCGGATGGCACGGTCGAAGCCCTGTTTTGTGGCCCGGTCGCCGGGGTGCAATCCATGATTGCCGCCTGTCACGAGGGCCCGATGCATGCCAATGTCACCCGCGTGCATGAAGAACCCGGCCTTGAAGACGGGTTCACCACTTTTGAAAAACACCCGACTGTCTGACGACGGGCCGCCAGATTGGCGCCTTTATCCAATCGCGTTCAAAGCCTTTTTCCGCCCCTATGCAGAAAAAGGCTTTTTCTTTGGTGCGGTGCGGTGGCATGCTCTTTCAATCCTGTCCGGCTGGTCAGCCCGCTATTTTGCGTATCGGGTGTGTGCAGGCCGGACCGGGAACCAAACAGGGAGAATACAAAGATGAAATTGACGACGAAATCATTTGGCGTTGCCGTTCTTCTGGCGGGTTCGGCCTTTGGCGCGTTTGGCGCACAGGCACAGGAACCGGCACAGAATGACGGTCTGAACGCATCGCTTTGGTATCAGACCTCGGTCGAATACAAAACCACGGCCCTTTCGGTTTATGCCGGTGCGCAGCGTCTTCTCGATGCCGCGATTGGTGATCATGACTGGACCGCGGCCCTTGAACAGGATGGCAATTATTCGGCCAAGCCGCCGGCGATCATCCTTGATGTTGATGAAACCGTGCTCGATAACTCGGCCTATCAGTCATGGGTTGTGACGGCCAATACGTCTTACAGCTCCAAAACCTGGGCGGCATTTGTCGAAGATGCGATTTCAACCCCGACGCCGGGCGCGCTGGAACTGACCAAGGCCGCGGCTGACAAGGGCGTTGAAGTCTTCTATGTCACCAACCGCAAGGCCGCCGAAGAAGCCGCGACCATCAAAAACCTGCAGGAATACGGCTTCCCTTACGCCGATGCGGACCATGTGATGGTGCGCGGTGAAAAGGAAGAATGGGGTTCCGCCAAGGCCACCCGTCGTGCGGCAGTTGCGGCTGATTTCCGTGTCATCATGATGTTTGGCGATAACTTCGGTGATTTCACCGACGATATCGATGGCACCATCGATGAACGCCTCGAAGTCATGGACAAATACGCGACCTATTGGGGGGAACGCTGGTTCATGCTGCCGAACCCGACCTATGGGTCATGGGAATCCGCGGCATTCGGCAATGACTGGAAAAAATCCCCCGAAGCCCGCCGTCAGGACAAGCTTGACGCGCTCAATAGCTGGTCGGGCCCGAAAGAATAATTTCTTTCGCATCTGACGATAGAAAGGGGGCGTGCCATGATCGGCGCGCCCCTTATTTCATGACCCAGCGAAAGGCGCGTTTGAGTTCGGCTGTGCCGTTGTGATCGTACCAGCGGCCATGCGCATATCCATCCGGAGCCATCGAGGCAACAAACATCCGCTGCAGCCACCGCCAAGTGGTTGAGAGGTCGTTCGGGCTTGCGGTCACGCTTTGACTGTTCTGGTGGGCATGTCAAAAGAGGGGCATGGGCATTTCAGAGAGGGGCTAAATCAAATCAGCAACCCTTATAGTTTTTAGCAACACACTCTTTCATAAGTATCTGTGCTGCGGAGATGTCAGCAGGTGTCATAAATTCTTCGACTTTTTCTCGAGATTTTAAATCAATATCTTCCCCTAAAGATGCCGAAATATTAAGCCACATGTACGCAGAGACGATATCTTTTGATACGCCGCGTCCGTCGGCAAACATGAATCCAAGATTTTTTTGAGCTTTTGCATGACCCTGTTCAGCGGCAAGGGTGTACCAACTCACGGCAGTCTTATCATCTTGTGGAACGCCTTCTCCGTCTTCATACATTTTCCCAAGATTGTTTTGTGCTTTTGCATGGCCCTGTTCAGCGGCAAGGGTGTACCAATTCACGGTAGTCTTATAGTCCTGTGGTACGCCGCGTCCGTCTTCATACATTGTCCCAAGATTGAATTGTGCCTCGGCAAGCCGCTGGTCAGCGGCAAGGGAGATCCACCTAAAAGCAGTCTGATCATCCTGAGGAGCACCTAGTCCGAAGTAATACCTGGCCCCAAGATTGTTTTGTGCTATTGCGTACCCCTGTTCAGCGGCAAGGGTGTACCACTTCACGGCAGTCTTATCATCTTTTGGAACACCTTCTCCGTTGGCATATATCACCCCGAGATTGTTTTGTGCTATTGCGTACCCCTGTTCAGCGGCAAGGGTGTACCATTTCACAGCAGTCTTATCATCCTGTGGTACGCCGCGTCCGTCGTCATACATCAGTCCAAGATTGTTTTGTGCTTCGGCAAGCCCCTGTTCAGCGGCACGGGTGTACCATTTCACGGCACTCTTATCATCCTGTGGAACACCCTGTCCTGCGTAATACATTGCCCCAAGATTGTTTTGTGCTTCGGCAAGCCCCTGTTCAGCAAGAGGAGTAAATTCTTTTACTGCAGTTGCAAAATCTTCGTTTCGTGTTGCAATTACCCCCTTTTGGAAGTGAGTGGCGCAACCAGGTAATGACATTATTATTAATAGAAAAACTGGTGTAATAAAGGAGAATCTCACAATAACGTCCTTTGATATGGAATTGCCGAAGTATTATTTGTTTTTTATTTCAGTGATTATTTTGGTAAATATTTTGCAAAATCAAATCACCATTTTCAAACCCATATGCATATCTCTCCCCATGATCGTACGGTGAAACTCCCCTCAACGACTTGATGATATCACATTACGCTCATGTTTGAGCGTAATGCGGCTGCTTTATCGCATCGCCCAACGAAAGGCGCGTTTAAGCTCGGCCGTGCCGTTGTGATCATACCAGCGGCCATGCGCGATAATCACCCGTTCCGGTGCCCAGTCGATCATCTGATTTACCGCCTTGCGAAGACTTTCCTTGTGTCCGGCAAAGGTCATGCGCATATCGCGTGGCGCGCAGCCATCCGGATCCATCGAGCCAAATATCCGCACCAGCCAGCGCCACACCGGGCTTTTGATCTTGTGGGCCTCGAAATTCTCTATCAGGTCGGTCAGGATCAGGGTGTTTGATTTCGGGTGGTAAAATACCGCCTCGGACAAATAGCCGCCGCGTACCATCACCTGTTCAATCTCGCCGGCCCATTCGCGTTCAACGCTGTCGGCAAGTTCGGCGTCAAACGATACCGTCATGCCGACCGATTTCGCCCGCTTCATCACACCGGGCGCGCAGAAGCTTTGCGCTGCCGGATAGGCCGCCTGCCATTCCGGCACCCCGGCATAATGGATGGTGTTGGGCGCAATCAGACAGGCAACTTCGCCCAGCGCATCAACACGGGCCTTAAGCTCCGTCGTCAAACGGATCGGTGAATGGATAAACAGCTTGCCTGATGCCAGCCGGATGATCGTCATCCGGGTCGGAAACGGCAGTTTCATGCCGAGATACTGAAACCCGATCACCGGGCCATCCACGATCCAGATTTCGTCCCCGACGGCCTTGGGAACGTTTAGCGGATCATAGGTATCAATCGAAAACATCGCGGACCTTTTTGGGATGGGGTCTTTGGAGGAGGCTATTCCACTCCTTTGAAATCACAAGATTTTTGCAATTCGCATTTGTTTTTATTTGTTTGCGCTGACTTCATTGTCATCTGTCGGTAGGGCGATTGTAGAGGCAAAATATCTGCTTAAATGCATGAACAACACGAAAGCTATCGGGATGCCGTTTAGAAATGAGAAATTGGGGAAAAACAACCCTGTGGACGCAGAAAACCCAAAGCTCATGAAAGCCACGATCAATATCTCACAGGTCGGATTGTATCTACTTCTTAATAGAAATTCTGAGCCTATAACAATAATTACACCAATTATTCCGCTAGATATAAACACGCTTACGAATATCGAGGTGTGAATTGGGTCGGGTAAAAATGAAAATTCGAACATTTTATCCGCTTTGAAAACAAATATCGCACCAGCGAAATATGAGACGATAAGAGAAATTACAATCGCCAGAAAAACTGCAAGCGGAACTATAATTAATTTGGCGTCGTTTTTGTTTTGTGCATTTTTTGTATGAACAAGTATTGCCGTAAAACCGTAGCTGCCAAATAGCAGTATCAATGCTCCCAGATGTCCGAATGGGAGCAGAAATCCGGCAATAATAGGAAGACATAAATAGTAGCGCATTTCCGACGCCATCATGACCTCTAGGTGCGTTATTTAACTATTTTTCTAACGTATTTCGCGTCTTGATTGTGAGGGGACATTAATGTGATGCAAGAAAATTTACGTAAACTTCTAAGCTAAATGACGATTTTGCCGGGGTTGAGCATTCCATCTGGATCAATCGCATCCTTGATCGCGCGCAATAATTTCATCTTTTCCGGGCTGGCATAGCGGGCCAGTTCATCAAGCTTCAGCTTGCCAATGCCATGTTCGGCACTGATCGATCCGCCAAGATCGGCAACAATGTCATGGATCAGGCGGTTAAGCGTTTCCCAGCAATCGAGAAATGCCTGTTTTTCCATCTCGACCGGCTGGGTGAAGTTGAAATGGATATTGCCATCACCAACATGGCCAAACGGGCAGGGGCGAATGCCCGGAATGAAATCACCGGCCGCGGCCATGCCGCGTGTCAGCAATTCCGGCACCTTGGAAACCGGAACCGATACATCATGCTTGATGCTGCCGCCTTCAAACCCCTGTGCCTCGGGGATGCCTTCGCGGATCGCCCAAAGATTGGCGCGCTGGGCCTCGGATTGTGCAAGCGTTGCATCGCTGGCAAGGCCCGCCTCAAGGGCGCTTTCGAGAAGGTCGCTTAGAACCTCGTTCAAATCATCCTTGGGCCGTGACGAGGTCAGCTCGATCATCACATACCAGTCCGAGGGTGCGGCAAGCGGGGCAGATAGCCCCGGCAAATGGGCGATGGCCATATCATGGGCAAAGCCGCACAACAGCTCGAACGCGGCAATCGCATCACCGCTTTCACGTCGCGCAAGCGCCAGAAGGTCAAGGGCGGCATCGGGGCTGGGGACAGCCACCCAAGCGGTCGCGACATGGCGCGGCTTGGGAAACAGTTTCAGCGTTGCCTTGGTGATAATGCCAAGGGTGCCTTCCGCCCCGATAAACAGATCGCGCAGATCATAGCCGGTATTGTCCTTGCGCAGGGATGACAGGCCGTTCCACACGCTACCATCGGGCAGAACGACTTCAAGCCCCAGAACCAGATCACGCGCATTGCCATAACGAATGACGTTCAGCCCGCCCGCATTGGTCGCAAGATTGCCGCCAATCTGGCAGGAGCCCTCCGACCCAAGGCTTAGAGGGAAAAGAAGGTCACGGTCGCCTGCCGCATCCTGCACGGTTTGCAGGATCGCACCGGCCTCGACCGTTGCGGTGAAATCGCGGGCATCAATTTCAATGATCCGGTTCATCCGTTTCAGGTTCAGGATCACCTCGGCGGCATTGGCAACCGCCCCGCCGCATCGCCCGGTATTGCCGCCCTGAGGCACAATCGCAATGCCATGTGTTGCACAGATCGCGACACATTTGGCGACTTCGTCGGTGTTGGCGGGGTAAAGCACCATGCCCGCGTCGCCAGCAAACTTGCCGCGGGCCTCGGCATTATGGTTTGCCAGAATATCGGCCTCCATGCTCCAGCCTTTCGGGCCAAGGGCATCCTGAAGTTCCTTGATCGCGCTGGCGGGCAGGATGTGCATGGGGCTGTTTTCCGCTCGGCTGAGGTTGGAAGAATTACGGGGTCGGATGAAGGGCGCGGGGCGCGCTGGCGCGTTTCATCCTGTCATTGATCGCAAGCCCAAGACCGGTATCGGGGATCGGCGCAATCGCGATCCCGTCAAAGCGCGGCTGATCGGCTTCGTGCAGCTTGGCAAACAGGTTGGCGGCGGCTTCGCGGTCATCACCGGTTTTCGAAAGCCACAGGACTTTATCAAACCCCTTGGTCACGCAATCCCCGAATGCCAGCAATATTTCATGGCCATATTTCTTCTGATCTGGTGCATCGGCATTCAGCCGCACCGGAAGGCCGGGCGCATAATGGCTGGTCAGCATGCCGGGGCTTTTGGGCGCATTGTCATCTGTTTCGGCCATCACGACGTCGCATCCCAGAACTTCCGCCACCTGATCACGCGTAATCCCGCCGGGGCGCAGCATCACCACCTGATCGGTGGTAAGATCAATGACGGTGCTTTCAAGTCCGACCCCGCAGGGCCCGCCATCCAAGATCATGCCAATCGCATTGCCAAGGGATGCTGCTACATGGGCCGCCGTCGTCGGGCTGATCCGCCCGGACCGGTTGGCCGAAGGTGCTGCAATCGGGCGACCAACCGCACGCAATAATGCGCGCGCCATGTCATGTGCGGGCACACGCACCGCAATGCTTGGTAATCCGGCGGTGGTCAGGTGCGAAACCGTGCTGTCATCGCGTTTGGGCAAAACAAGGGTCAGGGCACCGGGCCAGAACGCATCGGCAAGCTTATCGGCACGCGCATCAAAAACCGCATGCTGAGAGGCGGCATCGCGGTCAGGAAAATGGCTGATCAGCGGGTTGAAGCTTGGCCGTTGCTTGGCGGCAAAAATGCCTGCAACCGCATCGTCATTGGTGGCATCCGCGCCCAACCCGTAAACCGTTTCGGTCGGAAACGCGACAAGCTCGCCCGCGCGCAACTTGGCCGCGGCCTGTGTCAGGGCACCTTCGGAATAGGGGCGGATCGTCAAAGCCGGGGACATCAAGCATTCCATAAAAAATATAGCCTTGTGAAATACCTAGCGACGATAGGGCTTAATGACAAGCTGGAACCGACTTTATCGCTGTTTGGATTGATCGAATGATCGTCCCGGTTTAGGGTGTCGCTCGCAGGAAGAACCCGATGATTGATCCCGGTTCGCACGTGGTGCGTGTCAAAGCCTGCATTCCTGATATCCGGCCTGCTGCAAACACCCGCTCAGGTCCTCGAAACGGTGTAATCCATCGCAAGGAGGGCCTTTTATGCCTTTGCACATGCCATCCATCCCGCCGAAAATCGCCATACCGCTGGCCCTGATTAATCTCGCGTCCTTTGTTTCGCAGATCATCCAGATCGGCGTGATCGATACGCTTTTGCCTCTGGCACTGACCAATGCCGGGCTGGGGGAACGGCATGGCGGCATGATGCTGTCGCTTTACTGGATTGCCGATCTGATCGGCGGTTTCTTTGTAGCGGCGGTTTTGCGCAAAACCCATCCCTTCATCCCGCTTCTGATCAGCGGCCTGTCATTCTTCACCCTGATTGTCGTGGTGATGTTTGCGCCGCAATCGGCTCTTGTCCTGCCGGCAACCCTGTTTGCCGGGGTGGGGTTGATCCTGCGGTGGGTGGTGTGTGACGGGCTGATCGTGCAACTGGCCCCGCGCGATAAAATGGGCCGGGTGGTTGGTTTTCATGAAACCCTGATGGGGCTTGGCATAGTTCTGGGGCCGATCCTGATTGGCTGGTTTGGGGATGACGCATTCGTCATGTCGGGCATTGCCCTTGCGGCCGCCATCATTCCGCTTTTCTGCGCCTTTGCCATGCCGCGCATTGAAATGGCATCGACCCAAAAGGGAGCCGGGGCAGCTTTCCGGCGCTGGATCGATCATTGGGATCTGGTGCTGATTGCCTTTGTCGCGGGGTTTGTCGAAATCTGCTTTTTGTCGGTCCTGCCCTTGCAATCGCAACGCGACACCGGGCTTGCCGATGCCGGGCTCTGGATGGCGGCGATATTTGTGTTTGGCGGCACGATCTGTCAGCCGCTTGTCGGCTATGTTTCCGATAAAAGCGGCCCGATCAAACTGGCATGGCTATGCTTCGGATTGCTTCTGGCGGGGGCGGTGCCGATGGCGCTTGCAGGCTACGGCATCTTTGCCGCCATCATTCAGTTCGCACTGGGGATTGCGGTGGCCGGGCTTTATACCGCTGCCGTCCTGATCGCGGCTAGTGGCCGGGGGCAGGGATATCAGGTCGGCGTTCTGGTGATCGTCTCGCAAAGCTATACGCTGGGGGCCATTGTCGGCCCGTCGGCGGGGACGTCGCTTCTGGTGATGGTCGGAAGCTGGGCCTTGCCGATCCTTGTTCTACTGTCGGCAGGCATATCGGTACTGCTTTTAATGATGCGCCGGGCCACACCGGCACCGGGAAACTAGCCTCAAACAGCGCAGAGCCGCCATCAAGATGGCGGCTCCATTTACGCTCTAGCCCGGTGGTCGCTCCGCGGCAGTGACCCGGACCGCGTCGCCGTGATTCCGGCGGCTATTTACGTCACCTACACTTTGTGTGGCGATGGCGCGATCATCATTCAAATTGCCAAAAATGTCAAGGTTTCTGCGGTCTGGCATGCATCGTGATATGCGCCATATGCAATGCGGCCTGTCTTTGGTGCGCTGCACAAAAGACAAGCCGCTATGATCGTTCTGTTATTCGGATCGCCTACCGCTTCGCGATAGATCAGGATTGGTAGGTCACCGGTACGGATGGGCTGCGTGCGATGAAGAACGGATTGCGGAAATCGGCCTTGCCATAGGCAAACCGAGTCCCGTCCATATTCTCGACCACGCCACCGGCAGCCGCCAGAACCGCATGACCGGCCCCGATATCCCATTCCATGGTCGGGCCAAGCCGCGGATAAAGGTCAGCAACACCTTCGGCCAGAAGGCAGAGCTTAAGCGAACTTCCAGCCGGGCGCAGTTCCTTGACCGCAAGATCACCGAGAAACGCCTTCATCGCGTCGGGATCGCCATGCGACCGTGACCCAACAACCACAACGCCGTCTTCCGGCATGTCGCGCACGGTGATCGCGCGCGTACTGTCGTTACCATCACCACTGCCTTCAATCAGCTTCGCGCCATCCGGCCCGCCGTAATAAAGCTTTTCAATTGCCGGGGCATAAACCACGCCCAGAACCGGGGCGCCCCTGGCAATCAGGGCGATATTGACGGTAAACTCGCCGTTGCGTTTGATGAATTCCTTGGTCCCGTCCAGCGGATCAACCAGCCAGAAGAAGTCGGTATCCCCGTTCACATCGGGAATGTCACCTGCGGCCGCACTTTCCTCGGACACGATTTTGACATTCGGGGTCAGGGCGCGAAGACCGGGCAGGATCACCGCCTCGGCGGCGTCATCGGCCTCGGTCACCGGGGATGCGTCATCCTTGGACCGGACTTCGAAATCGGTGTCATAGATTTTCATCATGGCGGCACCGGCGCGGCGCGCAATTTCAATCAACCCGTTTTCAAGGGCACTGGCATCGGCCGGAAGGGCAATCGTCATGGCAATCTCGTCTGGTTAATCTTTTGCGTGCAAAGGGCATAGGGAATTTTGCCCATCACGTCCAGTAAGACCGTCCCATTATGGCGAGATCACGTTCACTTTCCTGTTCACGTTCATCATCGCAATCACCTGCCCTCAGGACGATATGCCCGGTCACGCCGGTTGACTGACCCGAAACCGGTTACGATAGCGGGCCGGGGGCACATGGGCGATATCGCGAAACGCGATGCGAAATGTTTCCATCGACTGGAACCCGCATTGCTCGGCAATGTCACCCAGCGGCAAACTGGTTTCTTCAAGCAATTTCATCGCCCGCAATACCCGTTCACGCCGCAGCCATTTAAGCGGAGCCATGCCGGTGCCTTCGCGGAAGCGCCGCAAAAATGTTCTTTCGCTTAGTCCCGAAAAGTCGGCCATTTCGCCGATTTCAATTGGTTCGGCCAGTTTGCCGCGTGCCCAGTCCAGAACGGCTGCAATCGATTTGCCCGGTCGTTCCTGTACCGGTGCTTCGACATATTGCGCCTGTCCCCCATCACGATGGGGGGGCATCACCAACCGCCGTGCGACCACATTGGCAACCTGCGCGCCATGATCGGACCGGATCACATGCAAACAGGCATCAATCCCCGCACTGCTGCCCGCCGATGTGATGATCTGGCTGTTTTCGACATATAAAACATCATCGACAATCTCGATATCGGGATACATCGCGTGCAGCCGGTCGGTATATCGCCAATGCGTCGTCGCCCGCCCGTTTGCCAGCAACCCGCTTGCCGCCAGAACAAACACGCCCGAACAGATGCTTACCAACCGGCATCCGCGGGCATGAGCACGCCTTAAAGCATCACAAAGTGCCACATCAGGCATCACATCCGCCCCGCGCCAGCCGGGGATGATCACGGTATCGGCATGATCAATCAATTCGATCCCGGCATCGGTCGCCACCCGAAAACCGCCCATCGCCCGGATTTCCGGGTCAATTCCCGCAATCGAACAGCGATACCACGGAAAATCAAATTCCGGCCGGGGCAGGGCAAATGCCTCCAGGGCGATGCCGAATTCAAATGTGCAAAGCCCGTCATAGGCCAGCACCACAACATGATGCAGGGCGTCGGTTGGTTTGATGTCTGCGGCACGATGATCGGGCATGACCGGATTTGATTCCGTTAAAATGCGGTTTGGCGAAAAACTACCGAATAATGGCATTTTGGCCACTATCACAAAAAATGGCAATCGTTACGATCATCCCATTACCCATGATGATTGCAAACGGAGCCACCCGAATGAAAAGCCTGATCAATGAAACCGCGCCCGCACCGTCGCATATCGCACGTGCCCATTTTGATGCGATGCTGCAATTTGAAACCGATTGCTGGGACACGCATGCAAGCCTGCAATCAGGGGCCGATGATTTCATTCTTGTCGATGTCCGGTCCCCCGCGCTGTATCACGGCGGCCATATCGAAGGCGCGATCAACATCCCGCACGGCAAGATGACCGAACGCCGCATGGCCGAATATCCCGCCGGTAAAACCTTTGTGGTTTATTGCGCCGGTCCGCATTGCAATGGTGCCAACAAGGCGGCCTGTCGGCTGGCCGCCCTTGGCCTGCCGGTCAAGCTGATGATTGGTGGTGTGACCGGTTGGATCGACGAGGGGTTCAGCCTGACGGAACCGGATGCCTGATTTGACGGTAACCACCGCCCGCCAATATGGGCTGACAGGATCGCTGCCTGTCGGCCCATCCTATTCTTTGCCACCGGATCGCACCAATGACGTCATCACCAGTGCCGTATGAAATCCGCACCGCCGTCCCGAATGATCTGCCCCGTCTGATTGACCTGATTGCCGATCACGCGGATTTTGAACGCCAGAAGGTCAATCGCGCCCATCTGGCCGAAAACCTGCCCCGATATCTGTTTGGCGCGGATGCCTGCCTGAGCGTGATGGTGGCGGGCAGGGGTGGGGAACTGGTCGGCTATGGTGCGGCCAGTATCGAATTTTCAACATGGAAGGCCGCCTGCTTCCTGCATCTGGATTGTCTTTACCTTGCGCCGCAAAGCCGTGGGGCCGGGCTTGGCGCGCGGATGCTGGCCGCGTTTGAAAATCTGGCACGTCAGCAGAACCTTGGCTGGATGGAATGGCAAACGCCCGACTGGAATATCGATGCTGCCCGGTTTTATGAACGCAATGGGGCACTGGCCCTGCCAAAGCTGCGCTTTGCGAAAACGCTGTCCCACATCCCTAGCCGGTGATCGATTTCTTTAACGCGGCCATCAAATCATCATGCAATGCCAAATGCCCCGGCAGGATCGGGCCATCATCGCCGGTGGGAGAAATACCGGGCTCGATCCTGTTCCGGGCAAGATCGGGCAACAGCTTTTCGGTCAGTTCAACCAGTGTGATCGCGGTTGGGACATAGCCGGTTTGCGCGATCTCGTTCCACGCTTCGGCATGGTCATGGCTTGCGAAAAACGGGCAATATCGGGTGCCATCATTGCCGGGGCACAACAGCCAGCCCTTGTCATAAAGCCCCCAAACACCTTCCCACGCGATCACGCTTTCAATGAAATAACGATAGCGCGCATCACGGGCATTGATGTTGTCTGATCCGGCACTGCTCATGACATCGGGGGCGGTTGCTGCCAGAAATCCCTGGGCGCGATGTCCTTGCCCGATATGCCGCGCGTGACAAACCGTTGGGCGCGCATGCGATCCGACCAGTGATCCGTCGAAAGCCCGGCCTTGCGTTTCAATTGTGCCACGAAATCCGCCGGATCGGGCAATTGCTCCCAGACCTGTGGCAGGAACAAGCCACGATGATTGCCATCCGACAGGATGATGCCATCCTCATGGGGTGTCAGTTTGGCGATCAGATCGGCCTCGCTTTCAAACGGAAAATCACGCGGCGGGGACAGGACGGAGATGGATAATTCCAGATCGTCATTCAATTCATCTTGGCGAAGGGCCGGAAAGCGCGGGTCGCCAAACCCGGCCTTGAAGGCATTTTCACAAAGGTCCGTCGCCAGATCGCGATGCGCCATCACCGACCCGATGCAGCCGCGAAGCTGGCCGGATTTCTTTAATGTCACAAAGCACGCACCCGGTTGCAGAAGTTCGGGCGAAACCGATGCCGGATCAATGCGAAGCGGCCCGCCATGCGTGACCCCGTGCCAGATCGATTGCCGTGCAAGGTCGATCATCATGGCCCCGTGATCGGCCAGAAGCTTTTCGGTCATGCCGACAAAGCCTCCTGATGATTTGCTCGTCTTTGCATCCTCGCGCATATCCGCTGACCCCGCATAAACCGCCCACGCGCCATAGCCGACCACACGTGATTTATCGCCCGTCACATCGCCGGAATTGCACATGCCAAGCGTCCTGATCCGCATGCCGCGCTTGCGGGCCGACATCAACATGCCCGCAACCGGTAACGCGCCGCATGCATCGCCGCTTGTGATGCTTTCGGCGTCAAACCGTTCGATCATTGCGCGCGTATTGTCGTCGATGCGTTTGGCGGTATCGTAATCATGAAAATGCGACAGGTCCGATGAAATCACGATCAGGGTTTCCGGCCCACCCCAAAGGGCCTCTATCACCTCATGCACCTGCCATGCAGAACACCGGCTGACCAGCAGCGGCACAATGCCGATATCGGCATCTTCGCCAAACAATCGCTGGATAAACGGCAATTCGATCTCAAGCCCGTGCTCTTGCGTGTGCGCCTCGTCCAGAACCTGCACCTGCGGCCATGCAAGGGCGGCCTGCAACCCGGCCAGATCACAGCGCACATCGCCAAGCGGTGTGGCAAACCCGTCCGCCTTGGCAATCGCAATCCCCTGAAACGCCATGCGATGCGCCGGGCCAATGATCACGATCCGTTTGACCGTGTCCTTTAACGCCCGAACCGTGGCAAAACCCAGACCGGCAATCGCCCCTGAAAACATCAGCCCGGCATGGGGCACAATGATTGCCTTGGGGATTGGCGTGTCATTCTCCGTCTGGCTCTCGACCGCCGCATGGATCAACCCGTCAATCTCGCTACGCAACATATCGGGTGCTGCGGGATAAAACGTTCCGGCAATGGCGGGAGGACGGATGAGGGGCATTTATGTTCCAGTGTTAGGGCTTATTGTTTCCGTTCCAGATATGACTCAACGATATATAGAAGGTTGGCAGTTGCATGATGTATCGCAAGGCGAACCGCCTTGTCTGAAACCTTTTTATCGGGACCGCCGTGACCGCCCTCTTTATTTCGGATTTCACCTAGTGCTTTTAACTCATTGGTTATAGGTGCCAGTTTGTCGGACGCAATCGCTGGAAATAGACCGTTTTCTGCCGCTTTTTGTATTAATGGCATATAGGTATCTTTGTCGCCGTAGATTATCCCGAGGTTCTTGAAAATAACCTTGAGAGCAGCCTCAACTGCTTTAACCGTATTGTCTATCGCGTTCTGAGAACTTTCACTGGTTCCTTCTTTGTAATCACTAAAAGCCTGACGCAGATAATTGTATGAATCTGTGAATTCATCCCTATTCAAAAGGCTTATCGTTGGAATAACTGCGTCATTTGTTAGTTCTTCGTCATCAACGGGTATTAGCTGGCCATCTATATACTTGTACCCAACTCCGGCTAATCGGAGCCTATAATTAACCGCGTCAATGGCATTTTCTGAGTCATAACCAGACTTTTGAGCCATTAACTCAATAGTGGTAAGCGCATAATCAATATCTTGTGGCGAACTTCCTCCATCCATCCCGTTGTGCAAAAAAGCTTGGAGTTCTGCACTGTAATTGAATCTTTCAGATGAATATGCACTCGGTGAACCCACATTGTTGAGTTTGTATACACCAACTGCGTGTCGCAAAATTCGAACAATTATCTCAAAATTTCGGATTTTGGGTGAAAGCAATTGCCAGCATTGTGTTCGGGCATTGTCGGGAAAATGATTTTTCTCAAAGGTCTTCGGCCACTCTCCGCGTTGTGTTTTCATTCTTTCAAAGAATAGCATTGGACATTTTCCCGATTGCTTTTCGCTTTCCGTGCATTGATCACTAAATGATAACCTAACAGGCGCTCCGGAAAATAAGGTTTTCTGCATTTATGCAAGCGAACAATGTAGTCGATACCGTTCCCGGCCGATACTGGCATCATCTTGAGGATGGTCGTATCCAGTGTGATGTCTGCCCGCGCTTTTGCAAGCTGAAGGACGGGCAACGGGGCTTGTGTTTTGTCCGGGCACGCGAGGGTGATCAGGTGGTTTTGACCACATGGGGCCGGTCATCGGGCTTTTGCATTGATCCGATCGAGAAAAAGCCGCTTAACCATTTCTTGCCTGGCACCCCGATCCTGTCCTTTGGTACGGCGGGCTGTAACCTGACCTGCAAGTTCTGCCAGAATTACGAGATTTCCAAGGCGCGTGAAATGGACAGGCTGGGATCGCTTGCGACGCCTGAAATGATCGCCAGAACCGCCAAGGAATATGGCTGTTCGGCAGTTGCGTTTACCTATAACGATCCGGTGATTTTTCTGGAATATGCGGTGGATGTGGCGCAGGCCTGCCGGGAGGCCGGCATTCGTACCGTCGCCGTCACGGCGGGTTATATTGGCGATAAAGCCCGCGAGGAATTCTTCCGCCATATGGATGCGGCCAATGTGGATATTAAGGGCTTTACCGAGGATTTCTATCACAAGCTTTGTTCCGCCCATCTGGCCGATGTTCTGGAAACCCTGAAATACCTTAAACATGAAACCGGGGTGTGGTTCGAGCTGACCAATCTGTTGATCCCCGGCGAGAATGACAGTGACGCGGAATTCGATGAAATGACGTCATGGGTGGCGGGTGAACTTGGCCCTGACGTGCCGATGCATTTCACCGCCTTTCATCCCGACTGGAAAATGATGGATCATCCTCGCACTCCGCCCGCGACCCTGATCCGGGCGCGCGAGATCGCGATGAAAAACGGCATTCGCTATGCTTATGTCGGCAATGTCCATGACAAGGCGGGATCAAGCACCTTTTGCCATCACTGTGGTCACATCCTGATCGGGCGGGACTGGTATCAGTTATCGGACTGGAACCTTGATGCGCACGGGGCCTGCACCCAATGTGGTACCCATTGCGCAGGTGTGTTCCAACCGCGCCCCGGCACATGGGGGCCAAAGCGCCAGCCGGTGCGTCTGGCCGGGCCAACTGCGGCTTCGGCACCACCATCCTGATGGTGTTTTTGCTTCCATTTCGGGCAAAGCAGGCTAAATTGCCGCCAGTTTCGTTTGGACCCAAAATCACCCCATGAAAATCCGCAAAGCCAGTACCTCTGACGTCAGTGCCATTTTCGCCATCCGAAGCCGGGTGCGCGAAAACCATCTGTCCGTCGATCAGTTGGCGGAACGGGGCATTACCAAGGCCGCCTTTGGCAAATGGATTGCTGATGGCTATGGCATGTGGGTGGCCGATCTGGACGGGGCGGCGGCGGGCTTTGCCATTGCCATCCCGCACGAGGCGACATTATGGGCGCTGTTCGTTGATCCCGATTTCGAAGGCCGCGGGGTGGGAAGGGCACTTTTGCGTGTGGCCGAGGAATGGCTGTTTGCAAAAGGTTGCAACGATATATCCCTGACCACCGATGCCGATCCCAAAATCCGCGCGCATGGCTTTTACGAGAGTCACGGCTGGCACTGCACCGGGGATGCGGATAAGGGGCAGGTCGAATACATCAAATCCAACCCGACCCTGTCGCTGTTTGATTTTGGCTAGGCGGCCCCGCAGGTCAAGCAGCGATCTGACCGATCAGATGCCAGATGTTGCTCGATGCAGAACCTTAATCGATGCTTGGCAAATATTGTACCGGCGTAACCTGCATGATGTAGTGATACTGATAAATATGTGTCGCAAAGATCAAATTACCAATTTGTGCGACTGACTTGTCTGATGTTGCATCGTTTTCAGGGTTGGTATCCGTAATCGGGTTATCTTTCGTAAAGGGTGGCCATTTCTGCCATTGCGGATCCGTTTTTAGAATATAGGGTGCGTATGTCTTATCGTTCGTCCAGCTATAGAAACCCCATGCGTCCGAGAAATCGGTTTTTCCAAGAAGATCATGGGTGATATTGGCGTAGTCGACACCTTCGGGCCACTTTTTGACCTTGTCGACCAGCTCAGCCATTTCGTCGCCAACTGGGCCATGTATGACACCGAAGATGCTGTCATATTCCTGAAATCCGGTGCGCGATATGATCGCGTCAATCATGTTCCAGCCATGCGGGACGACATCGTGGATATTCATATGATCGTGGGTATGAGGATAGGTCGCCGCAAATTCATTGATCCATGCTGTATTGCCCGGTGTTGCGCCTGCATAGGGATAAATTTCAACACTGGCCCAGCCACTGTCAGTGTCGGGGTAAAGATAGAACGCCAAAGCCGGTGACAATGCCCCGCCCAGACTATGGCCGGTAAAGACTAGTTTTTCGGTTGGTTTTTTCTTCTCTTTAAGGAAGTCAGACACACTTTGCCGGGTTTTCGGGTCTTTCATCTCCATAAGCAAATTGCTGATGCCCAATGCGGTTCCGCCTGAAACCTGCGGTTTGGTTTGATCTATCGGATCGTGCTTTTCGACGGTAAACGGAAATTTCGGAGGCCAAAGCGATGTTTTTTCGGCTGCAACATCGAAATCCTCCTCGGTCCAGTCGGAAATGTTTTTGGGATTTGTGCCCGCGATTGCGACCACATAGGTCGCAAGTTCATTGCTGTGGGCGACAAACATCGAATTGGTGGCATAACCGCCATGCGGTTTGGGAAGTTCTTTGTAAGGATGTTCGATATAGACACTCGGGCCCCATACGACCTCCCAGTCACCACCGGCAAGAGCACTGTTCTGTTGCGGGAAATATCCAACCCATTCCGGACCTTTCCAGTCCTTGAACGGCCCGGTCGTAGAGGCTGCTTTCAAATCGCCGCCGCAAAGCGCAATCTTCATGTATTTTGTCAGATCGTTCTGGTCGCCTGGCTCTTTTGCCTGAACCTGAATATCGGCTACCGCGTTTGCAGCCATGCACAAGCCAAAATAGGTTTGCCCTACGCTGTAAGTCATCGTCACCTCCCTCATCCGGACGCAATAGATTGAAAACTCAACGTGTATTGTCATACGTGGGCGAGAATTCTCGTGGCGTTCAACAGATCGGCATGCTGTCAGCATGGAGTAACGCTAGGCGAGAAATTTCCTCAAAAATATAACCTACAGGTTGACGTATCTACTATTCTCAAGGGTTGGGAAGCGTGATCATTATGTGATGCAAAGGTTGCAGTTTTCATGCACGGACAGATTATCTGACCGGAATGCCGCGTGTTTTCTTCTGGCTTGGCCCGATCAGGATCGGCGCATAGCCAATCAGAAACGCCAGCCACCCGACCAGCCAGCATAAAGTCGCCGCTGCCAGAACCGGAAGGTAAGCATCCGGGAACTGCCCGACCAGAAGCCGCAGCACGGTCGAAATCCACACCAACCCGAATGCCGCATTCAAGGCCCAGCTTGCGCGCAATTCCCGCCCGGTATGGCCAAGGGCTGCCCGCCCGCCAATCGCAATGATCATGCAGGCCATCGCCCCGCCGGTAAGCCCATGCAGGGCATCACGCGGCGCAATCACATCCGGCCAGATATGGGCAATGCCAAACAAAGCCAATCCGGCCGGTACCCAGAAATAGGCGAAATGCAACATCGCCACCAACGGATCACGCAGCGTCAGGTGCCCGCGCCAGCGCACCATGCGAAACCCGTGCAGGGTGGCCGTCATCAGCAATGCCGCGCCAAAGATGACGCCATCCGTATCCACCATTCCGATCACGATGGTGATGGCAAGGGCGGTAAGGCAGGCACCGTCAAAACGCGTAAACATCACCGGCATCGCGGCATCCGGCTGTTCGCGTTGCAGCCAGTTGCGCGTAAAGGCTGGAATGATCCGCCCGCCAATCAGGGCAATCAGAAGCACGATCAGCAAAATCGCACTTTGGTAAATCACCATCGCATCAAGCGCGATCAGGCCAAGCGCGCTTGCGATAAACACCCCATCAAAGGCGGTGATAAGCCCCAGAATGCCAAGGATTTTAAGGTTGCGGTAGTTTCGCCCCAGCACAAGCTCCCGCCCGGCAATCACGATAAGGGCGATGAAATAGCCAAGCCCGCTGATGATGGTCAGGGCGGGGGCTAATGCCTCGCCAAAGCCAATCGCCAGCCGGGCGATGAGCCAGCACGCGGCAAGCGTCATCAGCAACCCGCCCGAAACCCCCGGCCGCTCCGTCCAGTTGGCAATCGCGGTTAGCAGGAACCCGCCAATCGCTGCCCCGCCAAAGCCGAAAATCATTTCATGCCCGTGCCAAAGTGATGGCATGCCAAGTGACGGTGTCGCCACCCCATGCGCCATCCCCGCGACCCACCAGACCACGGCCACAACCGCAATCAGTCCGGCAAACAGAAACATCGGGCGAAACGCGCCGCTCCAGAATGGATGTGGTACGATGACAGGTTCGGAGATCGAGATCGGCGTGGTTTTGGCATTCATCATGGCACCAAGGCAAAGGTTTGAATGCGTCATAATAGCGTCCAGCCATCCCGCCGCCTTGACATCGCGCAATTCACAGGTGGGCTGTTCTTAGCCGCCAGATAATCCGAGTTCCTTCCTTGCTGCTGCAATATCAATTTTTGCTTTTACTCCATGCTTTTCTAGCAGATGCAGCAAGTTGGCCCCGCCTAGCAGGGTGAGGGGCTTGTCAGATGCAAATTTATGTGCATCGGGTCCATAATCGGCTGTGGTTACTAGTATTCCCTTGCTTGCCCCTTCGGATAGTGTAGTTCCATACAGGTCGCGTACAGCAGATACGCCGACTGTTTTTGTATATCGTTTTGCCTGTATAACTATCTTTCCACCCGTGATTGGATCGGGATCATAGGCAATTGCGTCCACGCCACCATCGCTACTTGCTTGAGTTATTTTTACTTCACCTCCACGGGAGGAGAATTCTTTTTCAAATAGCTCTCTTACCAAGTGTTCGAAATCATCCCATGGCATAGAGGCAAGGTTTGTCTCACCCGAGTTATCTAAGCTTACTTCTCTAGCATCGATAAATCTTCGGTCTGTTTTATCCATTGATACGACCGGGGCGATAGGGGTTAAGCCGATAAGAGTAGATGCTGCGACACCTTTTAGTGATTTGAAGCATGCTTTGGGATCAATCTTTGCAAGGTTAATTTCAAGAAATTCATCTCTGTTGACCAGTAGAGATAAGATTGTTGAAACGATTTCCTTCCCAGTCGCTTTGTCTATGGTGTCGCAGATTCCGTTAAATGCTATTTTCTCAATATGAGAGTACTTATCTGCTTCCAGAATCTCGTGGATTGTTCGGAGGCAAATCTGATAGCACAAGTCATCATATATCTTTTTTTGCTCTAACTGTGATATTAGTGTTTCTTTAAATTCACCAGTGGATTTTACAAATCGAACATTCTTTATTATTGGTAAGTCAGTTGGTTCTGGTAACTTGTAATCTACGATAAGCAACTTGCTAATCGGTTCATATTCTAGGTCAAACTCTTTTGTAATTAATTCTGGGTAATTTGATGTATCCAATACAATTGAGGCGTGTTCTACTATCGCTTCCGGATCTCCTTCTATCCATGACGATATCAGTTTGTCGATGTCATCATTTGTCTTTTGTAAGTTATTTTCAAACGCTTCTTTTTCTAAAACTTGGGTACGCTCCCATTCTTCTTTTTTTTCTTTCCAAGATTTTAAATTTGTTAAAAACTGTTGTTCCTTCTGTTTCTTGAGTTGCGAGGCCTTTTCTACGGCAAGTGCATGCTCAGATTTTATTTTGTCGATGCGGCGTAAAAGCCAATCAAAAAAACCAATTTTGGGCGGGTTAGGCGGTGAAGGAAGCTTTCCGAGTTCAGGTTTTGGCTCGGGAAATGGCTTTGCCCGAAACTTTTCTTTCGGTCTTAGTATATTCCAATCTACGGTATCATCTACCGAAAGCGTGTAACGAAGAATTTCCGCTATTTTTGCGCGTAGTGCAGAGGATTCTTTGGTTAAGTTATCTGCTTGATAGGCATTGGTAGCGACCTCTGTTTTTGTTAGAAATACTTCATATTTCTTGTCCCAACTGGCGACTAAGGCATCCACCTTATTTTGGAGTATATCCAATTCTGGAGCGCTTAGTTCTTTGTGAAGATCAAGTTCGATGTGATTTAAGTCGATATAATATCGAAGAATTCGAGTTCCTGACGCATTCCATTTTGCCCGCAAAGTACCAATTCGAAGCTTTTTTAGGTGTGCGGATTGGACGTATATATCGGACATAGGGTGCCTCTCCTGAATCTTTTGTCGGATAATTGATTAAGTTGAGTGTAGGGACTTTAATTATCCTTTTGAGCTATTAATGATATTGAAGTTCCCGATTTCAACAATCTTAAATTTCATTAATACAGAAATATCTAATTAATGGCGTCGGTATCGATATCGCATTCGAACGTCACGATATATTGCTGTTAAGTAAAATCCCGCAGGTTTTTGAGCAATAAGCCTTTTCTTCGCCATTTAACGCGCTAGATTAGGGAAAGCATTCCAGCATCGGCGGGCTTGCCGGTGCAGACCTCACACATGCCCGAAACATGACAGGAGCCTTTTTTCATGAAGATCACGTTTTCTGATCTCGCCATCCCGACCTCGGGCGCTGTGATCGCCTTTGCCACCGATGGCGGCGATCTGATGCCAAGTGCCGTGGCGCTGGACGAAGCAACCGGCGGGGCACTTGCCAAGGCGATCAAGGGATCGACCTTCAAGGGGAAGGCGGGGCAAAGCCTGCAGCTTCTGGCACCGGCCAATACCGATCTTTCGCGCATCATCGTGTTCGGGATTGGCAAGGAAGCCGAGTTTGACGTGATCGCCGCCCAGAAGCTTGGTGGCAATGTTACCGTGCGTGCGCTTTCGACCGGCGAGAAGGACGTGACGGTCCTGTTTGACATGGAAGGCATGGCCTGTGATTTCGCCACCGGTGCGATGCTGCGCGATTATCGTTTCGATAAATACCGCACCACCGAAACCAAGGAAGACAAACCGGTCCTGAAATCCATCGCGATTGCCGCGCGCGATCACAAGGACGCGAAAAAACAGTTCGACAGTGCCAAAAAGGTCGTCGAAGGCGTGTTCCTGACCCGCGATCTGGTGTCCGAACCGGCCAATGTGCTGTATCCCGAAAGCTTCATGAAAGAAGTCAGCGCGCTTGAAAAGCTCGGTATCGAGATTGACGTGCTTGACGAAAAGGAAATGAAAAAGCTTGGCATGGGGGCGCTTCTGGGCGTGGCGCAGGGTTCGGCGCACAAGCCTTATATGGTTGTCATGCGCTGGAACGGCGGCAAGAAAAAGGACGCACCGGTCGCTTTTGTTGGCAAGGGCGTGACATTCGATACCGGCGGTATTTCGATTAAACCGGCTGCTGGCATGGAAGACATGAAATTCGATATGGGCGGGGCCGGTGTGGTTTCCGGCCTGATGAAGGCATTGGCTGGGCGCAAGGCCAAGGCCAACGTGATCGGCGTGATCGGCCTTGTTGAAAACATGCCATCCAGCACGGCACAGCGTCCGGGTGATGTTGTGACCTCGATGTCGGGCCAGACCATCGAAGTCATCAATACCGATGCCGAAGGCCGCCTTGTCCTGTGTGATGCGCTGACCTATGTGCAGGAGAAATACGATCCGAAACTGATCGTCGATCTGGCGACGCTTACCGGCGCGATCATTATTGCCCTTGGCCATGAAAATGCCGGGCTGTTTTCCAACAATGATGAATTATCGGCCCAGATCACCAATGCCGGTCTTGCGGTCAATGAAACCGTCTGGCGCCTGCCGCTGTCGAAGGCCTATGACAGCCAGCTTAAATCCGACATTGCTGATATGAAAAATGTCGGTGGCCGTCCGGCTGGCTCCATCACGGCGGCCCAGTTCCTGCAACGCTTCATCACCAAGGATCGCCCGTGGGCGCATCTTGATATCGCCGCGATGGCCTGGGCGACGAAGGATAGCGAAGTCACGCCAAAGGGCGGCACCGGCTATGGTGTACGTCTACTTGATCGCTTTGTTGCTGATAACTGTGAGTCCTGATTTCACGGCGGTTTGACCAGAAACTTGAGGGGCAGGGTGACGATCACCTTGCCCCGTTTTCATGTTCGCGATAGAAATCGACCATGGCTGACATCTGGTTCTATCATCTGACCGCGTCCCCGCTGGAACGTGCATTGCCGACCCTGCTGTCCAAGACGTTGGAGCGGGAAAAACGTGCTGTCGTCATGACCGGGACCGAGGAAAGGATCGAGGCGCTCAATACCCTGCTTTGGACCTATGACGCCGCAAGCTGGATGCCCCATGGATCGAAATCTGATGGTGATCCCGAAATGCAGCCGGTCTGGCTGACATCCGATGATGAAAATCCCAACGGCGCACAATTCCTGTTCCTGACCGACCGCGCGATGAGCGGCAAAATCGCCGATTATGAACGCGTGATCATGCTGTTTGACGACCGCGATCATGATGCGGTGGCCGAGGCACGTACCCGTTGGAAAGACTGGAAAGACGCTGGGCACAAGCTGTCTTACTGGCAGCAGACCCCGCAAGGCGCGTGGGAAAAAAAGGCCGAAAGCTGATCGGCTTTTACTATGCTTACGGCGTGCCCGTCCCCGATGTCACATCCTCAAACAGGATTTCCACCAGCGCCTTGGTGACGTCATTCTGGCTTAGTTTCCCATCCGCCATTTCATTGATTGCCGGGAAACTGTCCGCCGACAGGGCAAACAGCTTTGTCTGGATTTCAGATGCCCGCACCGGCCAGTCCGGATCGATTTGCGCCAACCCCAACAACATCGCACGCGCCATCTGATCGGCATTCCCGCTTTTGATCGCGTCCTGTACCTGCGGGATTTGCTTGGCCTCGGACACGGCAACGTCAAGTGTTGCCAAAAGGTCGGCCAGTGCCTTTGCCTGAATCTGAATATCCGTCACCGGATAATTCTGTTCGATGTCACGCAATGGGGCGACGGCGGCCGATGTGCCGTAACTCGACAGATAGGCAATCGCCCCGCCCAACTGCCAGCTTTCCCATTTTTTCCACGAACCGGCTTTCAAATCATCAATCATCGGGGCGGCAATCGTGCCGCCATATTGCCGGAAAATCTGGTCAATCGCCTGCGGTGCCGGGCGGCCGGTCACGCGGGTTGCTTCCTGTGTTGCAAGGTCGGCGATATCTTTCAGGGCCTGTTGATAGTCGCTTTGTGCACTCATCGGAAAGCTCCCGTTTCATATGTCACGATATCACGCATCAACCGCTGTCCACCAGTTGGCATAGCGCGCATTGCCGAAGGCCGCCTGACCGTTATAGGGCGCACGCAGTTCGTTGGTGCCACAGTGAATTTCGCCAAGTGCAACGTGATAATCATCCCAGTCATCAATGAAGTCGCAGGTGGGGCCATTGACGATGGCAGCGATTTTCTGGGTCAAATCACGTTCAAAAAGATCATATCCGTGATTGGGATTTGTATTGTCCTCGATCCACGGACCGAAAGGCTTGGGGATCATTAGGCGGTCATTACCAACAAACATATTGGGCATGTCACCGGTCAAGGCACCGCACTGAAAACCGCCCTGTTTGCCCGGATAGACGTTAAAGCCGTTATCGCGCCCGATCGTCCAGCCAGAAACCTTGTCTGCAAAGGTGAAATCACCTGGATTGAAGCTCTCCGGGAAGAATATGACTGGAACCTTGATGATATCGGTATCGACCAGATCGAATGCATTTTTCAGGAGCGTGACATTTCTGGCGATGACCGTTTCAACGCCGCCGATATTCCAGTCGCGCAGTTGCTTGTATGTGTAATTGCTGTGATCTCGTGGATTGGTTAAGGGGGCCTGACCGTTTCCAAGAAGGGCGTTGATGGTTGCGCCAACATTGGTCCCGTTGATTTGCAGGCTTGTATAATCAAAACGATTGTTAACGTTATCCCATGCCGCACGATTAAGTACATTTGCTGCGCCATGCGCACCTTGGGCTGCTGTCATAAGCCGGTATGCTTCTGCCGGACTTGCCACCAGAAGCTTCCATTTTTTGAAGGCATTTCCCGGATTGTTGTCGGGTACAAAGGTCATCATTTCATCGACGTGACCAACCAGTAGCCAGTCCGTATCCAGAATGATCGGTGTTTGCATATTCTGGGCGGCCATGAAGTCGCGGCTGCTGGCATCGACCCTGTGATACCGGTTATGGCCGTAATAAATCCGGCCGTATCGATACGGTGTGACAATGCCATTCGCCGTTTTCTGAACGGGTGGGGTTACAGCAATGTTTCCCCCGGAGTTAGCCGAGGTGATAGCATCGGCGCTTCCTGCTGCAGGGTACCAAACACCTACTTTGGGATGCGGAGGAACGCCGGGATTTAAGGGATCGGGAAGATCGAGAAGGATGCGGAAAACCCAATTCTGCAAGGATCTCCATCTATGGGTCTTCATGAACACATCGGCTGTCTGCGGTGTGTTAAGGACGTTGCCCGGCCAAGAACTTAAACCGGATACAATGGTATCGCGCATCCATCTATCGTCTCCTGCTGGCTCAGGAACAGTTTCCCCTATGGGGGCGTAGTTGGCCCATGCATTCCCATTGAGGAAGGTAACATTTGTGGCAGGTGTTATTCGCGGTGCGCCAGTTGTTACTGCAATAGCCGGATTGTCTGCCGCGGCCGCGTTGCCAAGATCTGTTCGGAATTGCGCATTTCCCGCATCAGCAACATACAAACGCGAAACAGTTTGCCGGTGATGGTTTCCAATCCAGCGGGCGGCAACGATACGTTCGCCATACATATATGTCGGGTTGTTTGCTCCGGTGACTTCGGGCTGAATGACAAAAAGACTGACGATGCCCTGACCGGACGTAAAGTTCTGCCCTGCAAATCTGACGGCCTCAATGCCGTATGCTTTGGCGGCACCAACCGATGCGGTTGTGATATTCGCCTCATCCGCGGTTTCCGGGCCGATGATTTCAAGGCTGTTATTGGCATCCCCGTCAAAAATCCGGAAATGGCGTTGGGCTGCTGCATCCGTGTTTATTGCTTTGTCGAGCCAGAGCCTTAGTTCCCAACCCGCAGGCACGACAACAACCGGACCAACAATGGTTCGACGAATTTCAAAGCGTGCAACGCCTGTAACCAGATCACTATTGCCGTTAACCTGCTGATCCTGATTGTCCGTACGTCCGACAACCGCATTATTGCCATCCCGGTTGCAATTGACCGGGATGATCGCGCCGCGTCCTGCCGTTCCGAAAGTAATGGTCCGTGGACTAAGCTGGTTAAGTGTTCCTGCTGCATCAAGCACGCCATCTCTGTCCCGGTCCGTGTGCAGCGTATAATAGATCACGGTAAGGTTCTTGGCATTGGTGGCGTCGCCATTAACCACAATATTCTGTTCGTCCACGGGCACAAATCCGATGCCGCTGATCTTCAGCCGCCACGTACCATTTGCAATATCAAAGACATGCGAAACCGCCATACTCGGCGTCAGTGTCAAATCCTGTGTCTGTTGCGGCTGGGCATCACAGGTTAGCGAAACGCGCACCTGGTCAAACGGATAATTTCCGGCAGGAGCGGTAAGCTGGACGGTATAATTTGCCATGGCGTCCTCAGCGGCTGGTGGATGCGAAAGAAGGGGCGTCGGCAAGCCCGTCTGGGAAGGACAGCCGTGCTTGAAGCGCGTTGTTCAGAATGGCGATCCGGTCATCGATGGTGCCAAGTCCGGTATCTTTCAGGATCGCACTGGCCCACGGCTGGCTGGTGACGTCCGGCCCACCTGCGAACTGTACGGTGGCGTAATCGGTAATCCCGTCCGGCGTCTTTACGCCAAGCTTGATGGCCGCATCCCCGGCCGCCTTGCTGGCAATTGCCAGACTGTCGGCGTCATATCCGGCAACCGCATCGGGGATGGTGATCTGCAAATAACCGGGAAGTGACGCGATCACATCGTCAAGCCACGGCACCGGTGACGGGCTGGGGCCGGGGGAGGGCGATGGCGATGGTGTGGGTTGCGGTTTGGGACCGCAGGGCGATGTCGGCAGGGCAGAAACCGCCTGTGATTCCTGCATCATCAGTTTCGCAACCTCATCGGCAAAGCGTTTCTCGGCCTGAAGGCGGCTGGCAGCGCTCGCATCGAATTTCTGTTTGCTCATGATGCTCAGCGTCTTGAGCCGCTCGGTATCCTGCGCGCCAAACGCCGCCAGAAGATTGCCAACCTGCGGGGCGCCATCGGCAAGGCGTTGCGACAATGCCTTGGCATCCTTGCCGCTGCCTGCTGCAATCAGGGTATCGCCATCGCGCGCAAGGCTCTGGTCATTGCTGATCTGCGCATTCAGGCTTTCAAGCTGCTTGGCGGTGCGAATGTCGATCCTGCTGCCGGTGATGGTCACATTGGTCGGGTATTGCGCCAGTGTTCGGGCAAGGTCGCTGATCCTGTCGGCATAGGCCATTTGTCCGGTCCCGCTTTGGTGAAGACGTCCTATGACGCGGGCGAGCGGGGTCTGTGACAGGCGAAGTTAATACAAATATTCCCTGTTGATTATTTCGATCTCATGCAAGCCATGCGTAAATTGCATGCGCATCGGGATTGATGAACGGCGTTCGGTTCGCTATACATGTCATATCGAACGCGCCGATTTGCTCCTCAGCTTGCGGGCGCGATAAAAATGCGGCTAAAGCGAGAGGGCGTGCACGCTCCGACATGTACGACCGCCTCGGGAATAGCCGCGGCGGTTTTTTTATGTTCGGAAAAGGTTGGGATCCATGATCAGGCTCTCGAACGTCCAGAAGACTTACTCCGCACGGCGCGGAAGCCCGGCGCATACCGCGCTGCACGGCATCAATCTTGATATCGCAGCCGGTGAAATCGTTGGGGTTATTGGCAGGTCTGGTGCGGGAAAATCCACACTTATTCGCTGCATCAATCTGCTTGAAGTCCCGACAGCGGGCAGTGTCATTGTTGATGGCACCGATGTGACGCAACTGGCAAAACGCGATCTGCCGCTGTTTCGCCGTCAGCTTGGCATGGTGTTCCAGCATTTCAATCTGCTGTCATCGCGCACGGTTTACGACAATATCGCCCTGCCGCTTGAACTGGCCGGGGCCAGCAAGGCGGAAATTGCCGCCGCGGTTGATCCGTTGTTGCCGCTGGTCGGGCTTGAAGACAAACGTGACCGTTATCCCGCCGAACTTTCCGGTGGTCAGAAACAGCGCGTTGGCATTGCGCGTGCGCTTTCAAGCAATCCCAAGGTCGTCCTGTGTGACGAGGTCACATCCGCCCTTGATCCGGAAACCACCCGCCAGATTCTCAGCCTGCTGCGTGACATCAATAAACGCCTGGGCCTGACCATGGTGGTGATCACCCATGAAATGGCCGTGGTCAAACAGCTTTGTGACCGGGTGGCGGTCATGGATGGCGGCGTGATTGTCGAGGAAGGCAAGGTTGACGCGATTTTCGCCAACCCGACCCACGCCACGACGCAATCGCTTCTGGCCGATGAATTTCTGGATTACCCGGCGCGGAACAATACCGCTGCGACCACCGGGCGGGAGGCTTAATCATGTTTGCAACACTTGCACCGATCCTGCTTCAGGCAACGCTTGAAACCTTTTCGATGGTGATTTCGGCCCTTGTGCTGGGCACGACATTCGGCTTGCCGATCGGGGTGATCCTGGCGACATCCGGGCGCGGCGAACTGTTCGAAGCCCCGCTGTTCCAGAAAATCATTGGTCCGATCGTCAATGCGACCCGGTCCGTCCCCTTCATCATTCTGGCCGTGGCGATCATTCCGTTCACCCGTCTGGTGGCGGGAACCTCCATCGGTACGGCAGCGGCGATTGTGCCCCTGACGGTGGCGGCCATTCCGTTCATCGCACGCATCATCGAAGGTGCGATCCGCGAGGTTGATGGCGGCCTTGTCGAAGCCGCCCAAGCCATGGGTGCACGCCCGTTTCAGGTGGTGACCAAGGTGCTGCTGCCCGAAGCATTGCCGGGCATCATTCACGGCCTGACCTTAACCGCGGTAACCCTGATCGGGTATTCGGCGATGGTTGGTGCGGTCGGGGCCGGCGGGCTCGGCGATCTTGGCATTCGTTACGGTTATCAGCGTTTCCGCCCCGATGTGATGGCGGCAGTTGTCATCACCCTGATTGTGGTGGTGCAGATGGTGCAAAGCTTGGGCGACTGGCTGGCGCGCAAGGCTGATAAACGCAATATCTGATCACTGTTTTTGTTTCTTCATCTTCTTTGAATTCCCGCAAAACACCACAGTAAACAAGGAGTTTTACCATGCGGTTTCTGCTTAAACTGACGGCTGCTGCCGTTCTGGCCGCCGCCCTGACCGGGCAGGCATTGGCGAACGAGAAAATCAAGATCGGCGTCACCCCGGGTGCGCACGAAGAAGTCATGGAACAGGTCGTCAAGGTCGCGGCCGAAAAGGGCCTTGATATCGAAATCATCAGCTTCTCGGATTATGTCATTCCGAACCAGGCGCTTGATGATGGCGACCTGCAGGCCAACAGCTTCCAGCACAAGCCTTACCTTGATAACCAGATCAAGGATCGTGGTTATGACCTTTCGGTTGTCGGCTATAACATCCTGACCCCGATGGGCATCTATTCCGACAAGATCAAGGATCTGAGCGAGCTTAAAGATGGTGCCGAAGTCGGCATTCCGAACGATCCGACCAATGGTGGTCGTGCGCTTCTGGTGCTTCAGTCCGAAGGCCTGATCAAGGTCGATCCGGCTGCCGGTCTTTCGGTCAGCCCGCTTGATGTGATTGAAAACCCGAAAAACATCAAATTCGTCGAACTTGATGCGGCCCAGCTTCCGCGTTCGCTGGCTGATCTGGATGCCTCGGCGATCAACACCAACTACGCGCTTGAAGCCGGTCTGAACCCGATCAAGGATTCAATCGCGATTGAAGGCAATGACAGCCCCTATGCCAACGTGATCGTCACCCGCACCCAGGACAAAGATGCACCCTGGGTCAAAACGCTGGTTGAGTCCTATCACGATGATTCGATCCGTGAATTCATCGAAACCAAATATGAAGGCTCGGTCCTGCCGGTTTTCAAAATTTCTGAATAATCGCAGCGATTATTCAAAACAAGTAAAGCCCGCGCTCGGATCAGAGCGCGGGCTTTTTTGTGCGGACATATACCGATTGTCTTTCGGCTAATCCCTGCTAGTGACAGCAGGAATGCACCGGTTTGTAATCCTCGTACTGATCATGCAGCTTGACCCAGTCCATGACCCCGTCCTCGTTACGGCCAAAGGGCGTCATGTCAAGGAAGGCGTGCGCCCCGATCAGGGCATCACCGGCACGGGCATAACTTGAATAGGTGTGGAAAATCTCGCCGGTTTCGGGATCGCGGACAAAGACGCTTTCGCCGTGAAGGTCTTCCATCTTGCCGGTATAGGGCGCGTAATTATAGGTCGCCTTGCCGGCCTTGACGTCATCAGGGCGAAATGACGCATCGAAATCGTAATTGAAGTCCGAACCCGCCGAGGAAACCCACGTGAAGTCCCAGCCCATGCGCTTTTTGAAATCCTGAAATTCCGCAAGCGGCGCCCGGGAAGCAGCAACCAGCGTCACGTCATGGTGTTTGAGATGCAGGTTGGCACCGTCAAAATGGTCGGCAAGGAACGAACAGCCCACACAGCCCTCTTTCCAGCCCGGTCCGAACATGAAGTGATAGACGATTAACTGATTGCGGCCGTCAAACAGATCGGCCAGCGATTTTTCACCGTCCGGCGTGTCAAAGACATACTCCTTGTCGACCCGCACCCATGGCAGGGTCCGGCGTTCCTCGCACAGGCGGTCATAGGCGCGCATATGTGCCTTTTCCCGTTCCAGATGCGCCTTGCGGGCATCAAGCCATTCCGCGCGAGAGACGATTTCGGGGCGTTTCATCATATCCTCCTTGTTGATCGGGTGGCGGCGCTGATCAGAAGGCTATGCAAAGACAATCGTGCCGGGGAAGGTCGGTGGGCAATTCAAACTTGTATCGGGACCGGTCGGGTTTCTGACCGGTCCCGGCTTACATTCCCTTGCAGGCGTGTTTTTGCATCTCAGCGGCAGTGCCGGTTTTAAGATTGCAGTTGGCATAGACAAAATTGTCGCTACCGGCATCGGTGCGGCGTGACGCATCGGGTCTGCCATGGTCCCAAATCGTGCGTTTAAGCGACCAGTCGACCTTTGCGGTGCCGCATTCGGTAGTCCATTCGGGGGAATTTTCCGACCCGTGACGTTCCGCCACGACTTCGGCTCCGAACCAGTCAGCCAGACGGGCAATGCGTTTATTGTCGCTGGCCGTAACGCCCATGATCGACGCAAGATCAAGCTCGCGGAAACCAAAGGCGATCATCATCGTGCTGGCCTCGATGGCGGCGCGGTAACGCCCCCAATGGCTTGGTGACAGCTCAATCCCGAAAATCGCGCTATCCACCGGCAGATCCTTGCCACGCAGGCCGACGCATCCCAGAAGATCGCCGGACGATTTATCAAAAATCCCGACCTGAAAATTGCGCCGTGGGCGTTCTTCCTGCCATGCCAGGAACCGATCAAACAGCGCATTGCTGCTCGCACGGGTGCGGTCATTATCCGCGGTGCCGTAAAGGGCGCGATACCGTTCATCCAGCTGATAGGCGACAAAGGCCGCCCGATCCGAGGGCGTGAAATCGCGCAGGATGAAACGTTTGCTTTCAAGTCTTGGGGGGAGTTCCGGACTTCGCATTGTGACTACTCCACAGTTCCGGCGGCACAGGCTGCCTGTTTCAGGGCCGGGTCAAGCGCAGCATCGCTTTTTGCGCCTTCCGCCCCATCATCGTTATTTGTGTCACAACGGGCATCGCGCAACGCGATCAGGGTGCCAATGGCCGACAAAACCATCAAAATTGTGCAAATAATCGAAATAACCTGTAAGCCATCCGTAAAGGCGGCGCGTGCAAGTGGCAGAATGTCAGATGATATTGACGCCGGAAGATCGGAAAGCGCATTGACGGCTCCGCCCAATGTGCTGCGGATGGCATCCGCGGCCTCATCCCCGACGCCCGACGGCACCGCTTTGACCATCACATCGCGATAGATCGCGGTACCGACACTGCCCAGTATGGCAATGCCAAGCGCGCCACCAAGTTCTGCACTGGTTTCCGACATCGCGGCTGCCGATCCGGCCCGATCCGAAGGGGCAGATGCGACAACCATATCCGTACAGATCATCGCAACCGGCGTAATCCCAAGCGAGAAGATCGTCGCACCCGCGACCAGGACATAAAGGCTGACAACACTGCCCGGCCAGGACAGCATGCCAAAGCCGATTGCCGTCAGGATCAGGGCACCGGTCATCACCTGCCCGGGTTTGAAGCGCCCCATCAGAACGGGTGCCCCCATCGAGCCGACAATCCCCGCCACCGTCGCAGGCAGCATCGAAAGTCCGGCCTGAATGGGGGTAAGCCCGATGACCAGTTGCAAGGCCTGCGACAGGAACAGGAAATAGGCCATCCCGGCAAAGATCACGGCGGTCTGGATCACAATCGGCAAAGAGATGGTTTTCTGTTTAAGCAGATCAAGATCAAGCAGCGGATCGGCTAGCTTGCGCTGCCGGCGGATGAAAATCCATGCACCAAGCAGGCCAAACACGAGTGCGGCAAACGCATCACTGCCAAAGCCATAGGCGGCAATGACCTTGACCCCGTAAATGATCGCCAGAACCGAGCCAAGCGACAGGGCAGCACTGAACAGGTCAAGCCGGCCAAAGCTTTCGGCCTTGTGTTCGGGCAGAAGGATCGGGGCAACAATCAGTAAAAGCACCATCACCGGCACATTAAGCAGGAAAACAGCCCCCCACCAGAAATAGCTGAGAACAAGCCCGCCCAGAAGCGGCCCGGCAGCGGTGCCAACCATAAAGGTCGTCATCCATGCGGCAATGGCAAAGGAACGTTCCTTGTCATTGTGGAACATGGATCGTATCAGCGACAGGGTGGAGGGCATCAATGTTGCCCCGGCAATACCCAGCACGCCACGCGCAAAGATCAGCATTTCCGGCGTATCGGAAAAGGCCGCCAGCACGGATGCCGCACCAAAACAGCCGCCGCCGATCATCAACAGCTTGCGCCGTCCGATCCGGTCGCCAAGGGTGCCCATGGTGATCAGCGATCCGGCAATGAAAAAGCCATAGATATCGACAATCCAGAGCAACTGGTCACTTGTCGGATTAAGGCTTGCGGTCAGATGCGGCACGGCAAGGTGCAGAACCGTCATATCCATCGCGATCAGAAGGCAGGGCAGGGCCAGAACCAGAAGGCCAATCCATTCGCGGCGGGTGGCCTTGTTATCGATGGCCGGTGACTTGGCGGGTGACGTGGCGGGTGACGCAAGGGGGGCATCGGGACGTGTCGGGGCGCTCATGTCTCGTGTTTCCTGTATTTCTTGTGGTGGCGCAGGCCGCGATAAATTGGGGCATCGCGGTGTTTATTCTGCGGTATTCATTCGGGGCGATGTTGCGACCTTAACCGTGGTTGAGGTCAAGACGGAAATCGGGGCAAAATCATTCCGAAGTGCAACAGACCTCCAGCTTGTCAAGCGCGCTGCTCCATCCTTCCTGATGGCCATCACGCGCACGCTCGTCAAAGAACTGCGTGTGATGGAGGATCAGAATGGTGGCCGCCCCGTGATCCTCGGCCATAAAGGTCAGGGTCACGTGCGATTTGCGTTCGGGCATGGTGATCCATTGCCAACTGAATGACAGCTTTGCATCGGGTTCCACCGCGTCATAGGTGCCGCTGACATCGTGGATTTCACCCTCCGGGCCTGATTCCTTGAACCGGATGCGAAAGGTGCCGCCGGTCCGGGCGTCGATTGTGGCATCAATCATTTCGCATCCCGCAGGTCCCCACCATCTGGCGAGTTTTTCGGGTTCAATCCATGCGGCGTAAACCTTTGCCGGTGGGGCGACAATCCGGCGCCGGATCGTCAGGCTCGGTTTTTGACTTATCGTTTCAGACATACGTCTTTTCCCTAGTCCGTTATTTCGTCTTTTCCCCGTTCGGGGATGGTGTCTTCTTCTTCAAGGAACGCGGCAAGCTGATCGAGTTTGTGCGACCAGAAACGCTGATAGCGGGCCAGCCATTCCATGGCGTGCTCCATCGGTTCGGCATTCAGGCGCACATTGACCGTGCGTCCGGTCTTTTGCCGCGCAATCAGCCCGGCATCGGACAGAACATCCAGATGTTTCATCACCGCAGGCAATGAAACGTGAAACGGTCGCGCCAGTTCACTGACCGACAGGTTTTCTTCCGTCTCCAGCCGCGCCAGAAGCGCACGGCGGGTTGGATCGGCAAGGGCGGCAAAGATGTCGTTCAGTTCGGCTTCTTGATACTTAACCATGAGGTTAAGTATTGATCAGGCCACACCGCCCTGTCAATCAAAAGTTGATCCCGGTTGTCGCCATGCCCTGCCACGCGGTCAGAAGGGCGACACCGATGAACAGCAAACCTGCCGTCCGCCCGATGAAAATCGTTGCCACCGGATTGCCGGTAATCAGGTTGCGGCTGGTTCCGGCCGCAAGGGCCAGCGCGCCATAAACCGCAAGCTGTACGGCGGCCGTCATGATCCCCATGACCAGCGCCTGTGACCAAAGCGGCCCGTAATGCGGGCGGATGAATTGCGGATAGACCGCGAAAATGAACAGATAGGCCTTGGGATTGAGCATGCAGGTAATCATGCCCTGACGAAACGCGATCCAAAGCGACGCGGCCTTGGCCGCCCGGATGCGATCAACCGTGATGGCGCTGCGCAACAGCGTGATGCCGATCCAGACCATATAGGCCGCCCCGGCAAACAGCATGACATTCAAAAGCCAGGGCGCAATGGCCAGAAGGGCGCTGATGCCGATGGCACCCAGCAACGTGTGATACACCCCGCCCAGCATGATCCCGGCGGTGGCCGATAACCCGGCACGTTTGCCGCCAGTCAGGGAATTGGCAATAACGAAAAACATATCCATGCCGGGCACAATGATAATGCCCGACAGCAGAACAAAGAACAGCCAGAGATTTTCAGCATATGTCATGGGGCGCTCGTAATTTATCCGCCGAACGGCTTGATCGGCAGGGATAAACTAGCAGGGCGCTCCTGACAGGCTCATGTCAGGAAGGTGGGGAAAGAGAATAGCTTGGTGGAGCTTTATATCAAGGTTGACTACTGCTATTGGGGTCGATTTTTAGAAACTTTATTTTTCCTGCAGTATTTATGGCTCTTTGCCATTTTCGAGCAGTCCAGAATGTTCCTTCTAAAGTATTGGATTCTGGATGGTACTCTATAATGGCTGCTCCAGGAAAGTTATCAGTATCTAGTAAGCTGGTAGAAAATCCATCTTGTTCAAAAAAGTAGCATAATCTATGAGGCTTAAAACCATCTCCACGTATCGGGGAGACTGTTATGGTTTTGCTGTCTTTAATTGTGGAGTTCTGTTCTGGATTCCATAGTTTTATTTCGATCTTAAACCAATTTTGATTTATTTCTGCTCTAAATTTCTCTGTTTTAAGAGGTGCGAGCATTGAGTCTTCTATGTGAGTATAATCTATTTCATTCTTATTGTTTGTTGCTGCGTCAATAAGCTCTTTCTGTCTTGGCCAATTTGATTGAAGTTCCACGTCCCAAGTACCATTAAGATCAGGAAAGAATTTTGATCCCAAAAAGGGGCATATCTTCCAAAGAGTCCTCCAAATTGGATTAATGGTAACAAGATAACTTATGCCAAGTGCAGCGGAGGGCACTATCGTAATGCGCAGCTCAAGCGGCAGAAGTGAATTGGAAAATTCCACTAACAAGAAAATTAATAACACCAGCCAAGCAAAAGGCCAGAATAGCCATTTTAAGGGAAATGCACTGTACATAAGGAGTACTTAATCCTTGTGCGTTCAGGGAGTTCGGTTAAACTATTGTAGAGTTGAGCAGCGAGGTTTCCAATGACGTTAGCTAATGCCCATGCGCTTTTTTGTGGATTGAAGAAAGATCCTAGCTATCTCGCTAACCTCACTGTCCCTGAAGATGTTATTGAATCTCTACTTTTGGCTCGCAAGGACATCCGAGCTGTTTTACGTGACAATGCAGTGAACCTAAGGTTCGATAGTCATTTTTGGGTGTCAGACAGTATCTACTCGAGCAGTCAATCCGCTAGACCTAATATTAGCATGAAATTTATGACGCAGGGTAGCTATGTCTATGGAACTTTGAATTCTCCAGAGAAACCTCAAGTGCAGGAAATAGATTTAGACGACGGAATGTACGTTCCTGTAGATTTTTTGAGTGACGGCAAACCAGCACTTATCGCCAAGTCCCTTTTTGATTTTGTCCTTACAACTTTAAATGACAACGGTTGGAGTGCTCAATCTAAGCCAAACTGTGTGCGGGTAAGGTTGTCGCGAGGGGCCCATATTGATATTCCGATTTATTCAATTCCTAGAAATGAATTTGAATCTTTAGCTATCGCAACGGAAAATGCGAACATGCAGAGTTCTCAGTTGTTTCGAGATAGTCTTGGCACGATCAATCGTTTGCCCTCGGACAAGGTTATGCTAGCACGAGCGGATGGTACTTGGATTCAATCTGACCCCCACCAATTGCATGAATGGGTTCAGGCTCAAAGGGCGAGATACGGAGCCCCATATATTAGATTGTGTCGGTTCTTTAAGGGGTGGAGGGACTTCACATGGGATAAGTCTCCATTATCTTCTTTATGCATAATGCGAGCAGTTCAGCTTGCCCTGACTAGGTTCGAGGGTGGCTTCCCCACTGAGTGGCGTGATGACGAGCTTATTTTGAAGGTATCTCGACTGTTACCAGACATATTTTCTGGAGATATCACCAATCCGGTATTGGGGCTGTCGCTTAATGATTGGGAGCAAAGTGAGGTAGAGGAAATCGTTTCTCAATCTCAGATACTGCGGGATCAGATGGAAACTGCGCTGTTGTATACAGGTGATGCTGATGTGATCGTAAGGAAGCTCAGGCTTCGCTTTGGGGACCGAATACCAAATCGTCCGGATGTAATTAAATTTGGTTCTACTATTGCAGCTCTTAAGAGCGCAAAACCCGCAGAAGTATCCGTCCCTAAAGTCATTGCATCAACATCTGGCTAATGGATCCAACTCAGGCAATTCATGCCATTGACGCAACTCTCAGAAAACTTGGGTTTTCGTATGCCGGACCTGGGGCTTGTGACTATGACGGTGTGATTTCGGTCAGTGGTTTAAAGTTGGATATTCATTTAAGTGTGTCAGACACTACTTTTCTCCAGCTTCCAACGGCCACTTTAAAGAACCCACAACAAGTTCCTCCCGGTAGAATGGGGCATGTAATAGTCGATAACAGTATTTGTTATGCTTCTGAGCATGGCTTGCTTCTCGATATGTACAAGCCGGGTGAATCTATTTTGCGTGTTGTTGATGAGATTCATCGTACGTTGGATGTATCTGAGGTTAAGGTAAGCCAATCTGTAGCAGAAGAATTTCAGTTATATTGGAAGTCTCAAAAACGTGTCCGTTTTATGTTGCCCAGTCAGCACATGGTCGGTCCGCTAAAAGCCTTTAAGTTTTTTGCAGAAAACTATGACGGCTATCAATTTGAAGTAATATCCTCAAAAAATAAGCTGAAGGGACATCGTGTGTTTGATGTTTCTAAAGTTCTTGTTTGGTTTCTTCCGGAAATAATTGGAACGGGAGGAAATATAAGATGCCCGCGTGATCTGGAAGAGTTTAAACTATGGCTTATGTCGCAAAATCTTCCTTCAAATTGCAAGTGGAAAGATGTTCTATTTTTCTTGAATAATGGGAGGTCATTCTTTGTTTCCGCGCCAAATGCTGTTGTTGGGTGTTCTCTGAAAAGTGCTCTCAAAGGAAAAATGAGGAGTTTTACTGGGAATCATGCGGTTAGGTCGACTGGTAAACTTACAAGCAGAAAATTCAGAAATGTTGAGATAGATCGACTAAGTGGAATATTGACCAGCTTCCAAGACGTGACTTCACGTAATAATTTATTGAGTAATTGTTTAATGGATGTCTCAGTTGCATTGATTGGGTGTGGAACGATTGGCGGGTTCCTTTCAAGAATGCTTGTCCAAAGCGGGTTTGGGCTTGGAAACGGTGTCTTAACAATTGTCGACAAAGGCATTTTAGAACCGGGAAACATTGGTAGGCACTTTCTAGGTTTCGATTATCTGGGACAACGGAAGGTAACCGCGCTCAAAAAGGAATTAGAACGGTTTCACCCCGATGTGAAAATTAAAGCTATTAATGCGGACGTGAAAGACGTTTGGAACGATTTGCGAAAGCATCAATTGATTATTGATGTCACTGGTGAATGGAATGTCCAGTGTGCTTTAAATGATCGGTTTTTGAATGACCAGACAGGTAAGGTTCAGGCGGTTTTACATGCATGGGTTGTGATGAATGGTGCATCAGTGCAGAGTTTTCTAAATCTAGATGATGATTTTGCATGTTTCAGGTGTCTGCGACCGGAGATGGGCGAAGATTGGCGCTATCCAGGAGCAAAAAAAGACGTTCAATTAGAGCTTCAGCCTGCGACTTGTGGTGATGATCCTTATGCTGCCTTCTCAGTGGATTGCTCAGTAATGTCCGCAAGTTTGGCTGCTCGTAGTGCCCTTGACTGGGCAACAGGAAAGCCAGGAAAGCGGCTTAGGACAATCGTCATTGACGACGATAGAGGGAGATTTCACAGGAATTTATCCCCAGTTCCTTCAAAAAGATGTCCTGCGTGTGCACGCTTGAGGGAAAGGCATTGATTGCAGTTCTGATTCCTAGGCAGATATTGACCGATCTTTGTGCGAGAGCAATACCATCTCAGCCAACTAACGAAACTGGTGGGATCTTGTTGGGGTTTCGCAAAGCCCTTGGGTTGCAGATTACGAACACCACTTATGCCCAATGTCGGGATTCTGCATCACCAAGTCTTTTTAAACGTTCCAAGCATGGGCATAGCGAGATAGCGGCTGAACTATGGACGCGCTCTAGAGGGACAATAGATTGGGTTGGAGAGTGGCATACGCATCCAAATGGTATTGCATCGCCATCACATATAGATGTTCGCAGTTGGCGTTTCTTGGTGTCTCAAGTCGATAAGCCAATGGTCTTCATTATTTCCAATGGAAAACGCGTTTATGTTGGGCTGCAAGAGCCTACGGGTTCGTTAGTCAGAAAAATGACAATTCAAGAAATGGATGGGGACAGTATCCTTTTCATCTGAATTTGAGTTGCTGATTATTCTTTCTTGGTTGTAGACGGATGCCTTATTGGTTGTTTACCCAGCTCAAAGCTTTTTCCCCGGCAATTTGCTGGCCTGTCTGATCCAGTCGGTGAGTTGGGCTTCGTCGAGTTGATCATCCTCGTGGATATTGAGGTAGCGGATGCCTTCGACCTTGGAGGTAAACGGTGGCACCGGGGTCAGGGACGTGCCCTGCATGAAGGTAATCTGGACGTATTTTTTGTAGCAATACATCGCCAGAAACCAGCCGTCTTCCTTGCCATAAAGCGGCGTATTCCATTTGACGGCCTTGCGGACAGTGGGAAAGACCTGCTCGACAAGGGTGTCAATGCGCCGCCCGATCGCGCTTTTCCAGTCAGGCATTGCGGCGATATAGGCCTGCACCGGTTCGTTGTCGTCACCCTTGGTGATTTGCGGGTTGGTGCTTGAAAGCAGCTTTGGCGCGCTGGCATTGCTCATGGGGGCAGGCGTTTATTTCAGGTTGTTGTGGTGTGGTGGATTTATACATCCAGGCGATAGTGGCGTAAAGGGACGACGGCGGTTTTCAAATATCCGCCGCCGTCGTTTGCTCAACGCCTCAGACCTCGGCGAACATGACATTGTCCGGGGTCAGGTCGGCCTTTGCCGTATCCTCGACAATCACGCCAAAGGTCCAGGGATCGCCATTGCTGAAATCAATGTATAGATCGCCGCCATCGGTTTCGCTGGCGTGATCCAGCAGGCTGTCGAAATCGGTGATGCCGGACCTTGCCTGAAGATCCGCGGTGAGAAGCAGGGTATCGCCATCATTGCCGCTTTCGAAATCAACCACCCGATCCCGGCTGGAGGCTTCGGCGTCGAAGACGAAAGTATCGTTGCCGACATTGCCCTGAAGCCAGTCATTGCCGCCACCACCCGAAAGGATGTTGTCGGAGAAAACTTCATGGGCTATGGGGCCGGCATCAAGCGTGTCATGGCCATCGCCACCATACAGCGAGACGTCATATCCTTCGCCGGTAAGCGTATCATTTCCGGCTTCGCCATGGATGTTTTCGCCAACAATGAAATCGTCGCCATCGCGGCCATAGATGGTATCGCCGCCCTTGTTGCCGATCAGCCGGTTGTCGTTGTCATCGCCAATGATCAGGTCGCTTTGATTGCTGCCATCGACATTTTCGATGCCGGAAAAATGATCGCCGGTCCGCCCCGATCCGGTCTCAAGATTGATCACCGGCTGCGGACCATATTCCCCATAAGGCGCATCGTTGCCCCAACCGGCGATATAGCTGATGGTATCAGACCCTTCGCCGCCGATGAAAAAGCTGGTCTGATCTTCGGAAAAGGTGGAACTGCTGCTGGCGTAGAATTTGTCATCGCCCCCACCACCCATCATGATGTCGCCTTCGCCTGCACCGTTATAGCTCTGGTAAAAGGCGTTGTTGCCGTTATTGCCGATCAGAATGTCGCCATAGCGTGAATCACGGATATCTTCGATATTGCTGTAACGGTCGCCTTCGGCATCACCGCCCGAACCGATGCCGGTGGCAAGATTGACAATGACACCTTCCTTGATCGCGTCATTTGAATAGGAAAATTGAATTTCATCCCGACCAGGGCCGCCATCGATGATATCGGCATCCGGACCGCCATCAAGCTGGTCATTGCCCGAACCACCGATCAGCGTATCGTTACCGATGCTGGCGTGGAAATGATCATGTCCGGCACCACCATCAAGCGTATCGTCCCCCGGCCCGACTTCATAGAAACGGTCATTCCCGCCAAGCCCGCGGATATAATCACCGCCAGCGCGCCCGAAAATCAGTTCGCCTTCGTCCGTTCCGACAAGCACATCTGCCCCGTCGGTCCCATAGATGACATCAGCCATGGTCCGTCTCCCGCATTGTTTGCTTTGCCCTTTGATCAGGCTGCGGGGGGAATTCGGCGACTTGATGGCAGGGGGCGGGATTGCCGGTCAGACCGGGAGTGACATCAGAACAGGGGAGATGCCAGAAGGCGGCGGGTTACGCCACCTTCTGTTCGTATTCTTCCTGCTTTTCCATCCAGCGTGTTTCGATCTCGGCCAGTTCGTTTTCGATCTTGCCGAGGTCTTTTTGCAAGGTGGTCAGTTTGGTGGCGTTATCGGGCTCGTAAAGCGCCGGGTCGGCCATTTCTTCCTTGATTTTGTCGCGGCGCGCGCTCAGCTTTTCCATCTGTTTTTCAAGATTTTCGATCTCGCGCTTGATGGGGGCTGCGGCCTTGCGCTTTTCGGCGGCCTGTTGACGGAGCGCCTTGCGGTTGCCTTTGTCCTCTGGCCGTGCCGGTTCGCCGTTTTCGTTGGCCTCTGCCTTGTCCGCGCGGCGTTCATCACGCGCCCGGTTCAGCAGATACTGGCGATATTCGGCGACGTCGCCGTCAAAGGCATTGACCGTGCCATCGGCCACCAGAATCAACCGATCCGCACAGGCTTCGATCAGGTACGGATCGTGGCTGATGATGATCACCGCACCTTCATAGGCATTCAACGCATGGTTCAGCGCATCGCGGCTGTCGATATCAAGGTGGTTGGTCGGTTCGTCAAGGATCAGCATATGCGGCGCATCAAGCGTCATCAGCGCAAACAGCAGGCGCGCCTTTTCCCCACCCGAAAGGTCCTTGACCTTGGTGTCGCCTTTCTGGCCCTCAAACGCAAAGCGGCCAAGCTGGGCGCGGACCTTGTGTTCGATCACATCAGGCATCAGGGACGCCATATGCTGATAGGGGGTTTCATCGGGGCGCAGTTCATCGGTCTGGTGCTGCGCGAAATAACCGATGCGCAGTTTGTTTGATGAATGTTTTTCGCCCGCCATCAGTTCAAGCCGGTTGGCAAGCAGCTTGGCCAGCGTCGATTTGCCGTTACCGTTCGCCCCCAGAAGTGCGATGCGGTCATCCATATCGATGCGCAGGCTGATATTGCGCAAGACCGGTTTGCCTTCGGCATAACCGACATCGCCACCATGAATATTGATCAGGGGCGGGGGCAGTTCCTTGGGGCTTGGGAAGTCGAACGAAATGCCGCGATCTTCGACCACTGGAATGGCCGGACCCATTTTTTCCAGCATCTTGATGCGGCTTTGCGCCTGCTTGGCCTTGCTGGCCTTGGCGCGGAAGCGGTCGATGAAGGATTGCAGATGCTTTTGCTGGGCGATCTGTTTTTCGTAATGCTTTGATGCCAGTTCAAGCTGTTCGCGGCGTGTCTTGGCAAATTTGTCGTAATTGCCGCCATACATCGTGACCTTGCCATCGGTCAGATGGGCAATATGTTTGACAACGCGGTTCAGAAGATCGCGGTCGTGACTGATCAGGATGATCGTGCCGGGATAGTTGATCAGATAGTTTTCAAGCCAGATGGTCGCTTCAAGATCAAGGTGGTTGGTCGGCTCGTCGAGCAGCAGCAGATCAGGCCGCAGGAACAGGGTCGCCGCCAGGGCGACACGCATGCGCCAGCCACCGGAAAAATCATCACACGGGCGTTGCTGGGCTTCGGCATCAAAGCCAAGACCTGACAGGATGGATGCCGCGCGCGCCTCGGCGGTGTGGGCATCGATATCGGCAAGGCGGGTATAGATATCGCCAATCCGGTTCGGGTCGGTGACGGTTTCGGCTTCGTGCAGAAGGGCGGCACGTTCCGTATCGGCGGCCAGAACCGTATCAAGCAGGGATCGCGAACCGGCGGGGGCTTCCTGCGATACAACGCCCATGCGGGTGCGGTTTGAAATCGATACATCGCCACCATCGGATGCGATTTCGCCCGAAATCAGTTTCAGAAGCGTGGATTTGCCGGCCCCGTTGCGTCCGATCAGGCCCAGTTTGTGCCCGTCGGGCACGGTCAGGGTCACGTGATCAAGGATCATACGGCCGCCAATGCGGTAGGTCAGATCGGTAATTTGCAGCATTTCGGGTCCGCGTTCGGGAATCGTTTGAAAATCTGTGCTTTCAATAGGGCAGGGACGGCCGTGACGCAAGGATTCTTGAAACTGTCATGAGTGGTCGATCACAGGAGGAACGGGGCAATATCGAAGCATCGCGTGGCGGCAAGGGGCGCAGTTTCACGGGATTTGGCGGCTTTCGGGGGGTGTTCAACCGTTGATGCAAGGGGCGCAGGTCTGAATTGCGCGGGCAGAACTATGTGTTGCGTTGCGAACCAAGGGCGTTTATATAGCGCCAACCTTAGGGTCTGCGGATGATAAGGAAGCCTTGTCGTCGGCTTTTTTATCTTCCGCAGTCCCTTCTTGGGGGTAACGAATTTTTACAAGTAGCTAGGTGAAACCAATGGCTATCGAACGCACTCTTTCGATCATCAAGCCGGACGCAACGCGCCGCAACCTGACTGGCAAAATCAATGCCGTCATCGAAGACGCAGGCCTTCGCATCGTCGCGCAGAAGCGTGTCGCTCTGACCCGTGCACAGGCTGAAGGCTTCTACGCTGTTCACAAAGAACGTTCGTTCTTTGGTGAACTGGTAGACTTCATGGTTTCCGGCCCGGTCGTCGTCCAGGCTCTGGAAGGCGAAAACGCCGTTGCCAAATACCGCGAAGTAATGGGTGCGACCAACCCGGCCAATGCCGAGGAAGGCACCATTCGCAAACAGTTTGCAGAATCCATCGAAGCGAACTCGGTCCATGGTTCGGACTCGCTTGAAAATGCTGCAATCGAAATTTCCTATTTCTTCGCCCAGACCGACATCGTCGGTTAAGGCTGTCGCTTCCGACATCGTCGGCTAAGCGATCAGAGATACGGTTTCCGGTTCGCCGGATAAGGAACGCCCCGCAGATGCGGGGCGTTTTTTTATGCCTGAAATATGCCGATGATCAGATCAGGAATGCCGCCAACAGGACCAGAAGGACGACAATCGAAATAATGTTCCAGATGATGAACTTGATAAAACCGTGCCAGCCATTTTCGTGGACCTGGACCAGTTCGGCATCATAGTCGCTTCCTTGCATCGTTTCCTCCCTGACTTGTTACAGGTGTGGCCTAACCCTTTGCGGGAAACACCAGAAGCATCGTAACACATTTCAGGGGTGAATTTGGATGGTGAAAATAACGCATAAGGTTTGTTCGCGGCCAAGAAAAAAGCTGCCGGTTTCGGCAGCTTTGCATTTTTGTTCCGCGATCAGGCCGATCAGAGCAGGAAAATCGCCATCACGATCAGCAGACCGATCACTGAAAGGGTGCCCCACTTCATAAAGACGGTAAAGCCGTTATAGATATCAACGTGGGTCTTGGTCAGTTCGTAGTCGTTACCCTGCAAATTAGCCTCCTGCGTTTGGAATTACTCCAGTGTATAGACGTGAAGTTGTTGCAGCGCAAGACGCAGATTAACCGGCAATATCATCCATTTGGCTAATTATCGGCTTATTGTGCGGCGGGCGTTTTTGGCCCACCCGGACAGCCATAGGGAAGGAACGTTCCCGAAAGGCCGCCGCTCATGACGCGCAGCGAAACCGCGTTGGCATATTGAAGCTGCGTTTCGGTTTTCGGGCAGGCATAGGCGCGGCCCCGGCATCCGCCCGCGATATAGTCTTCTTCGGCTTTGATAAAGTCGGCCCCGATATCCTCGCGCGGGATCGATTTCAGAACCTCGGCGCGGATATCGGTATACATCGCACATTTCGTTTCGCGCCAGTTTGCCGGTGCAGGCGGGGCCTCGTTCGCAAGAAGCGGGGCGGGGGCGGCAATCACTGCCAGAACAAGGGCCACGATATGCACCAGGGCAGGGTCAAGGACGGCAATCCGCATTTTCGTCTGTCTTTGTTGTTGTGGTCGGGCGCGCCATTGGCGCAGCAGATTGCGGAGGCATTATGGCTGTGGGTGCAATATCGGGTTACGGGCTGACATCTTTGACAATTCTGAAACCGACGTGATTGGTCGCAAGGCTGGTTTCGGCCTGCTGGCGGGCGGCAGGACGGTATCGCAGGCAATAGGACGGGGCGCAAAGCCACGACCCACCCTTTACCACATGCATCGGGCCGACAGAAGGATCGGCAAAGGTGGCGGCAATTGCCTTGGGCGGACCCTGCGGGTTGTCTTGTGTTCCGGCGGTGTGGAACGGTACCCACCAGTCAGACACATGTTCCCAGACATTGCCCGCCATATCAAAAAGACCATAGGCATTGGGGGCGAACGATCCGACCGGGGCGGTCCCGTGATAGCCATCATCCTTGGTATCGGTATTGGGAAATTCACCCTGCCAGGTATTGGCTTTCCAGCCTTGCGACGGATCGTATCCTTCGCCCCAGGTATATTCGTTGCCATCCAAACCGCCGCGCGCGGCAAATTCCCATTCCGCTTCGGTCGGCAGGCGACCACCGGCCCATTTGGCATAGGCCGCCGCGTCTTCGGGGGATATCTGAACCACGGGATGGTTTTCCATGCCGTCAATCGTGCTTTCGGGGCCAAGCGGATGCCGCCAGTTTGCCCCGGCCACGTAACGCCACCATTTGCGAAAATCGCGGCTGTCGACCGGGTTTGGTGGCTGGGCAAAGACCATGGAACCGGCCTTTAGCAGATAGGCGGGCACACCCGGATATTTTTGCGGATCAAGGTCGTTCTCGGCGGTGGTGACGTAATCTGTTTCGGCGACAAATTCGGCGAATTCGGCGTTTGTCACCTCGGTCTTTTTGATTTGGAACGCGCCGACCGTTACCTGATGGGCAGCGCGTTCTTCCTGATAGTGGCGATCCGATCCCATCCTGAAGGTGCCACCGTCAAGGCGCACAAAACCGTCGTCCTTGCCGAAAAACCATATGGCTGCCGCACCCAGTATGCACACAGCAGCCAGCGCAGAACCTGCATAGAGTCTCTTCAACGGGTATGCTCCCAACGGATATGCTTTCGGACCGGCATTTCTGGCCGTTTCCGATGATTGCGGGGCGGACGGGGGTTCCCTGTCGCAGCTTACTGGCCGGGATAGACCTGTTTCCAGTCGTTTTTCATGCTGACGATTGTCCAGCCCAGTCCGGGCCCCTCGTCCAGAGCCTTGTCGAGTTTGCCAAATACCGATTTGCGGTCATAGGCAACTTCGCGGTCGCCATCATCATGATGGACAATAAGGCCAAACCGTTTTCCGTCCCCGGACGTTGCCCATTGCAGCATCTGGAAATCGCCGTCCGAATTGCCAAAGGCGGCAATCGGGCGTTTGCCGATATGGCCCAGAATGCCAATAGGCTTGCCTTCCTTGTCATCGACAAAGTCGACGGCTGGCAGACGGTTGATGACCGGTTTACCGTCGACAACCTTGTATTCGGTTTTGATCGAGGAACCGACAACCCGTTCCGTCGGAATGCCGTAAACCTTTTCCGTCCAGGGGCGCATGAACTCGATACCGCCGCCCGAAACGATGAAGACCCTGAAATCGTTGCTATGAAGATAATCAACCAGTTCAAGCATCGGCTGATAGACCATATCGGTATAAAGTCTGCCGGTTTTGGGGTGCTTTGCGGTTGCGATCCAGTCGGTTGCGATTTTCGTGAATTCATCGCTGGTCATCCCGGCATGGGTGACGGCAACCAGTTCGACCACGCCCTTTTCACCGGTTGCAGCAAGACCCTTCAGGTCCCCGGCAAGGACCGATTTATAGGGCTCCTTGTCCTTCCATTCGGGGTGATCGGGCGCCATCTGTTTTATGCGATCAAGCGCAAAGGCAAGCTGCACATACATGGGCTGCTCGCTCCAGAGCGTGCCGTCATTGTCAAACGTTGCAATCCGGTCGGTTGGGGCGACGTAGTCCGGGCCACCCTCGGTGGTTACGGCCGTCACGAAATCAACAATTGCCTGCTTTGGTGCGCCGTCATTCCACGAAGGAAGCGGATCGGACTGTGCCATCGCACCGGTAACGGACATGCAGGCGGTGACGAGGCAGACCCCGAGCACATGAAAGACTGACTTGAGCCACATGGGATAAGCCCTTTCAGGAACAATTTTTCACGGAGATGTCCGCCCCGCTTTGCAACGGGGCGGACATTCGGGTTTGCGGGATCAGTTTCCGCTTGGCAGGCCGATATTGAAGCCTTCGTTCTTCAGGGCATCGCGTACATAGCTGAAGCGCTGATACTGGCTAAGCGTGATCGGGCCGGTATAGACTTCGCTTTGTGCCTTGCGCGGCGGGTACTTGATGTAGGTTTTCATCAAATCCGCGACTTCCTGGTTGATCACCGGCAGATACCAGGTGCGTTCGGTGTAGTTGTTCATGAAGATGTCGTAACGTTCCTGCGGATCTTGCAGGATGTCAAAGATCTGCGGAACCGCGGCGACATAGCTTTCCGGGCCTTTCCAGCCGAGGTTCGAATCAACGGCCAGCCCACCGGTGGCGGCACCGTTATCACCCCGCAGGTTGAAGACGGCCTTATAGTGACCGACACGGGCAGCACCCGGAGTCAGTTCGTTTTCGGTGAAATAGAACCATGCTTCACGTTCCGACTCACCGCTACCTTCCCAGACCGGGGTCATATCGTAACTGTCAAAGATGATAGGCTCGCCTTCCCGGTCTTCTTTCGGCAGTTCGATACCGGCGACGGATGCAAAGGTTGCCATCAGATCAAGGCCGCCGACAACCGCCGCACTTTTGGTGTCAGGCTCGACATGGCCGGGCCAGCGAACAATCGCCGGGACGCGGTTGCCGCCTTCACGAACGGTACCTTTGGTGCCGCGGAACGGCGTATAACCCGCATCCGGGTAAACGTCCTGCCATGCGCCGTTATCGGTGGTCCAGAAGACGATGGTGTTGTCTTTCAGTCCCAGCTCGTCGAGCTTGTTGACGATGTTGCCGATGCGCGTGTCAAGTTCAACGACGGAATCCGCATATTTGGATTTCGAAATCGATTTATGTTCGAAATCGGGATGCGGCATGTTGGGTTGATGCAGCTTCATGAAGTTGACATTGATGAAGAAAGGCGTGTCGGGCTTCTTTGACGCTTCTTCAAGGAACTCGACAGTGGCTTTTTCAACATAGCCGTCAAAATAGGGAATACCGACGACACCTTTGTCCGGGGTGTCGACATACTGGCCGTTGATTTTGAAATCTTCGGTCGGTTTTTCACCGGCCTTGCCCGAAAGCGAACCCTTTGTCACCTCGGTAAACATTTTACGAAGATCGTCGGGCATATCGGGGAACCAGGTCGGATCGGCATAGGTATAGGCATTGAGGTGGTACAGGCCGACATATTTCATCACGTCATAGCCTTGGGCATTGGGAAGGGCGTAATCCTCTTCACCCAGATGCCACTTGCCGGTGAAATAGGTATCATAGCCACCGGTTTTCAGTACCGAGGCAAGAGTCCATTCGGCTGCCGGAAGGCCGCCGCCCTGTCCCTGAAAGGCCACCGTCGTCATGCCCGAACGGTTCGGAATGCGGCCGGTCTGCATGGCTGCACGGCCCGGTGTGCAGCTTGGCTGGGCATAGAAGGATGTGAACATCATGCCTTCTTCGGCCAGTTTGTCGATATTGGGGGTCGGCATACCGCGGGCCTCGCCGCCCAGATAGGGACCGGTATCGCCATAACCGGTGTCGTCCGAAACAATGAACAGGATATTTGGCTTTTGCGCATTTTGGGCGAATGCCAAGCCCGGCAAGGCGGCGCAGGCAAGTCCTGCGGCCATCAGGCCCGCTATGATTTTCGGTTGCATAGCTGTATAGCTCCCTTCAGTCCGTTAAAACGGGTGGCGGCAAAGCCTCCCTGTGCTCGTGCTCCCATCGGGAGACTTAAGGTTTCCACCTGCATTGTTCGGAAACTGTTGCCCTGATGGCGGGATTGCAGCTTCAGGAGTGCCTGGCAGTTCGATTTGCTCTTGCTGATTAAGCCGGAGCGGTTCGGCAGCATCCGACAAGGTGACGTTTCTGATACGCTTGAGAGTTATAATTAGTGAAAACCCATGATTGATTATTGGGTCGCCACAATAGCTTGGCAAGATGTAAACGATAATTTGTAGTCGATTGTTTTGTTACAGCCAATACGGGCATTCGTGCTGAAGGTGTCGTTATCCGCCCAAAGAAAAAGGGGCGAACTTTCGTTCACCCCTTAAAACCATTTGCGGATCGCCCGCCACAGGCGCAGTCAGTTCGGTTCAGGCACCGGATTGATCTGCGCGAAATCGGGTGCATTCGCATCGGCGACCGTTACGATCCCGGCGTCATTGGTCGAAACCCGGCCCTCGGCGATCCAGCGGATCACCTGCGGATAGATGCGGTGTTCCTGTTTAAGGATGCGCTGCGCGAGCGTACCCGCATCATCACCGGGCAGGACCGGCACCACGGCCTGCGCAATGATCGGGCCGGAATCAACCTCGGGCACCACATAATGCACCGTGCAGCCGGAATATTTGACCCCGGCATCAAGGGCAGCCTGATGAACATGCAGGCCCTTGAAGCTTGGCAGAAGCGACGGGTGAATATTGATCAGGCGGCCCTGCCAGCGGGTCACAAAGCTTTCGCTGACCAGACGCAGGTAACCTGCCAGAACCACCAGATCGGCACCGGATTCTTCAATCAGGCCGCTGACCGTGCTGTCATAGGCCTCGCGACCACCTTCAAAGCCCTTGTGCGAAATGGCTTCGGCCCGGATACCGGCACGGCGCGCACGTTCAAGCCCACCGGCATCAGGCTGATTGGAAAACACCAGAACGATTTCAGCCGGATAATCGGACGCCTTGCAGGCATCAATGATCGCCTGAAGATTCGACCCGCCGCCCGATACCAGAACGGCAAGCTTCAGCGGTGTTACTTTTCCCATGCAGCGGCCATGTTCTTGATGATGACCTGCGGGCCATCACCGGCACGCGGGCCGATCACACCGATCTGGCTGACGGTTTCGCCGTTTTCACGCAGCAATGCTTCGGCCTCATCGGCCTTATCGGCCGGAACCACAACGCACATGCCAATGCCGCAGTTAAAGGTACGCGCCATTTCAACCGACGGAATGCCGCCCTGTTTGGACAGCCATTTGAAAATCGGAAGGAATTCCCACGTGCTGGCGTCAAACACCGCCGTCAGGTTTTCCGGCAGAACGCGCGGGACGTTTTCGGTCAGACCACCACCGGTAATATGCGCCAGCGCCTTGACCAGACCGGCCTTATGCACCGCAAGGCAGCTTTTGACATAGATTTTGGTCGGTTCAAGCAGCGCCTCGCCAACATTTTTGCCCGGTGCAAACGGGGCATCATCGGCGTAATCAAGTCCGGCAAGTTCAACAACCTTGCGCACAAGCGAATAACCGTTGGAATGAACACCGCTTGACGCCAGACCAAGGATCACATCGCCCTCGGCAACGTTGGAACCGTCCAGCAACTCGCCACGTTCCGCCGCCCCGACCGCAAAACCGGCCAGATCATATTCACCGTCCGCATACATGCCCGGCATTTCGGCGGTTTCCCCGCCGATCAATGCGCATCCTGCCTGTTTGCAGCCCTCGGCAATGCCGGCAACAACATCGGTTGCCTTTTCAACGGCAAGTTTGCCCGTGGCAAAATAATCAAGGAACAGAAGCGGTTCTGCGCCCTGAACCACAAGGTCATTGACGCTCATGGCGACAAGGTCGATGCCGACGGTATCGTGTTTGTCAGCCAGAAAGGCGACTTTAAGCTTGGTGCCGACACCGTCGGTGCAGGAAACCAGAACCGGATCATTGTAACCGGCAGCTTTCAGGTCGAACAAAGCGCCGAATCCCCCCAAACCACCGGTAACGCCGGTTCTGCTGGTTGCTTTGGCCAGCGGTTTGATTGCATCGACAAGGGCATTGCCAGCATCGATATCGACACCGGAGTCCTTATAGGTAAGGCCGTTGGAGGCGGTCATTGGGTGATCCTCGGCTTAAGCGCATGGATAAAACAAAGCGGGAAACCCCGCGTTTTTCATCAGTACGCCCTGACTTCAAATTGTCATTCGCGCGATGTTCCGGGGCCGGATGAACCAGATACCCGGGAAATACCGCCATAGTGACGCCTTTAATCAGATCGATAACCACAGAAAAAGCGTCATACTGATAAAAAACGCGGGCTTGATAATTTCCGCTGGGCCGAAAATACTCAAACGCGGGCAATATGCAATGCTCAGGTGCGCATGGGAGAGTTTTCTTTCCAGAATGCTTCACTCGTGCCACAAAGAGCATCAAACCATCGAAAAAATGGGCAAAGAGGCAAACGTGCTTACAAGACTCAAAAAATTCAGGCTGTTGGCGGGTATCGCCGGACTTTCGGCGTCCTTATCCTTTCCGGTATTTGCACAGGATATCTTTTCGGTATCGGGCGTGCATGTTGACGAAAGCGCAGAAACCGCCGCGGCCGCACGTGATCAGGCCCTTGCCATCGGGCAGCGCAAGGCCTTCGAAGAGGTTGTCGCGCGCCTGACATTGCCCGAAGACCGCGCGGGAATTGGCAGCCCCAGCCAGGCGGACATCAATAACATGGTGCGCGATTTCGGGGTTTCGAACGAGAAAACATCTTCGGTGCGCTATATCGCGGACATGACGGTGCGGTTCAAGGAAACCGAACTGCGCAACTATCTGCGTTTCCGCGATATCCCGTTTGCCGAACTGCAATCCAAGCCTGTGATCGTTGTGCCGGTCTATCATTCGGGCGGTTATACCAGCCTGTGGGATGATCCAAACCCGTGGCGCGATATCTGGAGCCGCAATTTCGCATCGGGTGGTCTGGTGCCGGTCAAGGCACCGATTGGCGATTTGCAGGATATCGGCACCGTTTCGGCCGAGCAGGCGGAAAATGGTGCGGTGGAACGCCTTAACGAACTTGCGCGGCGCTATGGTGCGAATGTTGCCGTTGTCGCCAGTGCCTCGGTTAGCGGTGAAACCGGATCGGAAACCGTTGACGTGACCGCGACGCGCTATGACACGGGCGGCGCGCCGCAGGTATTTGGCGTGACCGAAACAACCCAGTCGGGAGAAAGCCTGAACGACACGCTGATACGTGCCGCCAAGGGCGTGCAGGATCAGCTTTCTGCCGGGTGGAAACGTGCCAACCTGATCAATTACGGCACCGGCGGACAATTGATGGTGTTCATCCCGATCACCGGGCTTGATGACTGGGCCCGGATCGAGGACCGCATTGTCGGACTGCCCGTCGTTCGTGCCAGCCGGGTTGTGGCGATGTCGCGCCGCGAAGTGCAGATTTCGGTGGACTATGTCGGTTCGATCGATCAGTTCCGGACCGCATTGGCACAGCAGAATTTAAGCCTGAGCCAGATGGGCGAACTTTGGTTTATCCAGCCAGCCGGTTCTGATCGTTTGCAAAGCCTGTCGATCGGCGGATAATTCCGCCGGTCTTTTTATCATGCAGGATGTACCGCAGATATCTGAGGGGGCGGGCATCATCAAGGCAGCATGACAGCGAAACAAGGGGGTTAAACGGACATGACCATCCGGCAGCAGGCACGTTTCTGGCTGATTTTCATTGTCGGTTTTTTCCTACTGATCTGGTTGTTTTCCAGCATCCTGTTGCCGTTTGTTGCCGGGATGGCAATTGCCTATTTCCTTGATCCTCTGGCCGACCGGTTGGAAGAACGCGGTTTTAACCGGACGCTGGCAACCACGGTCATCACGGTTCTGTTTTTCCTGATTTTCATTTTCGTCCTGTTGCTGATCGTGCCGATGATCGGCAACCAGCTTGCCGGTTTCCTTGAAAGGCTACCGGGCTATATCGATACGCTGCGCAATACCATTCTGCCCCATATCCAGCATATCGTTGACCGGGTTGCCCCGGAAACGCTGCAAAACATATCGGACTCGGCCAAGGGACAGACGGCCAATGCCATCAAGTGGGTTGGCAATATCCTGACCAATGTGTTGTCGGGCGGATTGGCGTTGCTGAATTTCCTGAGTTTGCTGTTCATTACCCCGGTTGTGGCATTTTACCTTTTGCGCGACTGGGACAAGATCGTTGCCAAGGTCGATGGCTATCTGCCGCGCCGTTCGGCAAAGGATATCCGGCAGTGCGCGCGCGAAATCGATGAAACCCTGGCGGGCTTTGTACGCGGGCAATCGACGGTCTGCATGCTGCTGGGGCTTTTCTATGCGATTGGACTAAGCCTTGTGGGGCTGGAATTCGGCTTTGTCATCGGCTTGATGACCGGGCTTGTATCCTTTGTGCCCTATGTCGGGATGATTGCCGGTTTTGCTGTCGGAATGGGGGTCGCGCTTGCACAATTCGGGGTCAGTGTCGATCTGGCGCTGGTGGCCCTTGTGTTCGGGGCGGGGCAGTTGATGGAAGGCAATTTCCTGACGCCGAAGCTGGTCGGGGACAAGGTTGGTCTGCATGCGGTCTGGGTGATGTTTGCCTTGCTGGCCGGGGGGGCGGTTTTCGGATTGCTCGGTGTGATGCTGGCCGTGCCGGTGGCCGCTGTGATTGGTGTGCTTGTGCGATATGGTTTAAGGCAGTATCTCGGGAGCCGGTTATATGATCACGGCCCGGACAACCCGGCCTATGATCCGTTAAAAGACGCCGAGAATTGAGTTCACAGTGACCCGCGCGATCAAAAAGACGACCATGGACGATACGCTGGCGGCACCCGAAAAGGGGCCGGATGGTGGATCGCCGGAATTTTCGCCACAGCAATTGCCGCTGGCGCTGGAACTGCGCCCGGCATTGGGACGGGCCGATTTCATGGTCGCTGATTGCAATCGTGAAGCCGTTTCATGGATCGATCACTGGCCCGATTGGCCGGTGCCCGCCCTTTGCCTTTATGGTCCGCGCGGATCGGGCAAAAGCCACCTTGCGGAAGTATGGCGGGCACGCTCGGCCGCGTTAAGCGTATCGGGTCATGACCTTGTCGGGGCGAACCCGGACGTACTTCTGGGCGATGCCACCGGGCTTGTGATCGAGGATGCCGATCTTGGCCTCGACGAGACGGTGTGTTTCCATCTTTACAATATGCTCAAGGAACGCGGCGGGCATTTGCTGATGACCGCACAGCAACCCCCTGCGCGCTGGAAAGTCGATCTGCCGGATCTGAAATCACGGCTGGGTGCGGCACTGGTCTGCGAGATTTCCCCGCCCGATGACGACCTGATGGTCGGGCTTCTGATCAAGCTGTTTGCCGACCGGCAGATGGCGCCGAGCCCCCAGATCATTGCCTATATCCTGCCGCGCATCGAACGCAGCTTTGTCGCGCTGACTGAACTGGTGGCGGCCATTGACCGGCAGGCATTGGCGCAAAAGCGCGCGGTGACATTGCCGCTGGTCCGCTCTGTGATGGATGCTCAATAAATCCCGATCCCGGGCAGACGCATTTTCGATAGGCGATGCAAGCTGTTAGGCGTTATATTGGTCCGACTGCAAATTACCGGATAGTGCATGTGACGACGCGCAAGACCAAGGTTAAACCGTCCCTTAAATCCAAGACCGATGCCCTGATAAGTGCGGGGCATGTGCTGGGCTGGCGCGAATGGATCGGATTTCCGGATTTCGACGTACCCTTCATGAAGGCCAAGGTCGATACCGGGGCGCGGACATCGTCGCTGCATGCGTTGAATCCGCGTGTCATTGATCGCGATAATCAAAAATTCGTAAAATTCATCTTGCCGCATTACCGCGGTGACGGGCATGGTCGTATTGAGTGCATGGCACCACTGGTTGAAACGCGCGAGATTCGCAGTTCAAACGGCGAGGCCGAAGAACGCTATGTCATTTCGACCCATATTGCCGTCGGGCATCATAAAATCCGGGTCGAGATTTCACTGGCAAACCGTTCGTTGATGGGCTTTCCCATGCTGTTGGGACGGACCGCGATGAAGGCAGGAAGATTTTTGGTTCAACCGTCGAAATCTTATCTGGCGGGGAAACCGGAACAGGTTTATACGGCGCTGAAATCCGACACTGTTTCGGAACAATGATCCGACGCTGTCGTTGAACTTTCGACACATTCAGTAACGCTCGACCACGGGAGTCCATTGCATGAAGATCGCAATGCTTGCGCGCAATCCTAATCTGTACTCCCACAAACGGCTGGTCGAGGCGGCCGAAAGTCGCGGGCACGAAATTGATGTGATCAATACGCTGCGCGTCACGATGAACATCACCTCCCTTAAACCCGAAGTCTATTACGGCGGCCAGAAACTGAGCGGCTATGACGCGGTGATTCCGCGTATCGGTGTTTCGGTAACGTTTTTCGGGCTGGCGGTGTTGCGCCAGTTTGAAATGATGGGCGTTTATCCGTTAAACGAATCCGTCGCGATTGGCCGGTCGCGCGACAAGCTGCGCTCCCTGCAGATCCTCTCGCGGCGCGGTGTCGGCCTGCCGGTCACGGCCTTTGCCCATGATCCGAAAAAAACCGACGAGGTGCTTTCCATCGTTGGCGGTGCGCCGGTGGTGATCAAGCTTCTCGAAGGTACCCAGGGCATTGGCGTGGTTCTTGGCGAAACCGAAAAATCCGCCAAATCCGTGATCGAGGCCTTCCGTGGTGCGAATGTTGATATCATGGTGCAGGAATTCATCAAGGAAGCGGGCAATACCGATATTCGCTGCTTTGTGATTGGTGGCAAGGTCGTTGCCAGCATGGAACGCAAGGGGGCCGAGGGCGATTTCCGGTCCAACATTCATCGCGGCGGTTCGGCGCGGTCCGTGCGTATTACTCCGCAGGAACGCGCAACAGCAGTTGAAGCCGCCAAGGCGATGGGGCTAAATGTCTGTGGTGTCGATATTCTTCGCTCCAACCACGGTCCGGTGGTGATGGAAGTCAATTCATCACCCGGTCTGGAAGGCATCGAAGGCGCAACCGGCAAGGACATTGCCGGGATGATTATCGATTTCATGGAAAAGGATTACCGCCCCGGAAAGGTGCGGACCAAAGGCAAGGGATAAACTGTGAACGAGATCGGGAAAAAAGTATCCAAAGCCAAATCGGCAAAGGTAGCCAGAACCCCGGACTTCGAGATTGGCGGCAAAAAAGTCCCCGCCGGGACCCGCCAGATCGTTGATATTCCGATCTCGCTTTTATCCAATCACACGCCGGTCAATCTGACGGTCAATGTGGTGCATGGCAAACGGCCTGGTCCGGTCCTGTTCGTCAGTGGTGCCGTGCATGGCGATGAAATCGTCGGGGTGGAGGTCATCCGCCGCGTTTTGAAATCGCCCGCCCTTCGCGGCATGCATGGAACCTTGCTGGCGGTGCCGGTGGTCAATGCGTTCGGCTTTTTGAACCATACGCGCTATCTGCCTGACCGCCGTGATCTTAACCGGTGTTTCCCCGGTCATTCGGCGGGGTCGCTTGCCGCACAGCTTGCCCATCTTTTCCTGACCGAGATTGTCGAGAAATCCGACTTCGGCATTGATCTTCATTCGGCAGCCGTGAACCGCGTGAACCTGCCCCAGATCAGGGTCAATGACGATGATCAAGACATTATGGCCTATGCCGAGGCTTTTGGTGCGCCGATCATCCTGACCAGCCCGCTTCGCGAAGGATCGCTGCGCCAGGCTGGCAAAGAGGCCGAAGTACCGATCCTGCTCTATGAGGCGGGCGAGGGGCTCCGATTTGATGAAATGTCGATCCGGGCCGGTGTTTCGGGGGTTTTGCGCGTGATGCGCAAACTTGGCATGACATCGGGCCGCTCCATCCGCGATCCGAAAGTCGCCCCCTTCAAATCATCCAGCAGCCATTGGCTGCGCGCACCTGTCGGCGGGATTTTGCGGACGTTCAAGATCGCGGGCGAGTTTGTCCACGAGGGCGACGTGGTCGCAGCCGTTTCCGACCCGTTCGGTCTTCGCGATGCCGAGGTGGTGGCGAAACATGCCGGGCTGATCATCGGGCGGACCAATCTGCCCATCGTCAATCAGGGCGATGCGCTTTTCCATGTGGCGGCGATCAAACGGTCATCCGAATTGCAGGAACGCATGGATGCCATCGAAACCCATCTGCAATCCGATCCGTTGCTTGACGAGGATGAGATCATCTGAGGCGGCGGGTTTTCCGTGCTTTTTACGCATGATAGCTGCCATATCGAAGCTACTGGCGGATCACGCCCGGCAATGTTATAGCAAGGTTTATGGAACCAATTACAAATACAGAAGAACTGCGCGCGTTGTGCGAAAAGCTCCGGCAGTTCGAATATGTCACGGTCGATACCGAGTTCATGCGCGATTCGACCTATTGGCCGCAGCTTTGCCTTGTGCAGTTGGCAAGCCCCGAAGCATCCGATAATGGTGCGGCGGTTGATCCGCTGGCCGAGGGCATTGACCTTGCCCCGTTGTTCGACCTGATGCAGGACGAAAGCGTGGTCAAGGTGTTTCACGCCGCCCGTCAGGATATCGAGATTTTTGTCCATCTCAGCGGCAAGGTCCCGCACCCGGTATTCGATACCCAGGTGGCGGCGATGGTGCTGGGCTATGGTGATCAGGTCGGCTACGAGACGCTGGTCAACAAGGTGGTGCGCAAGAATATCGATAAATCGATGCGCTTTACCGACTGGTCGCACCGTCCGCTTTCGACCAAACAGCTTAGTTATGCGCTGTCGGATGTGACGCATCTGCGCGTGATCTATGAAGCCTTCCACGAACGGCTCGAAGCCAATGGTCGTGCCTATTGGCTGGCCGAGGAAATGGAACGCCTGACCGATCCGTCGATCTATTCGATTGATCCGAAAGAAGCATGGCTGCGGCTTAAAACCCGCTCCAACAGCCCGAAATTCCTGGCGGTGGCGCGCGCGCTTGGCGAATGGCGCGAGACCGAGGCACAACGCAAGAACCTGCCGCGTAACCGCGTTCTGCGTGATGACACGCTGCTTGATATTGCTGCCCGGCAGCCATTGACCGACAAGGATCTCGACAAGACCCGCGGTGTTGGTCGCAATTTCGGCAGCAGCAAACCCGGTCAGGCCATCATCGAAGCCATCCAGGCTGCCCTTGATAGCCCGCAGGAAGACTGGCCGCAGCCAAAACTCCGCCCGGACCTTCCCGCCGGGATCGGCCCGACGGTGGAGCTGCTTAAGGTGCTGCTAAAGCTCTGTTCCGAGGAAAAGGGCGTTGCCCAGCGCCTTGTGGCGTCCAGCGATGATTTGCAGAATATTGCCGCCGATGACAATGCCGACGTCCCGGCAATGCATGGCTGGCGGCGCGAGCTGTTCGGCCAATATGCCCTGCAACTCAAGCACGGACAGATCGGGCTCAAGCTCAAGAACGGCGAAGTGGTATTTGTCGAGCTTGAAGCTCAGGACTAAATCCCGCGATCCAATCGAAGACATGAAAAAACGGGCCAGCTTTGGCCCGTTTTTCGTTTTTGTCCGTTTTTTGACTGCGGCGGATTATTTCAGCGCCGCTTTCAGGAAATCTGCGGTGCTTTGCGGTGCGCGGCCGACAACCTTGGCGAAATCATCGCTGGTTTGTTCATAATCGCCATTACGCGTGCCAACATACATGCCGCTTAGCGCCTCGATCAGATGGTCAGGCAGGCCAAAGCTTGCCAGAATGCCGGTATGGACTTCGGGCGGCAGATCGACATAACGGATATCCTTGCCGGTTGCGTCGGCAATGATGGCGGCGATATCGGCAAAGCCGATCGGCGTGCCCGAAAGGTCATAGGTCTGATTGACATGGTCGGCCGGATTGGCAAGCACGGTGGCGGCAGCTTCGGCAAGGTCATTACGCGGAATGTAGCTGACCTTGCCATTGCCGGCAGGGGCACCAAAATCACCGGTTTCAAGCGCATGCGGAACGCCCGCCATCAGAAGGTCGGTATAGAAGCTGTTGCGAAGCAAGGTGAAGGACAGGCCGCTTGCCTTGATATAGCTTTCCGTGTCGGCATGGATGGCGGCATAGGTGAACGGGCTTTCAGGGCGTGCATCGATGAAGCTGGTATAGACGAGATGTCTGACACCGGCGGCCTTGGCGGCATCAACCGCGGTCCGGTGCTGTTTGATGCGGGTTTCAACATCGGTTTCACCCGAAATGATCAGCGCGATATCAATGCCCTTGAACGCATTGGTCATCAGGGCAAGATCATCAAAATCGCCATGGCGGACATCAATGCCTTCGGCGGCCATTTCCTGTGCCTTGGCAATATTGCGCACGCTGGCTGCAATCTGGCTGGCCGGGACGCGGTCCAGCAGATGTTTGACAACAAGGCTTCCGAGCTGGCCGGTGGCGCCGGTAACGAGGATTTTCATGGTTTCATTTCTCCGGTAATCGGTGGTGGGCATTGGCCCGTCAATGAAATGAAACTGCACCTGATTTCCCATATGATCAATTCGATCAAGGTGATAGTATTCATGTATGAACATCGATGAATTGGACCTTGATTATCGTCTGCTGCGGCTTTTCCTGACGATCTATGACGAGGGATCGGTAACCGCCGCGGCCAATCGCCTTGGTGTCGGGCAACCGACGGTCAGCCACGGGCTCGACCGGTTGCGCCAGATTGTCGGTGATCCGCTTTTTGTCCGGTCGGGGCGGGGCATTACGCCGACCGCCCATGCCGATGAAATGGCCGGGCGGGTGCGCATCCTGTTGCAGGATTTGCGCAACCTTGCCCGCGTTGATGCCTTTGATCCGAATGATCCGGCGCAATCAGCCCGCTTTGTGATCGGCACCAACGATTACGAGGTGGCGGTAATCATGCCTGAACTGTTTCGCATCATCCGCGGCTATGCCGCCGATATCCGGCTTCGGATTTTGCCGATCCATGGCGATACCAACGTGATCGACCGGCTGCGCAGCGGCCAGCTTGATCTGGCGATTGGCCTGCATATGACCGAAAATGTTGGCGATGTCGCGCAGCAGACCCTGTTTCGTGAACATATGGCCTGCTTTTACGATGCCGATTGCCATGACGTGCCACCCGATACGCTGGACCGGTACTGCAACGTGGCCCATGCGCGTGTGATCATCGGTAATAACGATCATTCGGCGGTGGACGATGCATTGCACGCCATCGGGCGCAAACGTCGCACGGTTTTGCAGGCATCAACCTTCGCCAGCATCGCAAGCCTGATCCGCGCAACGGACGTGATCGCATCGCTGCCATCGCGGCTTGAACGCAATGTTATGGCGGGATTTGGCAGTTGCACCTTCCCGCTTGATTTCCCTGAATACAGCTTTGCCCAGTCCTGGCATGTGCGCAACGCCGCCAGCGCCCCGCATAAATGGCTGCGGGGCGAGATTTTCAGGGTGACGCGAAAGCTGGTTTAAGGTCCTGTTGCACCGCTAATCCGGATGCCGCCAACCCATCGTTCCCCGGTGTAAAACGCCATGAAATTCCGGGTGCCGGAAAGGACTTCGTTGCCGGTTTCAGAAAGCGACAGGGTGCGGTCCGGCCAGGGCGTCTGGCTCGGGTCTTCGGGATAGGTGAAAAGCGGCATTTTCGCCCGGCTCATATCAACAAGCACATCCCAAAACATCAAATCGCCCAGAAACGGCAGCGGGTCATAACTTCGCATCAGGTGGCCAAAGATTTTGCCCGCCGTGATCGGCCCATGATCCCGGATGATTTGCAGCGTCAGTTTCTGCGTCAGGCCAAGACCGTTTTCGGGATCAGGCAATTCACGCAGATGCCGATCAAGGGCCGCGATCATGCAGGGGATTGGCGATTGGCCGTTATCGATGATGGCGCGCAGCGCATCGGGGTTTGAGGCACGGATCGCGGGCCAGACCGCTTGACCGAATGTCAGCATGTCATCCGAAACCGGCGCACGGGCATTGTCCCAGCACCAGATCAGCAGTTCGGGCGAAAGCTGACCAAGGCCGATGAAACGCTCAACCCCCGGCACCCGATCCACACAAATCAGGTCAAGCCTGGTTTGCGGGCGGAGTGTGGCGATGAAATCAAGCAGGAAGGCCAGTATAAGCTGATCGTAGCTGTCATGTTCAAACCACAGCACGACATGATCATAATCGCCCAATGTCGCCAGCCCGGCATATTCGCGTTGCAGACGGGATAGCGCATCGGGAAAATCGATGCGATAGGACGATGCGATAAAGCGTACCCGCGTTTCGATAAAGTCGGGCAGGGGCACATCGGGCACCGGTCCCTGACAGAACGGATCGGAAAACTCCATAAAGGCACCAGCAAAACCGGCCAGTTCAAGGCCATGTCTGATGTCCGAGCCACAACGCAGATGCAGGGTTTGCGGGGTATCAAGTATTGGCAGATGCCCCGATGCAATCTGGCGCTGATGTTCGGTAATTCGGTCGATATGGGATTTCAGTTTCGGCCAGCTGGCAAAGCCGTTTTCGCGCGCGATGACAAGCTGGCTATCGGCCAGTTGCAGATCATCAATGCTTTTGCCGGGCAGGTGGGCCGCAATCCGGGTTTGGGCATCGGCCTGCTGGCTTCGGGCGGATTTCAGCAGTTCCTTGGCGCGCTTGCGCTGCTGTTCAAGGTTAAGACGGCCGTCAAATATTCCGGATTTCGATGTGCGCGAAGCAGACATACGATTCCCCTGTGCTTAAGCCTGTGTCCGCCAGACAGGCAAGGAAACCGTGTGGTTCATATGTCATCTAAGACCGGGCGCAGCCCTTTCCGCGGACGGGGTGCTTCGGGAAGCAGCCCCAGCATAGCATGCCTGGTCAGGGTTGGGGAAGCTGATCGACGATGACGACCTGGCTTTCGCAATCCATCAGTTTGGCAAGTTTTGATAAACGCTGTTCGACGACTTCACCGTTGAGTGCCGCGAAGTCCCTGTGCATCTGAAGTGTAAGCGTCTTGTCTTCATGAACAAGCGCCGTACCGGGAAGGATGCCTTCAACACCCCCCGAAAGGGTATGGCCAAGGCGGATGGCGTGACCGTAAAGGCGACCGATATTACGCGTATCATCGTCAAGCAGCCGGTCACTGGATTCGTCACCCTTGAAATTGCCGGTATAGCGCGACCCGATGGTATAGGCGAGGAACACCCGGTCATGATGGTTCAGATCAAGATAGGGGTGATGCAGGATGCGGTTATAGCTCTGGATCGCCCGGTAATCGGGATGTTCGTTCCAGCCGACATCGCCGATGATACAGGCAGCAAGGCGCAACCGGCCCAGATTCCCCGGCTGTTCGCGGAAGATCGGTGCCGACCAGCGATAAAGTTCCTCGCCATGCTGATGGAAACGTTCGCCGTCTTCGGCAAAGCTGAGACAGGCATCAAGCAACGGATCGCGTTCGCGCAATTCGTCGGGCAGGGCTTCATACATCCAGCCTTCGCGCAGGCCATGGCTGGAAAAGACGACTTCCTTGGCCTGCATGCGTTCAAGCAGCATGTTCATGACAAGGCCCGCATGCGGCAGGCTATCAATGCGGCGTTTGGAAACACCACCAACCTTGTCAAGCGACACACGGCTTTGCTGGGATATGATATGCGTCAGTTCCGCGATTTCGGCACGTGGCATGGTCAGATTATGCACGACCGAAATCGGATAGTTTTCCTGCGCGATATAAAGCTTGGCAATCGAACGCCACGAACCGCCAACCGCAATCAGCGGTTTGCCCGCACCTTCATGCAGCCAGTCGACCGTATCAAGATGAGTTTTGACCTCTGCCTCAAGCCGGGTACGGTCGGCGCCGAATACCGCATGCAGGCGCATGGCGCCCAAGGGGACGCTGACGCTTTTTTTGATCTCGCCTTCCTCAAGCAACACCAGTTCAAGCGACCCGCCACCGATATCACCCATGATGCCGGTGGCACGGCGATCACCGGAAATAATGCCAAAGGCCGAAAGACGGGCTTCTTCAAGCCCGTCAATCACCTTGACGTTCAAACCGGTTTCCGCATGCACGCGATCACAAAATGCCTGCCCGTCGCTGGCCGCACGGACCGCAGCGGTGGCAAGGATATCGACACGTGTGACCTTCATCGCACGCAACAGCCGGGCGAACCGCCGCAGGGCAGCGGTTGCCATTTCAACGCCTTCGGGGTTCAGCCGTCCGGTATTTTCCGGATCACGGCCAAGGCCGCACATCACCTTTTCGTTGAAAATCGGGGCCGGTGCGCGTGTCATGCCATCAAACACAACAAGACGCACCGAGTTCGAGCCAACATCAATGATGGCAATACGGTTGGAAACCCTTTGGTCAGTCAGCATGCGGTTGGTTGAACCTGTCTAGGTATGCACTCGTTAATCATCAAGCTGCAGCACGGGAACATTCGGATCTTCCTCGCTAAGCGCGCTGCCACGGCCTGAAAGTGACGGGTTGGTCATGAAATACTGATGAGAGGAGAATGAATTTTCGTCTGCTTCGCACCGCTCATATGACCCGTCGGGCTGCAGGTACCAAGCCTGCGCCGTATCTTTCAGATTTGCAATCATGATCTGTTCGACAATCTGGCGTTGGCAAGTGGGGTTTTCCACCGGAACCAGCGTTTCGACACGACGGTTAAGGTTGCGCGGCATCCAGTCGGCGGATGAAATAAACGCCTTGGCCTTGCGCGATGGCAGTTTCGCGCCGTTTGCAAAGACGACAATGCGCGAATGTTCAAGGAACCGACCGACAATGGATTTGACGCGAATATTTTCTGACAAGCCCGGCACACCCGGCCGCAAACAGCAAATGCCGCGCACCACCAGTTCGATATGTACCCCGGCCTGGCTGGCGCGATAAAGCGCATCAATCACCACCGGATCGACAAGGCTGTTCATCTTGGCCCAGATGCCCGACGGTTTGCCCGCCTGACAGTTTTGGATTTCCTGATCGATATGGGTCAGAAGGGTCGGGCGCAATGTATGCGGTGCAATGGCGATTTTCTCAAGCGAGCGCGGGGTGGCATAGCCGGTCATGAAATTAAAGATACTGGCCGCGTCACGCCCCAATGCCGGATCGCACGAGAAGAACGAAATATCGGTATAGAATTTCGCGGTGATCGGGTGATAGTTGCCGGTCCCGAAATGCACATAGGTCCGAAGCCCGTGGCTTTCGCGCCGAACCACCAGCGACACCTTGGCATGCGTTTTCCAGTCAAGGAAACCATAAACCACCTGACAACCGGCACGCTCAAGGTCCGCCGCCCAGCGCAGGTTGGCTTCCTCGTCAAAACGTGCCTTAAGCTCCACCATGGCCGTAACCGATTTGCCGGCCTCGGCGGCGGCAATCAGGGCCTTCACAATCGGGCTGTTTTCCGATGTGCGATAAAGGGTCTGTTTGATCGTGACAACATCGGGGTCACGTGCGGCCTGCAACAGGAACTGCACAACGACGTCGAAATCTTCGAACGGGTGATGAACGACGATGTCCTTTTTGCCAATCGCGGCAAAACAATCACCGCCAAAGTCGCGCACCCGTTCGGGATAACGCGCGCCGTATGGCGGGAACAGCAGATCATGATGCAGATCGGAATCGATCAGTTGTTTGACGTCAACAACCCCCAGAAGACCATCAACCTTGACGACTTCCTCAGGTGCGACTGAAAGTTCATCGACCACGAAATCCAGAAGGTCTTCGGGCATCTTGGCATTGACTTTAAGCCGGATGATGCTGCCGCGGCGACGGCGTTTCAGCGCGGTTTTGAAAACGCGCACCAGATCTTCGGCTTCTTCTTCAATTTCAACGTCCGAGTCACGGATGACACGGAACAGGCCATGTTCGATCATGTCGAAACCGGGGAACAGCTTATCCAGATAAAGCACAATCGCCTGTTCCAGCGGAAGGTAGCGTTCGGTGCGGCCCGGCAGGCGCAGGAAACGGCCGATCTTCGGCGGCACCGGGATCAGGCCGCGCATATTGTGACCATCCGCCGGGTCAAACAGCTGCATGACAATCGCAAAGCCAAGGTTCGGAATGAACGGGAAAGGATGCGACGGATCAATGGCAAGCGGTGTCAGGGTCGGGAAGATTTCGCGCATGAAATAGCCATCAAGCCATTTGCGGTCCGTCTGCGTCAGATCTTCCGGCCCGATCACGGAAATGCCGTGCTTTTCCATCTCGGTGCTAAGCTGCTGCCAGATGCGCTGCTGATCCTGCATCAACTGGTTGGCGTCGTATGTAATCGCACGAAGCTGCTCGGACGGGCTCATGCCATCCTGGCTGACCTTGGTCATGCCCGCGCGCAACTGCCCGACCAGACCGGCAACGCGAACCATGTAAAATTCGTCAAGGTTGCTGGCGGAAATCGACAGGAACCGTACACGTTCAAGCAACGGATGACGCTGATTTTGGGCCTCTTCAAGGACGCGACCGTTAAAGGCCAGCCACGAAAGTTCGCGGTTTATAAAGCGCTTGTCCGAATCAAGTGTGATTGCGCTTGATTGAATAACGGCGGCGTGGGTCACGCTATGCCTCCTGCGAAAGTGGGTTTGTGTCCTTGAAATAAGGCGACAGGCCCCGGTTGCGATTGGAGTATAGGATAACTGCTTGTCGGGGTGCAATTTTCTTAAATTTTTAAGTCAGTTTTTATGATGGCTTCACAGCGCCCTATGTGACATGCAAAAGTCTGCCTTTCGCGAGATTACCGGATACCGATTTTATGAAGACACTGCTCCTGCTCAGGCATGCAAAATCAAGCTGGACCGATCCATCCCGGTCCGATCATGACCGGGAACTGAACCGGCGCGGTGAACAGGCAGCCCCGGTGATGGGGCGCTACCTGCAGGATCAGGGACTGGTGCCTGATCTGATCTGGTGTTCGACCGCGGCACGTGCCGTGCAGACATTGACGTTGCTGGGGCGCGATTTTGCAAGCACGTCAGACGTGATCTATAACGAAGACCTCTATATGGCGAGCGAGAAGGTGTTGCTTGACAGCCTTGTCCAGACTCATGACGAAGCGCGTTGCGTGATGATGGTCGGCCATAATCCGGGGATGGAGGATTTCGCCGCACAGTTGTTTGGCGATGGTGACGGCGAGGCGTTGTTGCAGATGAAGCGCAAATTTCCCACCTGCGGACTTTGCCAGTATGAATTTGACGTTGATCACTGGGCGGATGTCCGCCCCGAAACCGGGCGTCTGATCCGCTTTGTAAAGGTCAAGGATTTGCAGGGCATCGGTGCGCCGCCAACCTGAAATTCCGGCCAGCAATGCAGACCATTGCGACGGGCACTTGACGGCAGGCCTTTGGCAGCGTTTTATACCGCAGAATTTCAAGCGCCGCGTCGCGCAAACAGACAGATCACCCGATTTGACCGCCCCCAATTGACCGGGGTGGTCGGTTTGCGGTGCTTTTTTGTTTGACAGCGCGGTGCAGCCATGCACCTTTGCGCCAAATTTGCGGCCCGAAATACCAAGCATACAAAGCAACCTGGAAAGACCATGCATCCTTATCGTTCACACAATTGTAATGCGTTGCGCGCCTCTGACGCCGATGCGGAAGTGCGCCTGTCCGGCTGGATCCACCGCAAGCGCGACCACGGCAACCTTCTGTTTGTCGATTTGCGCGACCATTACGGCATCACCCAGATCGTGATCGACATTTCAAGCCCGCTTTTCGCGGTTCTTGAAAAGTCGCGCGCCGAAAGTGTGATCACGGTGGATGGCAAGGTCGTCAAACGTACCGCCGAAACCGTCAACCCGAACCTGCCGACCGGCGAGATCGAGGTTTACGCGTCCAATATCGAAGTCCAGTCGTCGGCCGACGTTCTGCCGATGCCGGTATTTGGCGATGCCGAATATGGCGAGGAAATCCGCCTGCGTCACCGTTACCTTGACCTGCGTCGCGAAAGTGTTCATTCGAACATCGTTCTGCGTTCGCGTGTGATTTCGGCGATGCGTCAGAAAATGACCGCACAGGGCTTCCTTGAAATCCAGACCCCGATCCTGACGGCAAGCTCGCCGGAAGGTGCGCGTGACTTCCTGGTACCGTCGCGCATGCATCCGGGCAAGTTCTATGCCCTGCCGCAGGCACCCCAGCAGTTCAAACAGCTTCTGATGGTTTCGGGCTTTGACCGTTACTTCCAGATCGCACCGTGCTTCCGCGATGAAGACGCCCGGGCTGACCGTTCGCCGGGCGAGTTTTATCAGCTCGACTTCGAGATGGCCTTTGCCACCCAGGACGACGTGTTTGACGCGATCGAACCGGTTCTCCATGACATCTTTGTCGAGTTCGGCGGTGGTCGTGACGTAACGCCGCTTCCGTTCCCGCGCATTCCGTTTGATGAATCGATGGCGAAATACGGCTCGGACAAGCCCGACCTTCGCAACCCGATCATCCTGTCTGACGTGACCGAAGCCTTCCGTGGTTCGAATTTCGGCATCTTTGCCTCGAACATCGAAAAGGGTTCGGTGGTTCGCGCCATTCCGGCACCGGGGGCCGCAGGCCGCCCGCGCAGCTTCTTTGACAAGCTGAACGCCTGGGCACGCGAAGAAGGTGCGGCTGGTCTTGGTTACATCGTTTATGATGAAAACGGCGAAGCCAAAGGCCCGATTGCCAAGAACCTTGATGCCGAACGTATCGCGAAAATCAAGGAAGTCACCGGCGTTGCCAATGGCGATGCGGTCTTCTTTGCCTGTGACAAGGAACTGGCTGCCGCGAAATTTGCCGGCAAGTCGCGCGACAAGGTTTGCGATGAACTGGGCCTTCGTGAAGACGGCATGTTCAAATTCTGCTGGATCGTTGATTTCCCGATGTACGAGGAAGACGACGACGGCAAGATCGAATTCAGCCACAACCCGTTCTCGATGCCGCAAGGCGGCCTTGAGGCCCTTGAAAGCATGAACCCGCTTGATATCAAGGCATGGCAGTATGACATCGTCTGTAACGGTATCGAACTGTCGTCGGGTGCCATTCGTAACCACCGCCCGGACATCATGTATAAGGCGTTCGAGATTGCCGGTTACGGCAAGGACGTCGTTGATGACCGCTTTGGCGGCATGATCAACGCGTTCAAATTCGGCGCCCCGCCGCACGGTGGTTCTGCCCCGGGTGTTGACCGTATCGTCATGCTTCTGGCTGACGAGCCGAACATTCGCGAAGTCATTGCCTTCCCGCTGAACCAGCAGGCGCAGGATCTGATGATGAATGCCCCGGCCGAGGTCGATGACCGCCAGCTCAAGGAACTGCATTTGCGTGTGCAGCTTCCGCCGAAAATCAAAAAAGACTGATTTCTGTCTTTTGATTACGACTAAAAACGGTCCGGAAATTTCCGGGCCGTTTTTGTTTGTCTATTGACCCTCGATACTTACGTAATCTTAACCCGTCACAATCAACATTCACCGTGGAACAATTTATATCCTGCGGGGGATGACGTTTTGAAAAAGATACTTGTGGTGGCGGCACCGCTGGCACTGGCGGCGTGCGGTGGTCCGGTGGAACTTACGGTGGCCAAGCTGGCCGGCGATCTGATCAGCTATGTCACCACGGGCAAAAGCACCACGGATCATGCGGTCTCGGCTGTTGCCGAACGCGATTGCGCCCTGCATCGCCCGTTATTTGAAGAAGACGTCTGTCAGGACAATGTCCTGCTGGATGATGCCGTTGCCTTGGCCGAACCGGGCGCCCCATCGATCAAACAGAAAATCCGCGACGCCGAACCCGCAATTTATGCCGTTAACGCGCCCGGCGAAGACTGGTCACAACCCAAAGCCGGTGCCCGCACATCGGCCGTGATTGTCAAAACCGATCTGCCGCCGCGCCCGGTGAGACATGACGAAGGGACCGCTGCCCCGGTCGAAATCGCAAGCGCACAGGACCAGTTCACCCCCGACTATAACCGTACCCCGCTTCGCAACGAAGGCCCCTTTGACCCGCAGGGCGAAGCCGATGCCGCGGTTGCCGGATATGTCGCCCCGCCAAAACCGGTCGCACCGATTACCGAAACCCAAACCGCTGCCCTGACCGATACCGGTATCATGACCGACGAGGTCAGCGTGATCGCACCGGAAACCACTGCGCATGACAAGCTTGTTGCAGTGCCGCTTGCGGGGGACTATGTAGTATTGGCAAGCTTTGCCGATCAGTTGCGCGCGCAAAATGCCCTGTCGCTTTACAGTGAATATCAGCCGCGTCTGATCAGTGCGACGGTCAAGGGCCGCGAATATCTTCGTGTCGCGGTTGGTCCGCTTTCGCATGAGCATGCAAAAGATTTACGCCATCTTGCTGCCAAAAAGGGTGTCAAAGATCCCTGGATTGTCGAGATCGACGCCGCCGGAGAATAGATTTGCCAGTTATTACGGTTTGTCCTGAAAATCGACAGCGTTCCGTCTTCGGGGCGCTGATCTTTTGTGTTGCTCTGGCGGGATGTTCCGCACAGGCGGGGCAATCTTTTGCCGCCGGTCCCGCCGGTTTTGATCCGGCGCATGTGCTCAAGGCATCCGATACCCAGACGGAACTGGTTCCGCATATGGCGGAATATCGTTTTTCGATGGTCTCGTCGGATGTCGGCAGTTCTGTTGTCGGGGTGCGTGGTGCGCTTGGCTACCGGTTTGAAAAGGTCTGTGATGGCTGGATCACCGAGATGCAGCATCTGATGATCCTTCAGGGGGCAGAAGGGGGCGCGATCAATTCGGCCTATTCGATGACCCAGTGGGAAAGCTTTGACGGATCGAAATACCGCTTCCGCATGCGCGATTATCTGGATGGCGTGCAGGTGGACGAGGTTGTCGGCGATGCGGTGCGTGACAAGGACAAGGTTCTTGTCACTTACGAAGTTCCGGTCGAAATCACCGAAGAACTGCCGGCCGATACCATGTTCCCGACCCAGCATTCCGTAACCCTGCTGAAACGTGCGCTTCAGGGCGACAAATTTGCCAATGATCTGGTGTTTGACGGCAGTGGCGATACGCCGACCAACCGGATTGCTGCGGTGATTTCGGGCGCGAAGCAGGCGCAAAACAATGCCGAGGATGCCGATAACATCGCAAGCCAGCCCTATCACAGTCTGAACCTGGCGTATTATCCGCTGGGCGAGGCTGAAAACGGTCCCTCGACCGAGATCGCGGTTGATTTCGGGGAAAATGGTGTCGCCCACGAACTGCGAATGAATTACGGCAGCTTCCGGGTGCGCGGTGATCTTCAGAAAGTGACACGCCTGCCAGCCCCCGAATGCGGCTAGGTCTGTTTCGGGTGTTAAAGAACAACGCAAAAAAGCCTGCCGGGTTTCCGACAGGCTTTTTTGTGGGGGAAGTTCCATAAATCTTAGGCGGCGACGGCGCTGCTGTCGTCGCGGCAATACAGATCATAAAGTGTCTTGATGACGGTGACGGCTTCATCGCCTTGCAGCGAATAAAAGATCGTCTGTGCTTCGCGCCGGGTTTTTACCAGCTTGTCACGCCGCAGCCGTGCGAGGTGCTGTGACAGGGCAGACTGGCTCAGTCCGACAATGCGTTCAAGTTCACCGACTGATTTCTCGCCTTCGTTCAGTTGGCAAAGAATCATAAGTCTGCTCTGATTGCTCATGGCCTTCAGAAGCGCGCTGGCTTGCTCGGCCTTTTTTTCGAGATGGTTAAGTTCCATTTGGCTCCCTTTAGCCTGGCCATATTCGGCTTTTGTCCCAACTGGGGCATCGGGTGTATCACATTCTTGGTGATAATCTCCGATGGGATATCCCCGATTTTTTCCAACCAACGAGGTCTTTGTGCCTCAAACCCATTAATGAAATTCAAGAATGGGAAGATTCCTATTCTCAAGTATAACATTAAACTGTCAAGACACTCTTTGTCTTGTGAACAGAGATTATGGCGATATTTCGTTCTGAGTCACCGAGTATACAATAGACAGTTCATGCGGTGATTTTGGACCAGTCATTCAAGTTCAAAACTTGCAGTCTTTGACTGATTTATGATGATCTAGAACAAGGCAGCGGATAACTTTGGCTGTCACGATGAAATAATAATAATCAGGATCGTGGTCAATAAGGCCAGTCAGCCTGTAAAGATTTGATATATCTGACGTGCATCTATTCAGGAAGGTTTCCGGAAAACATGGCGACATTATTTGTCACTCATCACAGTTGCATCGACCATGATCCGGGACCGGGCCATCCGGAACAGCCTGATCGCCTTCGCGTGATCCAGCGGGTGCTTGAAGCCGAGGAATTCATGTTCCTGCACCGCGAAGAAGCCCCAAAGGCCGATCTTGACCTGATCAAAAAGGTCCACGATCCGGCCTATGTCGACCGTGTCATGGCCGCCATCCCGCAAAGCGGATATGAAGCGCTTGATGGCGACACCTATGTGTCCCCCGCCTCTGGCGATGCCGCCCTGCGTGCGGCAGGTGGCGTTTGCGTCGCGATCGATGCCGTGATGGCCGGGCATGAACGCAATGCCTTTGTCGGGGTGCGCCCGCCGGGCCACCATGCGGAATATGACCGGGCCATGGGGTTCTGCCTGTTTAACAATGTCGCGGTCGGTGCGCGATATGCCCGCGATGCCTATGGCATCAAACGTGTCGCGGTGATGGATTTCGATGTTCATCACGGCAATGGCACGCAGGATCTTTTCTATAACGATCCCGACCTGTTTTATTGCTCGACCCATCAATGGCCGCTTTATCCCGGCACCGGCGCCCCGGATGAACGGGGATGCGCCAACAATATCCTCAATGTCGGCCTGACCGCGGGGGCAGGGACGGCTGAAATGAAAGAGGCGTTCGAACAATCGGTTTTGCCCGGCATTGCCGCCTTCAAACCGGAACTGCTGATCATTTCGGCCGGTTTTGATGCGCATCGCAATGATCCGCTGGCGGGCCTTTCATTTGTTGAAAGCGACTTCGTCTGGATGACCGAACAGCTCCTCGCTCTTGCGGGCGAGGTCTGCGACAACCGCTTTGTCTCGGTACTTGAAGGCGGCTATGACCTGCCGTCCCTGGCAGGTTGCGTTGCGGCGCATGTGCGAACCCTGATGACGCGATAAATTTCCGGTAACCTCCGGGGCTCCGGGAAGTCGGGCGGTTTCGCAAATGCGAATTGCCGGCGTGTTTTCCGCTGTGATTTCCGTTCTGGCCGGTTGCCCTGCCGGGATCGTCGGCGTAAACTCCGCGCCAATCAAATCAATGGAGCAGATATGTCCGAGCCAACCCCGTCCACCACGATCCCCGATGATATCGCCAAACTCAGCTTTGAAGAGGCCCTCGGCCAGCTTGAAAGCCTCGTGCGGCAGCTGGAACAGGGGCAGGTGGGGCTTGATGATGCCATTGCATCCTATGAACGCGGTGCGGCGCTGAAACGTCATTGTGCCGATAAACTGCGTGCGGCCGAAGAACGCATCGAGAAAATCACGCTGGGTGCGGATGGCCGTCCGAACGCAACCCCGACCGAAATCGAATAATTCTCGCGGAGAATATGGTGAGTTACGACCTGCTTGCTGAGCTGAGTACTGCTTCTGCTGATCTTGGCGAAACGCTTGATGGCATTCTGCCGCGCCCCAATGGCCAGATCGAGCAACGCCTGTTTCAGGCGATGCGTTATTCGACACTGGGCGAAGGCAAACGCCTGCGCCCGTTTCTGGTGTTAAGCTCCGCCGGATTGTTCCGGGTATCGCGCCAATGCGCCTTGCGAGTCGCCGCCGCGGTTGAAATGGTCCATAGCTATTCGCTGATCCATGATGACCTTCCGGCCATGGATGATGATGACCTTCGGCGTGGCAAGCCAAGCTGCCACAAGCAGTTTGACGAGGCGACCGCCATTCTGGCTGGTGACGCATTGTTGACCCAGGCATTCGAAGTCCTAGCCGATGAAAGCACCCATCCCGATCCGCGTGTCTGCACCGATCTTGTCCGCGCGCTTGCCCGTGCGGCCGGGCCGTACGGCATGGTCGGTGGTCAGATGATCGATCTGGCGGGCGAGGGGCAAAGCCTTGATCAGGCACAGGTCACCCATCTGCATCTGCTGAAAACCGGCCGGATGTTTGCTTTTGCTTGCGAAGCCGGGGCAATTCTGGGCAAGGCCCCCAAAAGCATGCGCATGTCATTGCGGTCCTACGCCCATGACATGGGTCTGGCCTTCCAGATCAAGGATGACCTTCTGGATGTGGAATCCAGCAGCGCCGAACTGGGCAAGACGGCCGGCAAGGATATCGATCAGGACAAGTCGACCTATGTGAAGCTTCTGGGCCTTGAACAGGCCCGCGAGCAGGCCAGAATGCTGTGTGATCAGGCGATCAATCACCTGAACTGCTTTGACGGCGAAGCCGAACCGCTGCGCGAGGTCGCCCGTTTCGTGATCGAACGCGGGCGTTAAGGTCCGTCACCTGTCATGAGCGAACAAGCCAGATATACAGCCGGTTTTCGCGACCGGCTGTTTGACAGGGACCCGTTTCCGCTTGCGATCTGGTATCCGTCGCACGGCGATGAACGCCCTGTGCGCCATATGGGCGTGACCTCGACGGCGGCCCGCGATGCGGATTTCGCCGATGGCGGGCCCTATCCGCTGGTGATGTTTTCGCACGGCTCCGAAGGGCACCGCTTCAATCAGTTCTGGCTGGCGGAATATCTCGCACGGCGCGGTTATATCGTCGCCGCCCCGCAGCATCATGGCGATAATTACCTTGATCCGTCCGATGCGCGGCAATTGACGATCATCGAACGCCGCCCGCGCGAAATGCGCTTGGCTCTTGATCTGTTGCTGGATCATGACGGCATTGCTGCTCACATTGATACGGATCGTATTTTTGCGCTTGGCCATTCGGCGGGCGGGGCGACGGTGCTTAAAATGGCGGGCTGGCAGTTTGATGCCGCCGCCTGGCAAAGCTATTGCGCGCTTAATGCCGATCAGGACCGCGTGATTTGCCATCATGCGCCAGGTGATGATCTGATTGATGAGTTGCATGATCGTTATGGCGGCCCGGTTGTTTCCGCGCGCGATGACCGGATCGCGGGCGTGATTGCCGTGACCCCGGCCTTTGGCGTTGCCGCGACCGATGCGGGCTTTGCCGATGTGACGGTCCCGATGCTGTTTATCGAGGCCGAAACTGATGAAATCCTGCCCGAAACCGCCAATGCCGCGCATTTTCGCAAGCTGCTGCGCGGCCGGGCAAAATTTGTGAAGGCCAAAGGGGCCGGGCATTATTCATTCCTGCCACCCTGCACGCCCTATATTGCTGAAAACTTTGGTTATTTGTGCCGGGATTTCGGGCGCGAACGCACTGATATTCACCGCACGGTCGAGCAGGTGGTGCTGAAGTTCCTCGGTGACATCAAATCAGGTGATTTTCAGGGTCGCTAATTACAGCGAAGCTGTTTATTTTACGCAGCTTGCAATAGGGCTAAGGAAACGTCACCCTGTTGGTTTGAACGCTATATAAAAAACGCCACACAAAACTGAAGATCGAGATCGGTATGAGCACGACCTCCAAGACCCCGCTTTTGGACACGATTAACACCCCGGCTGATTTGCGCAGCCTGCAACCTGCACAGATGAAGCAGGTCGCAGATGAATTGCGCGCCGAGGTGATTGATGCCGTGTCGGTCACCGGCGGGCATCTGGGGGCGGGGCTTGGCGTGGTCGAGTTGACCGTGGCCATCCATTACCTGTTTGATACGCCCGACGACCGGCTGATCTGGGATGTCGGGCATCAATGCTATCCCCATAAAATCCTGACCGGGCGGCGGGATCGTATCCGCACCCTTCGTCAGGGCGGCGGGCTTTCGGGCTTTACCAAACGATCCGAGTTTGAATATGACCCGTTCGGTGCCGGGCACAGTTCGACCTCCATCTCGGCGGGGCTTGGCATGGCGGTCGCCAATCAGCTTTCGGACGATAAACGCAAAAACGTCATTGCCGTGATCGGCGATGGCTCCATGAGTGCCGGCATGGCCTACGAGGCGATGAACAATGCCGCCGCCGCCGATCAGCGCATGATTGTGATCTTGAATGATAACGACATGTCGATTGCCCCGCCGGTGGGCTCCATGTCGGGTTATCTGTCGCGTCTGATTTCGGGCAAGGGCTATCAGGGGCTTCGCAACGCGGCCAAGGGCCTGACCAAACACCTGCCGCGTCAGATCGAAGAAGCCGCCCGCAAGATCGAAGAATATACCCGCGGCATGGTGACCGGCGGGACCCTGTTTGAAGAAATGGGTTTCTTCTATGTCGGGCCGATTGATGGTCATAATCTGGATCATCTTCTGCCGGTGCTGAAAAACGTCCGCGATGCGGATGTTGATGGCCCGATCCTTGTTCATGTCGTGACCCAGAAGGGCAAGGGCTATGGCCCGGCCGAAAACGCCGCCGACAAATATCATGGTGTTGCCAAGTTCGACGTTGTCACTGGCAAACAGGCCAAGGCCACGCCCAATGCACCGTCCTACACCAAGGTTTACGGCGAAACGCTGACCAGACTTGCCGAAACCGATGACAAGATCACCGCGATCACGGCGGCCATGCCGTCGGGTACCGGGGTCAATATCTTTGCCGAACGGTTCCCGGATCGTGCCTTTGACGTCGGCATTGCCGAACAGCATGCCGTGACCTTTGCCGCCGGGATGGCGTGCGAGGGTTATAAACCGTTTTGCACGCTCTATTCGACCTTCCTGCAACGCGCCTATGATCAGGTGGTGCATGACGTGGTCATCCAGAACCTGCCGGTTCGTTTCGCCATGGACCGTGCCGGGCTTGTCGGCGCGGATGGTGCAACCCATGCCGGGGCCTATGACATTGCCTATCTTGGCTGCCTGCCCAACATCGTTTTGATGGCGGCGGCTGACGAGGCCGAACTGGTTCATATGACCACAACCGCATGGGCGATTGATGACCGCCCAAGCGCCTTCCGCTATCCAAGGGGCGAGGGTGTCGGTGTTGAAATGCCGGCCGAGGGACAGGTTCTTGAAATCGGCAAGGGGCGTATCCTGCGCGAAGGCGGCAAGATCGCCATCCTGTCATACGGCACCCGCCTGGCAGAGGCGATGCTGGCCGCCGAAGATCTCGCTGCACGTGGCCTTCCGGCAACGGTTGTCGATGCCCGCTTTGCCAAACCGCTTGATCATGCGCTGATCGCCGATCTGGCCCGCAACCACGAAGTCCTGATCACGATTGAAGAAGGATCGATTGGCGGCTTTGGCGCGATGGTCCTGCAACATATGGCGGGCAACGGCCTGCTGGATCACGGGCTCAAAGTCCGCACCATGGCGCTGCCCGATGCCCTGATCGATCACGATAAGCCCGACATTCAATATGCCAAGGCAGGACTTGATGCGCAAAGCATCGTCAAAACCGCCCTTGGCGTGCTTGGCCTTTCCGAAAGCAAGGCACGCGCCTGATCGTTTAAGGCATGATCCAATAACGAAAAACGCCGCCCTTTTGGGGCGGCGTTTTTGTTTGTTTGGACTGGCCCGGATCAGAAATCCGCGGTCAGCGAGATTTTGGCCGTCAACGGCGCCCCCATCGTCAGATAGCCGCCATTGGCTGACGCCCAGTAATCGCTATCCGTAACGTTTTCGATATTGGCACGGATGGTAACCGGATATTCGTGCACCTCGGTCGTGTAACGCGCGCCAAGGTCAAGGCGCGTCCATGACGGGATCGAAAGCGTGTTGGTCGCATTGACATATTGCGATGCCGTGTGAACCGCCCGCGCATTGACCGTCGCCCCCTCAAGGAACGGCAGGTCATATTCAATGCCAAGCTTGGCAACATAGTCGGGAATGCCAATCGGCGTGTTGCCGTCATTGGTGCCGTTTTCGGTATCGGACAGTTCCGCATCATAAACGGTGATACCGCCCAGAATACGGGTGCCGATCACAGGTTCGCCAAAGACCTGAAACTCAACGCCGCGGTTCTGCTGCTCGCCGTCCGCTGCAAAGGTGTTACTTGCGTTCTTGTAGGCGAAGGGTTTGGAAATCTGGAACAGGGCGACGCTACCGCCAAAGCTGCCGAAATCCGCCTTTGCCCCGATTTCATATTGCTCAGAGGTGTAAGGGGCCAACTGCTCGCTCGGGTTGGTCAGGGTCGCGTCACTGGCCGCACTGGCGGCTGTTTCGCCGGGCGACAGGGATTCCATATAGTTTGCATAAACCGATACCTGATCGGTCACATTGCCGACGATGCCGACCATCGGCGTGTATTCGTCCGCATCATAGTTGCTCGATTGCGCACCACTGGTCAGATCGAACTGTTTGGTATTGACCGACTGACGGCGAATGCCACCCGTGACACTCAGGCGGTCATCAAGGAAGCTGACGGTATCGGCAAGAAAATAGCTGGTCAGTTCGTTGATATTGCGAAGCCCTGGATCAGCCAGATTGCCTGATGGCGCTGCCAGCGCCGGATAACCTGTGGGCGTCGGCCCGTAAATATTGCCGGTAAACGCCGACGCACCGGGCGAGAACGCCCATGCCTGATGGCTTTTGTTCTGAAGGTAGGAAACCCCGGCATTCAGTTCGTGTTTGACGACGCCGGTTTCAAATTTAACGCGGGCACCGGTCAGCGCACTGTTGGTCGTATCTTCACGAATGATGGTTGAACCGCCATAGGTCATTGTCCCGTCGGTACCGGTAATGCGCGGGGTCGAATAAATCCCGGATTCTTCCATGTGTCGGGTGCCTGCGGCGGCATAGGCCATGAGATAGTCGTTTACATCATGTTCGACGCGGCCCTGAACAAAGCTGTCCTCAAGGTCGGCCCATGTCCCATCTGCATTGTAATTGTGGCTCGCATCCGGGGCATCGGGGATGTTCGTAAGCGTGCCGAGCAGATTTACCGATGTCCGCCCATGATCAACATTCTTTTCATTATACCCGGCATCCACCGTGATCCGGGTATCATCGCCGCGATAATCGAATGACAGCGACCCGATCTGGCTGTTGCGGTCTTCGTCATCGATGGCGGTTTCGCCGTCGCTATATTTCAGATTAGCACGAATGCCGAACTGATTGTCCTTGCCAAAACGCCGTCCGAAATCGACATGCCCGCCGGTCTGGCTGTTCATTTCATAGGTTGTAGTGACACTGGTGATCGGGTCATCCGTGGCGCGTTTGGGAATAAGGTTGATCCCGCCGCCAATGCCGCTGCCGCTGGGGGCCATGCCATTGATAAACGCGGATGCGCCTTTGACAACTTCGACACGGTCATACATCGACATATCGATCAACTGGCGCGGTGCCGTGCCATAAAGGCCATCCAGCATCACGTCATCACCGTCAAGAACAAAGCCGCGGATCATGAAGCGGTCACCCGAACCGCCATAGCTGTAGGATGTCAGCACACCCGGATCGTTATCAACCACATCGGCAAGCGTGTCGGCCTGCTGGTTCTTGATCACTTCGCTGGTATAGCTGGTGATGCTGACCGGGATATCCAGATTGTCCTTGTTGCCCAAAACACCGGCCCGGCCACCCGTCGCAACCTGACCACCGGCATAGACCGGCGGGGTGGGATCACCCGCCGTGGCATTGGCTTCACCCTCGACCCGGATCGGGTCAAGATTAATGTCGCTGTCTTTTTCGGTCGTTGCGGTATCGCCGGTATCGTCTGATTGCGCGTTTTGCTGTGGCGGTGTGTCCTGTGCATAAGCCGGTGTCGCCATGACGGCAATAATACTTACAGAAGCCAGCAACAGCGTACTGAATGTACGATGTTTTATGGTCGATGAAACGTGCATGAAAAGACCCCATAGTCAGATTGATCACCGCCCCCGGCGGTTTGCATATGGGGTTCATTATCACTATTGATAATCAATCTCAATATAAATGATTATTATTATCAATCGCGATATAATTGTTCAGAAACTCAACCTGACGTTCAGTCACGCGCAGGTGTGATAGGTGGGGGATGTTAACGGGGTAAACCCGTCCGCAGGAAACCGTAAAACCGCAGAATGAAGGGGCAGGGAACAAGGCCACGTCCGCCCCGGGACTCCGGTCAATCGGCATAGATCATTTTATGCGTCATGCCGCCATCAATGCGGATGGTTTCGCCAGTCATGAAACCGGATTGGTCATGATCAAGCAGGAAGGCGACCATTTTTGCGATGTCATCGGGCGTGCCGATGCGGCCCGCCGGGTGTTGCTGCCGGTCGATGTCGCGGTGTTGCGGTTCCTCGCGGGCGGATGATTTTTGCCAGTCACCGACTTCGATCCAGCCCGGCGCAATGGCATTGACCCGAACCGCCCCCGACAGGCTGACCGCCATGGCATGGGTTAATGCCACCATGCCACCCTTTGACGCGGCATAGGCTTCGGTATTCGGCTCGGACTGAAAGGCGCGGGTGGATGCGATATTGACAATCGCCCCGCGGGTCTTGCGCAAATGCTGTGTCGCATGTTTGGCCGCCAGAAACGCGCCGCCCAGATTGACATTGATCACGCGCTGCCAGCTTTCCCAATCCAGATGCTCGAACGATCCCGAATGCGGATCGGCAATGCCGGCATTATTGACCAGTCCGTCAATGCGCCCGAACCGGTCAACGGTCTGCTGAACCGCAATCGCCACATCATGTTCATTGGCAATGTCGCCCTTGAAAAACAGGGCACGTTCCTGCTGTTCTTCGGGCAGGGCCGTGATGGCCTCGTCCCCGGCATCCGCATCCAGATCAAACAGCATGACCTTCCACCCGGTGGACAGAAGATGCTGCGTTATGCCCAGTCCCAGGCCCTGCGCTGCACCGGTGACGAAGGCGACCTTGGGATCGGGAAAACTGTTCATGTGCTGCTATGTCCGCGTTGATCTGGAAAGGAATGAATTTTGTGAACGTCTTGAAAATGGACCTGTTCCGCAAGGATGCAACAAACAAGCCGAAAATTTAATCGGCTGCCCGATCCTGCGATGGTGCCAGCCGATCAATAAGCGCGTGGACGAACCCCTTTTGCCTCCCGTCAAGCCCGCGTGCCCTGGCGGCGTCCTGCAGGGCTTCGGTGGCTTCAAGATGCAGGCGAAAATGCCCGGGATTCTGATCAATGCGGTCTTTGCGCTGATCTTCGTCGCCAAAGACCATGGTGTGACAACGTGGCGCACTTGATGATGTAAAGGCCCGGCAGGTCAGGGGCCGAACGTCATAGATCGTGCACCTTTCATCCGCCCCCAGAAGCGGGCAGCGTGCGCGCACTTCGGATGTGGTTTTGGCCTGTTCAATGATCCGTGCTGCCTGGTCCAGACGTTCCAGCAATGCCTGCTGTTCATCAGGCGGGAAAGTCTTGCGGATATGGTCGGCAATCAGGCTTGTGACGCCGGGCGGCACCGCAACAAACAGATGGCAGCACGCGCTGCATCCATCCCGGCAGTCACAATGGGGCTGATGGGGAAAGCTGTCACGCAGGGTCCGGGATGCCGCATCGACCAGCATCATGGCCGCCTGCGCGGCGTCACTGATGGTCGGTGCCTGTTCAAGCACACGGGCCAGTTCGGCGCGGAAGCCGGGAAACATTTCCTCGTATCGGCGCGACGCTTCTGCGGTCAGCGCACCGGTTTGGGAAATATCACTCGTGATCCGGTCGATTGCGTCGTCAAGTTTTGCCATGACTATGCGATTGCCTTTATCCCGATCCCTGTCCGCAAAACGGGCAGGCTGAAATGTCAGAGCGCGATGGCCTTCATCCCATCATGCTGATTTTGGGACCATTTTCCAAGTGCATCCTTGGAACCGATGTTCAAGACAAAACACCTGCCAGAACTTCAGACCGCTGGCGGTTTTGCCAGACGGCGCGGCCAAACCAATCCAGGCCAACCAAGTCCACGCCACATCCGGCCAATCGACACCATTCCGCTCCAAGCGATCACCCTGACCTCCCCGCCACCCGATGACCGGCAACCTGCCGTGATCCTCCCATGCTGCCTCCGGCACTTGGTTCCGCGAACCCTTGCCGCGCTGCTCCTTCGGCGGATATCCCCCGTTCGGAGAACACGGAAGGCACCGAACTCCCGTCAAGCCGCCGCAAGCTATCGCCCTGATCTTCGCTGCCCGATGAGAGACAACCTGCCGCGATCCTCCCATGCTGCCTCCGGCACGTGGTTCCGCCAACCTTTGCCGCGCTGGCTCCTTTGTCGGATATCCCCCGGCTGGCGAACACGGAAATCCAAACAGTCGACGGACGCCAGCCGGTCGCACCAGTCGCCCCGGACCATCCGCTCCAATAGACCCATCTCCCGCCGCTGTTTGCCACCTGCTGCCCAATTCTGCCAGCCGCTGCCGATTACAATCTCGCTGGCTACCTCGCTACCAAGGCGGATCTCTCCCGTCATGGCCCATCATGAGCCGCCGCTTGCCTGATGCTGCCCGGCGCAGCCCAGCCGCTGTCGATCACAATTTTACCGGTTGCCTTGCCAACAAGGCGCACTTCTCCCGTCTTGACCTTTGGGTGACCTTGGGGTGGGTTAGGACACGGGCGCAAAACCTCCGTAATGGCTTTTCCACCCGCCGGTCATCATCCGGCGATGTTGCCGCCGGATCGGTCTGTCTTTGTACTGCTGCATCATCATCACTTTCATCTGGCCCCAAACGCAAAAACCCGCAAAGCGCATCACGCTTTGCGGGTTTTGGTCCGGGCGCTTTTGTCCCGTTGACTTTTCTTTTCTAGCATAACAAAAAGAACAAATCAAGAACTTTTTGAGAATCCGCGCAAAAAAAATCACCGGCCAGAATTTCCAACCGGTGAAGGAGTTTGGCTGTCTGCAAGACAGCAGGGAGACACGGGAAAACGAAACAGAGTGTGCAATTATCCGTTGGCAGATTTGCCCGACGGGGTGGCAAAGGTATCCGCATAATCCTTGCGCAGCTGGGCCTTCTGGATTTTGCCCATGGTGTTGCGCGGCAATTCGTCGAGCATCCAGATGCGTTTGGGCACCTTGAATTTCGCAAGCTTGTCCTGGGTGCGTTTGATGATGGCCTCGGCATCGGGTTTGGCACCCTTGGCCGGGACGATCACCCCGGCAACCGCTTCGCCGAAATCGGGATGCGGCAGGCCAAAGATCGCGACTTCCTCGACCTCGTCATACTCGGCGATGATTTCCTCGACTTCCTTGGGATAGACGTTGAAACCACCCGAAATGATCAGGTCCTTGTCGCGCCCGACGATGGTGACATAACCGTCTGCGCCGATGGTCGCCAGATCGCCGGTGATAAAGAAACCGTCCGTGCGGAATTCGGATGCGGTTTTTTCCGGCATCTGCCAGTAACCCTTGAAAACGTTGGGCCCGCGAACTTCAAGCACACCGATTTCACCGACGGGCAATACATTGCCATCCTTGTCGCAAACACGCGCCTCGATCCCCGGAAGGGTCGGGCCGACTGCGCCCGGACGGCGTTCGCCATCCAGCGGGTTTGACGTGTTCATGCAGGTTTCGGTCATGCCGTAACGTTCAAGGATTTTATGCCCGGTCCGCTCAAAGAACGCATCGTGGGTTTCCGCCAGAAGCGGGGCCGAACCCGACACGAACAGGCGCATATTGGCCACCAGATCCTTGTCAAACTTCGGATGGGCCAGAAGGCGGGTATAGAAGGTCGGAACCCCCATCATAACGGTCGCGTTCGGCAGGCGTTCCACCACGTCATCGGCATCGAATTTCGGAAGCAGGATCACCTTGCCGCCATTGACCAGCATGATGTTGATCGCAACAAACAGGCCATGCGTATGGAACAGCGGCAGGGCATGCAAAAGCGTATCACCCGGCCTGAAACCCCATGCCTTGTGCAGGGTCAGCGCGTTGGAGCCGAGGTTGCCATGCGTCAGCATCGCGCCCTTGGACCGGCCGGTGGTGCCCGATGTATACAGAATGGCGGCAATGTCATCCTTGGTCACATCGGCGACGTCGCCATGCGGTTTGGCACTGGCGGCCAGATCATTCAGCGTGCCATCGCCCTTGTCGCCAAGCGACAGGACCGCACCGACATTGTTCTGCGCGCCAAGGGTTTTGGCGGCATCAATATGGGCCGGGCGGCACACGAATACGCGCGGGGCGGCATCACCAAGGAAATAGGCGATTTCATCGCCGGTATAGGCGGTATTGAGCGGAAGGTGAATGGCGCCAAGCTGAAGGCAGGCCAGATAAAGCGCGATCACATCGGATGATTTATCGATCTGGGCGGCAACACGGTCGCCCTTGACCACCCCATGATCGGCAAGAACCTTGGCATAACGCCCGGTGCGATCCAGCAACCAGGCAAAGCTGCGTTCAGTGCCGTCGCGTTCAATCAGAAAGGTGCGCGAACGGTCCGCCGGGAAACGTTTGGTAAATTCGTTGAAAAGATTATCCGACATGGTTCTGTCCTAGTTTCCCGTAAGCTGCATGACCGATTTCGAAACGGCGATTTTGCCGTCATTCATCAGCGCTTCGTGGTTTCGTTCAATATCGTCAAGGTGATAGGCGTAATTGACCATCATCCCGCCCGCCTGACGCAGTCCCTTGGACGATGTATCGCCAAGCCAGTTCAGGCGCTCAAGCTGCGCCCCATTGCCAAGATGGAAACGTGCGGTGGGATCAAGCGGCGATTTGCCGCGCTTGCAGGTCGCAAGATAACGCGCGCACAGCATCATCGCCGGCTTTTTAAGCTCGGCGGTTTTTTCCGCGTCATCAATCCAGTCGTCGTCGCTCATGGCGGCAAGGACGGTGGCAGCGATATCGGCATCGTCGGATTTGCTTTTCTGACGGGTGCGCAGCCATCCCATGAAGCCCGGAATGGGCGACAGGGTGGCGAATTGTCTGAGTTTCGGGAACTCGCGTTTAAGCTCCTCGACCACCTGTTTGATCAGGAAGTTGCCAAATGAAATCCCCTTAAGGCCCGATTGGCAGTTGCTGATCGAATAGAAGATCGCGGTATTGGCTTTTTCCGGGGCGGTTTCATCGATTTCCGGGGCCAGAAGGGCCTGAACGCTATCGGCAAGCCCGTGAACCAGAGCAACTTCGACAAAGATCAGCGGGTCATCGGGGATCGCCGGATGGAAGAAGGCAAAGCATTTGCGATCCGTTGCCAGACGACGGCGCAAATCGTCCCAGCCCTTGATTTCATGAACCGCTTCATAACGGATCAGTTTTTCAAGGATGGCCGCCGACGTATCCCAATCAATATGACGCAGTTCAAGGAAACCGCGATTAAACCAGCTTGTCAGCAGATGCTGCATGTCGGCATCAAGCGGTTCAAGGTGACGGTTTTCCTTGATCAGCCCCAGAAGCGTTTCACGCATATCGACAATCGCGCGCGTGCCGCCCGGTGCCATATTGATCCGACGTAGAAGCTCCTGCCGGGCCGGTTCTGACGCGTGGGTCAGAACCGCCAGATTGGCTTCGGACGGATCATTGGCAAAGGCCTCGCTTGCCTTCTTGACCTCGGTGCGGTTGGCACTGAAATCATTCTGCATCATTTCGAAAAAACGCAGATGATCTGCTTCGGGCAGGGTTTCCCACATGCGGACCACTTCGCGGGCAACCGCGGTTCCACGGGCTTCGCCCTTTTGTGACACAAGGTCCTTGCACATCGCTTTAAGCTGGGCAAACGGGTCCTGCGGTGTCGAAAGCGGCAGGTCAAGAAGCTCCCGGCCGCGATCGGCAATGCTGGATATCCAGCTTCTGACGGAAATTCCGGACATTTTAGCGTCCCCCTATGACCGTTTCGGGAAGCCAGGTGGCGATTTGCGGGAAGAAGCACAGGATCACGATGGCAACCACCATGCAAAGCACATAGGGCATCGCACCTTTCAGGATCGTCTGCAGGCGGATATCGGGCGCAATCCCGTTGATGACATAAAGGTTCAGGCCAACCGGCGGGGTAATCAGGCCGATCTCCATGTTGATCGTCAGGATCACGGCGAACCAGTAGGGATCAAACCCGGCATTGACGATAACCGGCAACAGGATCGGGGCCGACATCAGGATCACCGCAACCGGCGGCAGGAAGAAGCCGCTGATCAGCAGGAACACGTTGATGAAGCCCATCAGGACCCAACGGTTGACGTCAAGGGCGGAAATCCACTGTGCAATCGACTGGGTGATGAACAGCGAGGACAGCATATAGCTGAACAGACCGGCAGCCCCGATGATCAGAAGGATCATCACAAACTCTTTGGTCGTGTCGCGCATGATGTTCCAAAGCTTGCCCGGCTGCCACATGCGATAAATGATCATCGCGACAATCAGGCAGAACAGCGCACCAACACCCGCCGTTTCAGAAGGCGTTGCCACCCCGCCATACAGCGCGAACAGAACCGCACAGATAATGACGATGAAGGGCAGGACGCGCGGAAGGATTTCAAACTTTTCCTTCCAGCTATAGGTCACCGATGCCAGTGCAACCGATGCATTTCCCTGACGCCAGGTCGAAAAAAGCGACCATGCCATGAACAGTGCCGTCAGCATCAGACCGGGCAGAAGACCGGCAAGGAACAGCCGCCCGATCGATGTGTCGGTCGAGATACCATAAACAATCATGGTGACACTTGGCGGGATCAGAATGCCAAGCGTACCGCCTGCTGCAATCGAACCGGCCGCAACCGAGCTCGGGAAGCCGCGTTCGCGCATGGCGGGGATGCCCATTTTGCCAATCGCGGCACAGGTCGCCGGTGACGATCCCGACAGGGCTGAAAAGATCGCGCATGCCCCCAGGTTGGAAATAACCAATCCTCCCGGCACACGCGTTAACCAGCGATCCAGCACGGAATACAGATCACCACCCGCACGGGACGATGCGACAACCGCCCCCATCAGGATAAACATCGGGATCGCGAGAACTTCGAAACTTTCGAGTTTGGAAAACAGGATTTCAGGCAGCAGCGGTAACGCACTTGCGCCATCGAAAATCCAGATAAAACCGACACCAACCATCAGAAGCCCGATGCCGACCGGAATGCCGGAAAACAGGATCAGGGTGGTGACAATGCCAACGAGTGCTGCGAGTGAAAGCGGATCCATTGCACCAGCTCCTTAAAACGGGTTGTCTTCGATATGGAAGGCTTTCGACCGGTTGGTCAGAAGGCACAGCAGATCGGCGAATAATTGCAGGAACAGCAGGCCAAAACCGGCCGGCAGCATCAGGTAGGGCTTCCAGAGTTCAGCCGCCCAGATGGTCGGGGATTTCCAGCCGCCCTGATAGGCTTCGATGACCAGTTCGATGCCGTAAAAGGCAAACAGGCCGCTAATGCCAAGGCCGCACAGCAAGGTCGCAACCGCAAGCAGCTTGCGCGCACCACGTTTCAGATACATCGGCAGCAGATCGACATTCACATGCCCGCGCAGAAGCTGGACATAAGGAAGCCCGATCAGGGTGCCGCCGATCATCAGATAGATCACGGCCTCCGTCTGCCAGACGGTGGACGAGTTCAGGATGTAACGGATAAAGACAAGCTGGCAGATCAGCAGCATGGCGATGAAGAACATCGATGCTGCGGCAACACCGCAGGCCTTTGACAGAAAGTGGACGAAATTGATCGCATGATCGAGCGGGCCACGCGGTGCCATCGGGGCAGGGCGCGCGCCATTGCCGTTGCTGCCGGGTTTTTCGGGCAGCGGTTCGACATCGGGTGGCGGCGGGAAACTGTTATGGTTGGCCCGGGCACGCGGGGCGGGATTGCCATCGTCGGGCAGGTCAACCGGCAAGGAATTGGGAAAAACTGCGTTCGCCACGCTGGGACTCCTGAAGATCAAGGTCGTCGCAAAAAAGCGGAAAAGAAGTGGCGCCGGCATGCAGGGCATGCACCCGGCGCCACGACACCATTATTCGACAGAAAGAGCCATATCGAGCATTTCCTGACCGCCCGGGGTTTCTTCGACAAACTTGGCATAGGACGTCTGCTTGGCGAGGTCCTGCCATGCCTTGAAGTCGGCGTCGGTCAGATCGGCGATTTCAACACCGGCATCCTTGAAGACCGTGACACTGGCAGCGTCTTCTTTACGGGCTTCTTCGGAATAGAATGCCTCGGCCTTTTTGGCAGCCGCAGCAAGGGCGTCTTTCTGGGCGTCGTTCAGACCGTCATAGGTTTTCTTCGACATCAGAACCGGCTGATACATGAACCACAGCGCGTTGGCACCCGCCGGGGTATAGCATTTCACCTGTTCGTAAATGCGATACGAAACGAAGCTGGACGAACTGGTGTTGGTGGCATCCAGAACGCCGGTCTGCATCGCCGGATAGATTTCCGAGCTTGGCATTGCGGCGATGGATGCACCGGCACCCTGAAGCATCTGTTCGAAGGATTTACCGGCTGCACGAATCTGCAGACCTTTGACATCATCCGGAACCCGGATGCAGCCCTTGGTCGAGGCAAAGCCACCGGCCAGCCAGCCCTTGGCAATGGTAACAACCCCGTTTTCGTTCAGAAGTTCTTCCATTTTTGCCATGAAGGGCGAGTTATTCAGACGATCGGCATGGTCATGGTTTTTCACCAGTGCCGGCATCAGGGTCAGGTTGGTTGCCGGAATACGACCACCGGCATAGGCCAGCGGATAGACGATCATGTCAAGCTGGCCGCGTTCCATCGGAGTCCACTGTTCGTTCGCCTTGAACAGCGAGCCGGACGGGAAAATCTGGATTTCCAGATCGACATTGGCGGCTTTGACTTCGTCGGCAATGATCTGTGCGACTTTGTGACGGACATCGCCGGTCGACCACTGGTGCGACAGCTTGAGCGTTTCCGCATCAGCGTTCGAGGACATACCGAAGACGGCGATGGACAGGGTGATGGCGGCGACAGACGCCGACAGAGTACGTTTGAAAATCTTCATCTTTTCCTCCCGGATGAAGCATGCGTTTCTGGATGCATTCATGACGCGTTTGCACGTCTTTTTATTGGTGCGGATTTCGCAATATCAAAAAGCGTTACAGATTTCTGGCATCCTGTCTACGGGTTTTTGTATACCAGAAATGTGTATTGCAGTGCCACAGATGTGCGCCTAAGGATTGCAGCCATTTTCCCGGTTTTCTGCGATTGAACTTTTGCATCGCAGCAGGATTTCGATGCAGGGCAGCACGGAAAAGGCTTTGCGCGGTACCATTTTCTATGTTCTGGTATACCACGATTGCAGCGTAAGGATGAGGCTTCCCATGTCACGGAACGGCAAGCTCGCCACCGACCTGGTTCAGAAACTTGAACGCGATATTGTCACCGGTGTTCTTAAACCCGGCGACAAGCTGGACGAGCGCAGCCTGTCGGAGCGGTTCGGCGTTTCACGCACCCCCGTGCGCGAGGCCCTGCAAACGCTGGCGGGGTCCGGACTTGTCGCGACCATGCCACGGCGTGGGACGATTGTTGCCTCGATCACGGTGGCCGATCTGATCGAAATGTTCGAAGTCATGGCCGAACTCGAAGCCATGTGCGCGCGCCTTGCCGCACGTCGCATGCCGCGTGCCGACATAGAAAAGTTGATCGCACTTGGTAATGAATGCAGCGAGCTTCAGGAACATGCGGATGCTGATGCCTATTACGAGGCCAACGTTAGTTTCCACGAAGTGATCTATTCCGGATGCCGCAACAGCTTCCTCGAACGCCAGACCAAGAATGTGCGCAACCGGCTCGCTCCCTATCGCCGTTTGCAACTGCACCGGCCGGGCCGGGTGAAAAAATCCAATGCCGAGCATTCCGAAATCCTCGAAGCGATTTCGACCGGCGATGCCGAACGGGCGGGCAAGCTGATGCACCAGCATGTCGCGGTTCAGGGCGAGGCCTTAAACGATCTTCTTGCCATCGTGCCGCGCGGCTATCTGGAACCACTGGCAAGCTAGACGCTTGCGCTGCTTTGCGTTAAAACCCGCGCATGGCAAAGAAACGTTTGGATCAATTGCTTGTCGAACGCGGACTGGTGGAAACCCGGTCCAAGGCGCAGGCTTTCATCATGGCAGGCAATGTCTTTAGTGGCGAGCAACGGCTCGATAAGCCGGGGCTGCAATGTAAGGAAGACATTTCACTGACCCTGCGCGGGCAACCCCATCCGTGGGTGTCGCGCGGCGGGCTCAAGCTTGAAAAGGGGCTTGCCGAGTTCGGTGTTGATATCACCGGTTTTACCGCGATTGATGTCGGCTCCTCGACCGGCGGTTTTACCGATGTCTTGCTGCAAAACGGTGCGGCCAAGGTCTTTGCCATCGATGTCGGGCAGGGGCAGCTTGACTGGAAACTGCGCAATGACGAGCGGGTTGTCGTGATGGAAAAGACCAATGCGCGTCACATCACATCCGAACAAATTCCCGATCCCATCGATATCGTCGTCTGCGACGCCAGCTTCATCGGCCTTCGCACCGTGTTGCCCGCAAGCCTTGATCTGGTCAAACCGGGCGGTTGGCTGATTGCATTGATCAAACCGCAATTCGAAGTCGGCAAGGAACGCGTCGGGAAAAAGGGTGTGGTGCGTGAACCGGAACTGCATCAGGAAGTCTGTGATACCATTTCCGGCTGGCTGGAGAGTCTTCCGGGCTGGGAGGTGCTTGGCATCGCGACAAGCCCGATCACCGGGCCGGAAGGCAATGTCGAATTTCTGATCGGTGGGCGGAAATCAGCGTAATCAATGCCGATTCCCGCCAATAGTGGTGGGCTTATTTGCCGATTGCTTTCAGGAAATGATCAATCCCGGCTTGGGCGCAATCCTGATCCTGCGGCGGGGTGCCGGAGCTGACACCGATCCCGCCGACAACATCCCCGTCCACCGATACCGGCAAGCCGCCAGCCACAATCGACAGGCGGCCGCCACATTCGGAATCGATGCCAAATGCCACCATGCCCGGTTGGGCGGCGGCGGCATATTCGTGGGTGGCCTTGCGCGCACCTGCGGCGGTAAATGCCTTGTCCTGGGCGATCGTCGTGCTGGTGACCTTGCCGCCATCCATGCGTTCAAAGGCAATCAGAACACCGGATTCATCGGTGATGGCGATGCACATGGGAATACCGATTTCGGTGGCGCGATTGCGTGCGCCTTCGATCAGTATTTTGGCGTCATCGATCGACAGGCGTTTGATGGTCAGCATCGGGCGTCTCCGGCAGGATGTTATTGAAACGGCTGTTTCTTGCCGGGGCATCTTATGGGCGGCGTTATCGGGCGATCAACCGCATAAAAAGTCTTTTCATATGGTGGAAGAAGCCGGTGCCATGGCAGGCGCAATTGTGCCGGTCAGACTGTGATTGTCTCCGTCGCTATCTGCTGGTGTTGACGGGGCAAGGGCCGCAATCGCACCAAGGGCGAGTTCCCGAACCGCAGGATTGGCCTGTTCGCGCACCAGAAGCGCGATGTCGATCTTTGGCAACGGCGGTAGGGAAGGATCATCAACAATTTGCATTCCGGCATATTCAGCCGTACAGAGTGGCATCGCGCCTAGCGCATGGCCGCCATCAATTGCCGTGATGATCATGGAATTGGAGTCGCTGCTGTGGCTGATGCGAAAGGCGATGTTCTGTTGTGACAGGACTTCGGTCACGGAACGGCGAATCACGCAGCCATCATGGAACATCGACAGGCGAAGCGGACGTGCCTGATGGTCAAACCCGGCATCCGCCACCCAGACCAGCGGTTCGGATGTCACATGCAGGCTGGGCGTTTCGGGATCTGCCGTCAGGATCGCCAGATCAAGATCGCCATTGGCGACCCGTTTGCCGAGATTACGACTGATATCCGCATGGCAGCTGATTTCTGTTTCCGGCAGGCGCAGGGCCGCAATCCGAAGGATTTCCGGCAGATAGATTGCGGCATAGTCGTCGGGAAGCCCGATGCGCAGCACGGCCGGTGCTGCATCAAGAAGATCGGCCAGCATCTTGTCGTTCAGGCCGATAATCCCCTCGGCATAGGATTTGACGACAAGTCCGGTTGTGGTTGGGGTGATGGCGTTGCGGTCGCGCGTAATCAGCGGTGCGCCAACGGTATCTTCAAGCTTTTTGATCTGCTGGCTGATGGCGGGTTGCGTGCGCAAAAGGCGTTCGGCCGTGCGTGTGAAACTTTGGGTATCCAGCACGGTCAGAAACGTTCTGAGCAGATCGATATCGACATTCAGAAGAGCCATAAGCGCAATTTATCCCGACAATAAGGCGAAGCAATTTCACATCGATATAGCACTGCTGCAAGATAATCGCTATCAGCCAAGGCGCATTTTGCACAACCTGCACCCCGCTATCGTTTCGAAAGACCAGACCATGCCCCGTGCCTTACCTGACATCCTTCGCAATGCCGGAAGTACATCTGTTACTCCCTCCGCCACCACGGACATTGCGCAGCGAGAAGAAGGATTAAAGCTGATGGCTCAATCATCATTCTGGGCTATTGCGACCCTTGTTGTGGCCGCAATCCTGATGGGGCTCGGTCCGATTTTTGTGCGTTATAGCGGTGTGTCACCCGATGCCTCGGCTTTCTGGCGTGTCGCGCTCGCAGCCCCCGTGTTGGGCGCTACCGTCTTTTTGATGCCGGCAGGATCATCAAAACCAGCCAACGGAAATGGCGTTTCCGCGCGCAAGCATGGTGACACGGGGTTGATGATCCTTGCCGGTCTTTTCTTCGCAGCCGACCTTGTTGCCTGCCATATGGCAATTGAAATGACGACGGTCGGCAATGCGATTTTGCTTAACAACCTTGCCCCGCTGATTATCGGGTTCCTTGGTCTATTTGGCATTGCGCGCAAACCCGGCGTGATGTTCTGGTGCGGGGTACCGTTTGCCGTTATTGGCGGTTATTTCCTGTTTCGCGCCAGTGAGACAGGCGCGGGATCCATGCGCGGCGATGCCTTTGCCGTTTTGGCCGCCTTTTTCTATGCCGGTTATTTGATTGTTATCAGCCGTCTGCGCCGTAATCACAGCGCGGTATCAATCATGTTCTGGAGCACCCTGACCACCATGATCGCCCTTGGCGTGATGATGCTTATCAAAGGAAATTTCGTTCTGCCGCCGCACATCACGGGCTGGCTGGCGCTGATCGGTCTTGCGATGCTGGTGCATGTTCTGGGGCAGGGAATGGTATCGGTCGGGCTTAAGCGCGTGGATGAAGCCACCGGATCGATGATCCTGCTGTTGCAGCCCTTTGTTGCCTCGATCCTTGGGGCGGTGATTTTGGGCGAGATGCTTAATCAGTGGCATATCATGGGCAGTGCGGCGGTGGTCGTGGCCCTTTTGATCGCAACCCGGCGGCGCCGCACATTATAGGCATTAACGGGCGATCATAAACCAAAGCGTGCCGACTGGCAGCAACGTTGCCACAATTCCCAGCATCGTCCAAAGCTTTACGCACTTATCATAGGCCACCGGCATGGTGGCTTCGCCTGCTGCCACCGTTTGGGCGGCAATCCGCGACATATAGAGCTGCAAGGGCAAAAGCCCGACCAGCCACAGCACAGCCGCCATCGCAAACAGACTGATACCCATCGTCAGATGCGGGCTATCGGAAAGTGAAGTGCCACCGGCATGAAACAGCCCGACACCGCCAATCACCACCAGTGCCGCGCCAAAGGCGGTAAAAGCCAGATCGGTGACATTCACTAGTCGGCAGGCAAAGGCAATAACCACCGGATTTTTCGTACGATCCGCCAGGCTTTTCCAGACTGCGGTGACGATGATATTGCCCAGAAACAGCACGGCACCCAGAAGGTGAATGAATTTGACGGTGGTGTATTCCATCTTTGGCGGCCTTTGAATTGCGGATATCGGGATCAGGAATTTTCAGGGGCTGTCAGGTCTTCGGCAAGAAGCCCCAACACAAAATCATCGAGTTCCTGATCGGCAGGCGGAACAATCATGCCGTCAATCACTAGCATGGCGATGCCGTGTGCGCGGCTCCATGCCGCGAGGGCGCGGTTATAGGCGGTGGCTGCTTCGTTCAGGGTCATATCGGCACGACGATCAACTGATGTAACGGCGCGTTGCAAAACGTCAAACGCGTTATCGGCCGCCTCGCGGAGTTCTGGATATTGATCGAGCGGCGGGCGTTCCCGGCCAAAGATCAGGCGAAAATGCTGCGGGAAATCGACCGCGAAATGCACATAAGCCGCACCAAGCGCCATGATCCGTTCTTCGTGCTTCTGGACATTGGCCGCGACATTTTCCAGCCGTTCTGCAAAGCGTTCAAACGCATCAATCGCCACTGCCGCCAAAATGCCATCCTTACCGTCAAAATGACGATAGGGCGCTGCTTCCGACACACCGGTCATGCGCGCCAGCCGCCGCAGCGAAAGCCCGCTCGGACCTTCTTCGTTCAGGATGTTTTCGGCTTTTTGCAGCAGGACATTGCGGACGTCACCGTGGTGGTATTTTCCCATAAGCTCGTATTCCGGTTTCTTGTATTCTTGCATATGTTAATGTCGTTAACATATGCGCCTGATGCGGCAAAATGCAAGCCAAAAATGACCGAAAAGAGATTCTTGGTGTCGGAATTCTTCGGAAAGCCGGTCCTGATCAGGCCAGAATAAAATCGAACCGCGCGATGTCGCCGTCAGATGCTTTTTGAACATCCATCAGCAGTGCCGGGTTAAACAGAAAGTCCCGCTCGTTGCGGGCTTCGCCAGGGAAATAAAGCTGTGTTGTCAGAACCCGGTCGTCCCCGTTTCGCACCTTGACGTGATAATGCGGGGTTCGGCTGCCATATTCGGCGGGGCGGATGGTTTCGAAAAAGTACCGGCCCTTGGCATCGGTTTTCTGATACCCGCGCAATCGGAAACCACGATTGTCATATTCGCCGTCGCGATTGGCATGCCAAAGATCGACGATTGCGCCACTAACCGGCTGGCAATCGCGGGTTAGGACAAACCCGATCAGGGTTACCGGATCGCCATCTGCATCACCGCGAAAATCGGATTTTTCCGGGGGCTGGTTGCTGTAAAACGGGCCTTCGGTGCTGCTGCGGGTTGGTTCATCATCGGAGCCACAGGATGGCGTGATGTCGCGTTTTATTGGCTGGGCGCGCAAGATTGGCGCAAACATCCCCACGGAAATGCCGGTAATGCCGGCCGCGCTGGCGGCAAGCCAGCCTTGCAACAGGCTGCGGCGGGTTGGCATGGCGTGACTTTGCTCAGGTCCTGATAACGGCATGCGGTATTGCCCCTTTCATCACCATCAGGCATCTAACCGCACGTGGAATGCGGGCTGTCTGATAAAAGCGAGATAGCGGCTTTTGTCCAAAAATCAACGCCCTCATGCAATTTGTGATGAAAAGCGATTGGCGAATTCAGGCAGGTGTTGTCGGTGTTGGCTTGTCAGCTTCGACCGGTTGCGAGGCAGCAGAAGCATCGCCCCCTTGGTCCGTCGATGGTGTCGCGGGGGGCGGTTGAGTTGCTGGGGCGGTGTTGCCATTCGTGCCATCCGGTACGGCGGTGGTACTGCCTGATATATCGGCCGCAGGCGCAGGTGCCGCGCCTTGATCTGCGGTTGGGTCAGGCGCATCTGGGGCTGGGGTAGGCGTTGGAGTTGAAGTTGGAGTGGTTGCCGATGCCGCCTCGCTTTTCGGCGGCACAGGTACTGTTGCCATATCCGGGGCGGATGCGGCGGGTTGGGGTACTGCGTTGCTCGTATCCGGTGTTTTTCCCGGTTCTGCTGGTGTTGCTGTTGCCGGTGTCGGGGCAGGATCAACCGGTTTTGCCGGTGCGGCGGGCTCGTCCGGCGTGATCGAAAGCGTTGCGGACGGCGACGGGGTCGGAGCGGCTTTATCATGATCAGGGCGGATCAGGAAGCGGTCGGACAGGGTATCGCGCCCGACCAGAAGCGGTTGGGTAATGCCCGGTACTTCCAGCAGGCCAAGTTCAACATCACAGATAACACCGCGCAGAACCAGCTTCGTTCGGATCACGGGGGCTCGCACCGGGGTGCTGTTGGCGCTGGTTGTGATCTGCCGGAAGGTGCTTGCTGGTATGGCAAGACGCCAGGTGATCTGTCGCTGGATCAATTTGGAATTGTCATCAGGTGCGCTGTCGACAGTCAGCGAAAAGGAGACTTTGACAGGTGCAGATGCGTCCGCGTCACCGGGCGTTCCGGCACTGTTTTCCGCGTCGTTTTCGGGTTCCTCGACCGTCAGGTCGCTAACGAAAAGGCAGCTTTGCGGGGCTGCGCCAAGGATCATCGAGGGCAGGGCCGCAATTCCCCAATCGGGCAAATCGACCGGTTCATCGGCATAAAGGACGGTGCGATTGCCCAAGCCACCATCCCGCCCGGCGGGCTTTGTGGCCGATGCCGGTTTGCTGTTGGATGCAAGCATAATCAGGGCTTTGTACAATGTCGGGTTCATGCACTATTGACGGTGCACGATCCCGCTTGTGACAGACTAATGCAGGAAAATAATGCCGCCGGAATTACTTGTTGCGATTCCAGCCATCACACTGCCCGCGATGGCGCAGCAGATGATCGGCCAGAACGATGGCAGCCATGGCTTCGCCAACCGGAACGGCGCGAATGCCAACACACGGGTCATGGCGGCCCTTGGTCACGACATCGACATCCTTGCCGAAAATATCGACACTTTTGCGCGGTGTCAGGATCGAGCTGGTCGGTTTGACGGCAAAGCGCACGACAACATCCTGACCGGAAGAAATCCCGCCCAGAATACCGCCCGCATGGTTGGAGCCAAAGACCGGCTTGCCATCTTCGCCCATGCGCATTTCATCGGCATTTTCGATGCCGGTCAGTTCGGCGGCTTCGAACCCGTTGCCGATTTCAACACCCTTGACGGCATTGATCGTCATCATCGCCTTGGCCATGTCGGCATCAAGCTTGTCATAGACCGGATCGCCAAGCCCGACCGGCACACCGGAACAGACAACCTCGATCACGGCGCCGACGGATGATCCATCCTTGCGCAGGCCATCAAGATATTCTTCGAAAACCGGAACGGCGGCTGCATCGGGGCAAAAGAACGGGTTGTTATCAACTTCGTCCCAATTCCAGTTGTCGCGATTGATTTCCTTGGTGCCCATCTTGATCAGGGCGCCGCGGATTTTGATGTCATCGCCAAGGATTTTGCGCGCAATCGCCCCGGCCGCAACCCGCATCGCGGTTTCGCGCGCCGATGAACGCCCACCGCCACGATAATCACGGATGCCGTATTTTTCCCAATAGGTGTAATCGGCATGGCCTGGGCGGAACTGGTTTTTGATTTCGCCGTAATCTTTGGAGCGCTGATCAACATTTTCGATCAGAAGTCCGATAGGGGTGCCGGTGGTTTTGCCTTCGAACACGCCTGACAGGATTTTGACCTGATCGGGTTCGCGGCGCTGGGTGGTAAAGCGCGACTGGCCCGGTTTGCGTTTTTCAAGAAACTGCTGGATGTCTTCCTCGGTCAGGTCAAGAAGCGGCGGCACACCGTCAACGACGCAGCCAATGGCCGGGCCGTGGCTTTCGCCAAAGGTGGTGAAGCGAAACAGGGAGCCAAAACTGTTGCCAGCCATTTCCGATATCCAGAATTCAGGTGTTTGAAGACGAAACGGGCTGCCAGCGAGGCAGCCCGCAAGATCATATCATGTTCAGATCAGGCTTTCTGAACATTGATGTCAGGTGCGTCTGCCTGCTTCATGCCAACGGTGTGATAACCGCAATCGACATGATGGGTTTCCCCGGTGACACCGGTTGACAGGTCCGACAGGAAATACAGACCCGACCCGCCAACATCATCAAGGGTAACGTTGCGGCGCATCGGCGAATTATATTCATTCCATTTCAGGATATAGCGGAAATCGCCAATCCCCGACGCGGCAAGGGTCTTCATCGGGCCTGCCGAAATGGCATTCACACGGATGCGATCCGGACCAAGGTCATTGGCAAGATATTTCACACTGGCTTCAAGGGCCGCCTTGGCAACGCCCATGACGTTGTAATGCGGCATCACCTTTTCCGCCCCGTAATAGGACAGGGTCAGAAGCGAACCACCATCGGTCATCAGCTTTTCCGCGCGCTGTGCAACGGCGGTAAAGGAATAGACCGAGATGTTCATTGAAAGCGCGAAGTTTTCAGGCGAGGTATCGACATAGCGACCACGAAGTTCGTTTTTATCGGAAAATCCAATAGCGTGAACCACAAAGTCCAGCTTGCCCCATTTTTCTTTCAGCGTTTCGAACACGGCATCAATGCTTGCCGCATCGGTCACGTCGCAGGGCAGGACGATATCGCTGCCAACAGACTCCGCCAATGGCCGAACACGCTTTTCAAGTGCTTCGCCCTGGAAGGTAAAAGCAACTTCGGCGCCAGCGGCAGCCACAGTGCGTGCAATACCCCAGGCGATGGATTTATCGTTCGCGACGCCCATGATCAGGCCACGCTTGCCAGCCATCAGGCCGGAAATGTTTTCGGCGGAAAAGCTCATTTTCCCTCTCGTTCCCACGATCTCTCTCTGGCAGGCATGCAGCGCGGAACAAAGCTGTGACCCACACAGGAGGCATTTGACATTGGGCGCATCCTACACAAAGCGAAGCCAAGGTCAATCTGGCCTGTTTTATCTTGTGCCGGCGCGCTATCCTGTTGATCAATTACACTATAACCGGAAATTGCGCAGGGATAAGTGTTTAATGGTTCCAATCGGGCAAATACTGAACGATCGCACCGGGTTTTGGCGCTATGCCATCATGCGCTTTATCCATGATAAATCCATCCAGCGCGCAGCAGGCCTGTCTTATACAACCCTTCTTGCGATGGTGCCGTTCCTTGCCGTGGCCCTTACGGTTCTTTCGGCCTTTCCGGTCTTTGACCAGTGGAAGGACCAGATCACGGGCGTGGTCCTGAACAATTTCCTTCCCGAAACCGGAGAACAGGTAACCGATTATCTTGGCGGGTTCCTTCAAAACACCGGCCAGATGACAGCAATAGGCACGATTGTTCTGGCTTTGACGGCCGTCATGCTGCTTGGTGCGATCGAAGGTGCAATGAACGATGTCTTTCGTGTTACCACCCCGCGCAAGCTTTTGGCGAAACTGGTTGTTTTCTGGACCCTGCTGACGGTCGGGCCGATGTTGTTGGGGCTAAGCCTTTCGGTGGCATCCTATATTTTTGCCATGCGCTATATGGTCGGGGCCGATGGGCTGGGCGAACATATCGGGCAATTGACGTTTTTGGCACCGTTCCTGTTATCTTCGATTGCCTTCTCGCTTTTGTTTATCGGTATGCCGAACCGTTCGGTCGTGATCATTGACGGGATTTTGGGTGGGTTGGTGGCGGCCGGTCTGTTCGAGGCGCTTAAAAAGGGATTTGGTTTTTACGTCATTAATTTCCCGACCTATCAGACGATCTATGGCGCGGTCGCGATTGTGCCGATCTTCCTGTTATGGATGTATCTGACCTGGATTGTTGTCTTGCTGGGCGCGCAGGTCGCCGCGGCACGGTCCGAATGGCGTGCGGCGCGCGCCGCCGGACTGATCCCCGATCCGCGTGGGGCGGTGCCGGGGCAGATGGAACGCATCATCGCTGTGTTGCGGGTTCTGGAATATCTGCAACACCGTTTCCACGAGGCCTCCAAACCGCCAACCTATCGTCGGATGTTACGTGAAACCAAACTTGGCGGACGGGATCTGAACTGGGCGCTGGCAGCACTTCGTCGTGAAAAGCTGATTGAACGATCCGAAAGCCATCGCTGGCTGCTATCGGGGGATTTGTCGCGGATTACGCTGGTGGATTTGATGACCCGACTTGGGCTGTTTCTGGATTATGACCGGTTACTTCTGGTCAATGCCGATGGTGGCTGGCCAGTTGCGATGCGCGAACGTTTGGTCGAACTGGAAAAAACACGCAAGACGGTACTTGATGTCAATGTTGCCGAGCTTCTTGATTTACCCAAATCCGAGGACAAGGTACCCGAAACGGTGGAACCGAAGCGGGAACAGGAATCATCAGGCGAAATCGGGCCAAAAGATATGACGCAGATCGTTGATTAATCCCGGCTGTCCGGTGTTGTATCACCGGATGCGTCATCCGGACGGCTCATTTCGATCCGGATATCGCCATCACTACTGCGCAAATGCAGATCGCGTTGCGGGAACGGGATTTCGATCTCGTTTTCCTTAAAGCTGTCCCAGACGTTCAGCAAAACTTCGCTGATGATATTGCCGCGACCGTTTTGTGGGTCCGTGATCCAGAAACGGATTTCAAGATCAACGGAATTGTCGCCAAAGCCACGCAGCAACGTATTGGGGCCCGGATTGTCCAGAACGCGGGTGCATTTTGCCGCGGCTTCGTTGCAAAGTTTGATCGCGAAATGTGGATCGCAGCGATAGGCGATGCCAACCGGAACCTTCAGGCGCAGCTTGACGTCCGAATGGCTCCAGTTTTCGACCTGATTGGTGATCAGGTCTTCGTTCGGGATCAGGAATTCGGTGCCGTCACGGGTGCGAACGGCAGTGTATCGCGCGCCAAGCGACTGTATCCAGCCAAACGTATCACCAATCGCGATCACATCCCCCGGCTTGATCGAACGATCCAGCAACAGGATTACACCGCTGATCAGGTTGGCGACAATCCGTTGCAGACCAAACCCGATGCCGACACCGATCGCACCACCAAAGACAGCAAGCGCGGTCAGATCGACACCGATGGTCGATAGCGCGAACAAAACCGCAATCGACAGCAGCACGAGTTTCAGAAGCTTGGACATCAGCACCTGAACCGAGGGTGTCAGACGATGAACCTTCTGGATGCGTTGTTCGAAAATGCGCGAGGCAAAGGATGCAACCCATAGCAGGATCGCCAGCGACAGCATCGCTTTGAGGATGCCAAATACCGATATCCGGAACTGCCCGATTTGAAGGGCAAGACTGTCCAGCAGATCAATCGTCGGATCAAGCCAGCCGACGATGTTAAGCGCAGCCAGTCCCCAGGCGATGATCGCAATGCTTCGCGCCCAGACTGGGTCATTGACAACGGCCGTGCCCAGACGAATGAAAATCCACGCATTCAGAAGGCTTGCAACGAGACGCAGGATATTATGCCGAAGCCCTGCCTGTATCGCGACGGCATCAATAAACCAGATCAGCAGAACCAGAATGATCGGAAATGCCAGGTCGGGCAAAACTGCAAGCAATCGCCGGAACCCGGCATAATGCAAAAGCGCCCGCCAGTTTTGCAAACGGGCCAGTTGATGCGAAAGCGGACGACGCAGCAACAGGGCCGGTATCACGGCAAGCAGACAGGCAACAATCTGCAACAGGATCGGGACAAGCAGTACATTGGTTTCCACCCATGCGGCGGCCTGTTCAAGCCAGATCACGAGCTGGTCGGGATTCCAGAATTGTTCCATGCGTGCCCTGTGTCTTCCCTGTATGACGATTGGCGAATGGAAAGTGTTTTATTTCATATGGTAGCGCGAACCCGCCCCTGCGAGATAGGGTTGTGTTGTTCCTAGTTGGGATTTTCAAGGCAGCTTCCTTGACGATAGATAGCTATCTATCTAAATCTTTAGGATCAAAAATCCTCCCGCAGGTGTTTCCCATGACAAATCCCCCTGACAGCAATGCATCACGTGAACAGTTCGGTATCTGGCTGGGTATGCTTGCCCGGCAATGGCGCGCCGAAGTTGATCGGCGTCTATCACCCTTTATTTTGACCGAGGCACGCTGGATCATCCTGTTTCGCCTCAGCACGGCGGATCATGACCTGACCCAAAAGGAACTGGCGCGTGTGGCCGGAGTGCAGGGGCCGACATTGGTGCGAACACTGGATTGGCTGGAAGAGAAGGGACTTATCGAACGGCGCGAAGTCCCTGATGACAGGCGGGCAAAAACCGTTCATCTGACCGCAAAGGCCGAACCGGCATTGCGTCAGATCCAGGCGGTGATACAGGGTGTGCGCGCCCAGATTTTCTCTGATGTTTCCGACGAAGAACTTGAACAATGCCTTGCCGTGTTCAAAAAGATCGGCCGGCAGTTCGATGCCTTTGCCGGAAGCGCACAGGATAGGGACATGATCATGGTCGGGCGGGGGAAGAAATAGGGGCCTGCCACTGGCCCCAACCTAGGACCGGTTTGATGACCGGTTTCTAAGGCTTTCATTTTCCCAGCGTTCGGTCAAAACCGCCGCTCCAAAGCCAAGTCCGCCAAAGATCGCGAGACTGATCGCGATTGCGGGCAAAAGGCTGTCTGCAGGCAAGAAAGTTGGCGATCCGTCCGGCAATGACAGCCAAACCATGGCCGCACTGCCCCACAATACGCCAACCGTCACCACTCCGATCCCTGTGAAGGCAAGCCGCAAGCGCGAAATACCCCTCATTGCGATGACCTGCTGCGTTCGACGGAGCCGTCATAATGGATCGCGACTGTTTCGTCGGTTTGATCGTCACGGGCAAGAGCGATGACATCGGCCGGTTTGCGCCGCAAAAGCGTTACGATATCGCCCGACGGAACTTCGCCGATCACGCTGTAACCCGCAACCCGCCCGATCTTGCAATCGCGCATTGATGCCGGGGTAATCATCATCGCCTGCTGTTCCGAAAGCGACAGGTTACTGACCTGTGCGGCACGAACATCGAAACCTTCGGTCTCAAGGAAGCGTTGCCATTTGGCGCTGTTTTGGCAATCGGCGGTATAGGAAAGTTCAAGTGTCGGACGTGACGTGCCGACAAATGCCGTAAGTCCGATCAGGGCAACACCGGCCAGAACGGTCGAAAGTGCAATGGGTCGCATGGTTTCTGCCTTTGTCAGATGAAACTGCAAAGGCAGAATGCCCGTGAAAACCCGATCAGGTCTTGAGTCTGGTCAAATCGTCAACGGGGCACGCCGGATCAGTGTATCAGCGCGCCTTATAGGGATGCTTTTCCGACCATTCGCGGACGAAATCGATCAGTTCGTCATCGCGATTTTCCGGCAGCTTGACAGTCAGATGGACATATTGATCGCCGCGTTTGTCACCCCGGGCATAGGCCGCACCCTTGCCGCGAAGGCGCAGTTTCGTGCCGCTATTGGCATTGGCCGGCAGTTTCATGCTGACTTTGCCATTGATCGTTGGGACTTCGATAGAGCCACCCAAAACTGCCTCGGCTAGACTGATTGCAAGATCGCAATGCAGGTCATTGCCTTCGCGGCGGAACGTTTTATCGGGATGGACATGCAGCTTGATCAGCGCATCGCCTGCTTCCCCGCCATTCATGCCCGCCATCCCCTGGCCTTTCAGGCGCAGGGTCTGGCCATCTTCGCTTCCGGCGGGAATGCGGACTTCAAGACTTTTGCCACTGGCAAGGTTGATGCGCTTGGTCGTGCCGATAATCGCCTCGGCGAGATCAAGGCTCAGTTCATAGGAAATATTGGGTCCCTTGACCTTTTCGGCCTGTCTGCGACCGCCAAAACCACCAAATCCGCTACCACCACGGCCAGCTTTGCCGAAAATCTCGTCAAAGATATCCTCGGCATTGGCACCGGAAAATCCGAACGGATCGCCACCTGCCTGACCGCTGTAACGCGCGCCACCACCACGGCCAAACGGCCCGGTTTCACGGCCATCAGCATCAATTTCGCCCGCATCATATTTCTTGCGACGTTCGGCATCCCCCAGAAGATGATAGGCGGCCGAAACTTTTTTGAACCGCTCTTCGATCTTGGTGTCGCCGGGATTGACGTCCGGATGAAGCTCGCGCGCAAGTTTGCGATAGGCTTTCTTGATTTCGTCCTGGGTGGCGTTTTTGGCAACGCCCAAAGTCTTGTAGGGATCCTGCATCGCCTGACCGGTTGGATAAAGGGAAACTCTATAGATGTATTATAAGCCTGTATCGGCTGTGGCAAGGAAGCCATTTGTTTTAATTGCTGTCCTTGACATGGCTCAGATATGAAAAAGCGGCGCTGTCCGCAAGGAACGCGCCGCTTTTTTTAAATGTCATGCCGTGAAGATCAGTTCACAACTTCCCAACTGCCATCCGGCTTGCGGCATGCGGTGCCATAAGCTTCTTCCTGCTTGCCGCCAATGGTGACGGTTTGCTGGTATTCACGGCAATATTCCTGGGTTTTGGGCTCCTGATAGGTGCGAACCGGGGTTACCGTACCCCGCGCACCGGTATCGGGATTGTTCCAGGTCGAAGTCTGGCCCGTGGGGGCACTTTCAAGTGTCCGCTGGGTATTCTGCGCCATGATGGCACGGTCCGCATTGTCAAGCGACCGGCCTACTTCACTACCGATGAAGGCACCGGCAAGCGTACCAAGTGCGACACCTACAAGCTGCCCCGATCCTTTACCGAACTGGGCACCTGCAACAGCACCACCAACCGCGCCCAGAAGGGTGCCTGCGGTCTGTTTCTGACCCTGATCCTGTGCACAACCGGCAATGAATGCGGTCATCATGACGGGGATAACGATATGACGGAATTTCATATTTATTTGCCTACCTTGTCTTTCCTGTCCCAACCGATATGTTCTGTATCTACGGAACGATCTTGAGTGTGTCGTTTCACGTATATCCAAAACCCGTATCTTTCGAATTTGGTGCGGATTTTGAACTATCAAAGGAATCCTGACCCCAATGGACGAAAAAAATACGCCAAAAATTGGGCATGAAGCCCATTCGGTTCCGTTCGATCTTTTTGACGTGTGGTTTAACGAGGCGAAAAACAAGGAGAAACCGTATCCCGATGCGATGACGCTGGCGACAGCTGATGCCAACGGGCGGCCTTCGGCACGTATCGTTCTGCTAAAGGGGTTCGACGAGCGCGGCTTTGTTTTTTATACCAATTATGAAAGCCGCAAGGGCGATCAGCTTGCCGAAAACAGCTTTGCCGCACTGTGCTTTCACTGGAAGTCGCTAGAGAAATGCGTGCGTATCGAAGGGGCAGTTACGCGCGTTGACGGTGCGGAATCAGATGAATATTTCGCATCGCGTCCGCGCGGTAGCCAGCTTGGTGCCTGGGCTTCAATCCAGTCCCGCCCAATGAGCGGCCGGTTCGATCTGGAAAAACGGGTTGCTGAATTTACCGCCAGGTTCGGACTGGGAAAAGTGCCACGCCCAGACCATTGGGGCGGTTTCCGCCTGATCCCTGATCGTATCGAGTTCTGGTCCGAGGGTAAGTTTCGCCTGCATGATCGCCAGCTTTACACCCGCGATGCCGACGACAAGGGGTGGAACCTGCAGAAGCTGTTCCCCTGAGAGGTTTCGGAAACGTTGCCAGATTCCGGAAATGCAAACGCGCGGCCCCCGGGATCTGCGCGTTTCGGGTCGGAGGAAGTCTTAAGCTTCCTCGGGAGGGCAGAATACTTCCTGCAATACGCCGATGATCTTCATGATATCGGGATTGGCCAGTGAATAGTAAATCGTTTGCGATTCCCTGCGCGTTTTCACCAGCCCGTCACGGCGTAATCTGGCAAGGTGCTGTGATAGAGCCGATTGCTTGATGCCCAGTTCACCTTCCAGTGTGCTGACCGATTTTTCGGTTGTTCCCAGTGAACAAAGAACCATAAGGCGCCATTCATTTCCCAATGTTTTCAGGAACTCTGCGGCATCGCGAGCGTTTTTGTGTAAATTGCTATAAGGCATCAGGCGCAGTATCCATTCTCGCAGTCGGTTCGGCTATTTTCTGGCGCGTTGAATTCGACAAACCGGTTAATCTATTTAATCTTCGTCGTTCAGCAACGCATTGGTTTGATGTTACACTGGATTTCGTCACCAGCTAAGCAATTCGTAGCGGAAAGGGCGGTTTCGTTGATTAAAACGGGTTCTTTTATGAAAGTTTTGATCTTGAACAAGGAAAGATGCGTTTTGCGGTTGCAGACTGGCCCTGCATGACGTCTTGACGCGTTGAACTGACCGCAACAAGACATATGTGTCGAAAGACACACCAATCTCGGGAGTGAGTGCGATGGCAGTAAGAACGATTCTGGCTCCGGTGGCAGGTTCGAATATAGATCAGCGGGTACTTGATCTGGCGTTTCGAACGGCCAAAAGATTTAATGCACATCTCGAAGCATTGTTTGTCGCGGCCGAACCCCAGGATGCGATCCCGATTGTGGGTGAAGGTATGTCGGGTCTGATCATCGAAGAAATGATGCGGGCAGCCGAAAGCGAAACCCAGCGACGTGAAACCCGCGGGCGTGCAGCCTATGACGCGGCACGCGATGCCGCCGCCGTCGCGGAGGCTGCGGTTCCGATGCCTGATCTTCAGGCGACCTGCGCATGGCGGCGTGATAACGGTCGCGAGGACGAAACGGTCGCACGACGCGGTCGTTTGTTTGATCTTGTCGTGATTGGCCGCGATCCGCGCGAAGCTGCCGCGTCGCTAACCTTTGATGCCGCCCTGATGGAAACCGGTCGCCCGTTACTGGTTGCACCGGAAAAAACACCGGAAACCGTTGGTGAAAAAGTCGTGATTGCCTGGAATGGCGGGGTCGAAGCCGCGCGCGCCGTGACATCGGCCATGCCGCTTCTGCGTACGGCCAAGGAAGTCACCATCGTTAGTGTCGGCGAAGTCCCTCATGGCCGGGCTTGTGCCAAGGCATTGGCCGAACAGTTTGTCTGGCATGGAGTCGAGGCAAGGGTGTCCGAATTACCCGAACAGTCGCATGTTGCTAATGCCTTGATATCGGAGGCGGAAAAGGTTGGTGCCGATAGCATCGTTCTGGGCGCGTACAGCCATTCACGTTTCAAGGAAATGATCCTTGGTGGGGTGACGCAGGACATGCTGGCAAAATGCACCTTGCCGCTTTGGATAATGCATTGACCCAAGGGTCACGTAACCTCCTGATATCCGGATGATTATTTGTATGATCATTGGTATATGACACTAAAGGCGCAGTCTTCTGCGCCTTTTTTTGTTGCGTCTGCGAAGAAAACCGGCCACCGTTACTGAAATCTTACAAAGACGGAAGCCCGATTAACGAGGCTCTCCGCCCGATAAAAGAACAGTGGAAGAAACGTCTGGCAGGGGAATTCCCATGTTATCACTTCGCGATGTCATTGATTTCGCTTCCATGTCCGAGGATCTGGCCCGGGAACTCGCCCGCCAGAATGTCGGTTTGCCCGATCTTGGTGCGGTTGTGGCCGGTTATGGCAATGTTGCCACCGGCACTGTTAGCGCCTGCAATGCAACGCCCTGTGCGGCGAATGACGCGGATAGCGAATAAACCGCTAAATCCATGACCGGCCGATCAGAAAAGATCGATCTGGCCGTCGTCCTGCTTGGCGGTTTTGGTGCTGTCCGGCAAATCTTCGGACCATTTCAGAACATGATCGGGCACCGGGCCCAGCATGTGACGCACGGTGTAAAACCGGTTGGCGGGATCAAGCCATCCGGCGATATGGTTCGGTCCGATCACGGTGGGCATTCTGTCATGGATCTGCGCGATCGAGGGCGCGGGGGCACAGGTGATAATTACTGCCTCCGTCCCATTTTCAAGCCCGGCAAACAGCACTGGCTGATGATCGGGCAGGGTAATACGGGTTTTGTGTTTGACCGCGCCGTCCTTGCGCCATTCAAACCAGCTTGTCGCCGGGATCAGGCAACGCCGTTCCAGCAACGGACGAAAGGTCGGCTTTTGATCAAGGGTTTCGGCGCGTGCATTGATCAATGGCGCGTTCAGTGTCGCAACGCTTAAACCCCAGCGGCGCAAGACGGGTTTTTGCCCCGGCAGGATGACAATCACCGGATCGGTCGGGCGGCGAATGCCTGAAAGTGTTTCAAAGACGGTTTCGTCCGTCTCTGTTTCCAGTTCTTCCTGATCTTCAGGGACGGTTTCATTGGGAAAATCCGATGCTTCCTTGCGAATGATATCCGTAAGGTCGATGGCCAATTGCGCCTGAAACGCATTCATGTCGCTGATAAGCTGGTATTGGCTGCACATCGGATGTCCGTTCCTGAATTGACAATGATCATAGCCGTTTGACTGGTTTTGGCACAACCTTCATCCTATATAGGAACGCGTGTTGCGACAGGTGCCTGCCGCGGATAGCAATGCTATAAGAAGATTATTGCACGATATAACGCGCCATTTTGGCGCGCGGGATTTGAAAGAGCCGCCCAATGAATACCAATGCCCCGAAAACCGTTGTCCTGACCGGCGCAAGCCGCGGGATCGGCCATGTTACGGTCGGTTATTTTGCCGCGCGTGGCTGGCGGGTGATTTGCTGCTCGCGCGAGGCCCCGCCGCCCAGTTGCCCGCGTGATCCGGCACAAGGTATTCATATTGCCGCCGATCTTTCCAAACCCGAAGATGTCGAATTTTTCATCAAACAGGCCAACGAAGTACTGGGCGACGATCCGCTTCATGCGTTGGTGAACAATGCAGGTGTATCGCCCAAGACGCCGTATAAAGAACGGCTGGGCTGCCTGAATGGCGATATCGAGGCATGGCGTGATGTGTTCGAACTGAACTTCTTTACCCCGCTGACTTTGTCGCGCGGCTTTGCCGCTGCCCTGCACCGGGGCAAGGGGGCAATTTGCAACATTACCTCGATCGCGGGCCACTATGTCCATCCCTTTGCCGGGTCGGCTTATTCCACGTCGAAGGCCGCCCTTTCGGGGCTGACACGTGAAATGGCGGTGGAGTTTGCCGAACTGGGGGTGCGGGTTAATGCTGTCGCCCCCGGGGAAATCAAAACGGCAATGATTTCCCCTGAATACGAGGCACTGGTGCCCCGCATCCCGATGAACCGAATGGGCACCCCCGAAGACGTGGCCGCCGCCGTGCATTATCTGGTCGGCGACGACAGCAGCTATGTCACCGGCACGGAGATCTTTGTCACCGGCGGGCAGCATTTGTACTGAGTCGAAATCCGGATCAAACGGGGACCGCAATAGCTGTTGATGACAGGCTATCAAACGGCTGACGGTCGGGAATTTCCGGCTGTTTTCTTTTGTTCAGTGCTGCGGGGCGATGTAAAAGGCCGGGTCGTAATCAACATTTCCTGCCGGAATAGTATCGATCAGCGGTCGAGCCATGAAATACTGGTCGGGAACGCCTTCCAGTTTCAGATCGGGCAGGGGCGCAAAGCCAAAGCGGCTGTAGTAGTCCGGTTCGCCAAGGACCACGCAACCAGCTGCATCATTGATACGCAGTCTGGCGATTCCGGCCTGGATTAACTCTGATCCGATCCCCAAGCCCTGCCGGTCGGGGTTAACCGCAACCGGGCCAAGACCGAACCAGTCGCTTTCTTGGCCATCGATTTTTACCGGTGAAAAGGCAACGCAACCGACAAGTTCGTCATCTTCGATTGCCACAAGCGACAGGCTTAAACGGCCCTTGTCGCGCAATGCATCCACGATCAGATGTTCGGTTTGCTGGCTATGTGGTGCGGTTGCAAACGCATTCGCCAGCAATGCGTGGATTGCCGGAATATCGGCCTCTGTCTCATCGCGGATAAGCATGATCGGACCCGTCCCATCCTGTGACTTGGCACCCGCTACCTGCGGGTCTATCTCTCGACTATAACGGGAATTGGAATTAGGCCAACAGACTTTTCAGCCAATCGCGTTTTTGTTTCAGTCGACGTGCTTCCATGTCAAGCCATCCGGTGAATGGGGCAGCTTCGTTCGCATGCTCTTCGCGAAGTGCCAGAACGCGATCAAGTTCCAGTTCGCAAACGTCATGCAGGATTTCGATCTGGTCGCGGCGCGTCTCGTCATCCAGCAGATGCAGGAACCGCATTTTAAGTGCCATCACAAGGCGCGAAAGCTCGCCTGATGTATCACGAAGCGTGCCCTGCATCAGTTCCTTGAACTTGTCATGTCCGGCCTTGGTCAGCGACAATTGCGCATCCGAATATGACCCGCTGTTGCAATCTTCGCGCACCAACCCTTCAAGCTTAAGAAGCTGAAGCGAGCTCCCCATCATATCAAGCGACGGCCCCATGATATGGGCGGTAAAATGGCGCACTGAATTGGCCAGATCGGCATAGCTGATCGGTTTATCGGAAAGGGCAAGGGTGCCGAGTGCGCAAAGGCGCAGACATTCTTTGGGCAGCAAGGTTCTATCCGAATACATAAACGGTCCCTGTCATGTTGCAGACACCGAAGTTAGCGCGAACGGTTCTTAATTGCAAGATGGCAAATGGCTTCTGTCCCAACATCGTGTGATGGCAACAGCATCAATATAGGACGGGAAGTTTCGAAAGCAAACAACCGCATCACGAGAACAATCATTTCCCGATCTGCCGAAGAAGGGGCCCGCAATGAGTGGCAGACACAAAAAAGAAGGCCGTCGATAATCAACGGCCTTCAGTATTCTGTCATATGCAGTGGGATTTTAAGTCTCAGGCTGCCTTGGCAATACCAAGCTGGCCCCAAACCACCAGAAGCGAGTCGATCAGATGATCGATCAGTTCATCATTGTGAAGCGGGCCGGGGGTAAAGCGCAGCCGTTCTGTGCCGCGCGGTACGGTCGGGTAGTTGATTGGTTGCACATAGATGTCGTGATCAAACAGCAGACGGTCGCTGGCTTCCTTGCACATTGCTGCATCGCCCACCATCAGCGGCACGATATGGCTTGGCGCATCCATCACCGGAAGACCGGCGGTCCGCATGCGTTCGCGCAGCGTTTCGGCACGTTCTTTCTGGGCTTCACGTTCTATATTGCTGTCCTTGAGGTGGCGGACCGAGGCCAGTGCTCCGGCCGCGATGCTGGGCGGGTGAGAGCTGGTGAAGATAAAGCCATTCCCGAAACTGCGCACGAAATCGACAATTTCATGTTTGGCCGCGATATAGCCACCGATCACGCCAAATGCCTTGGCAAGCGTGCCCTGAACGATATCGACACGATCCATTACGCCGTCGCGTTCGGCAACGCCGCCGCCACGCGGGCCATACATGCCGACCGCATGCACTTCGTCGAGATAGGAGATCGCGTTGTATTTTTCGCAAAGATCAAGGATTTCTGTGATTGGCGCGATATCGCCATCCATTGAATAAACAGAACTCGAACGCGACGATCTTGGCCCGGTTCGGTCCCAGATCGCGCAGGATTTCTTCAAGATGTTCGACATCGTTATGTTTCCAGATCCGGCGTTCCGCCTTGGAATGGCGCATGCCTTCGATCATGGAATTGTGGTTAAACGAGTCGGAAATGATCACACAATCCGGGAGTTTCGAGCCAAGGGTTGAAAGCGTCGTCCAGTTGGCAACATAGCCCGATGTCATCAAAAGGGCTGCTTCCTTGCCATGCAGATCGGCGAGCTCCTGCTCTAGCGCGACATGCAGATGGTTGGAACCGGAAATATTGCGCGTGCCACCTGCACCGCCACCCTGACCGGTGATGGTGTTTTGCATGGCTTCAAGAACCTTCGGATGCTGTCCCATGCCAAGATAGTCGTTCGAACACCAGACCGTAATTTTGCGCGGCGCATCACCGTTTCCCGGGTGATACATGGCTTTGGGAAATTCACCGACAATGCGTTCAAGATTGGCGAATACGCGGTAACGGCCTTCGGCTTTGAGGCCGGACAACGCGTCTTTAAAGAAGGTGTTATAATTCATCTTTTGTGTCTTTCGCCTGTCTCTTTACCGCAGGTACGGGCTGTCTTTCATCCCGTTCTCTCACCCTTGGCAAAGCTCTGGTCCTGGCCGGATATGCGTACATCTCCGGATCAGCATGGTCCCGTTTGACCGGGTCTTGATAACTTCCTTATCGGACATGGCTTCCGACTTGGCATTGACCCTTGTCAAAAATTTTAAAGCGATTCCAGTTTCACTTCGATTGTCGTTTTCAGTGTCGCTGCGAACCACGCTGTCAAAGAAGGCGTCCATTCATTGTTTGTCGATCTCGCCATCACTCATGGCGTTGGGTGGTTCCCTGTTCAATTCCTGTTCCCAATTTGGCGCTATTGATCGCATTTGGCAAGGTTTTGAAAGGACTTCCGACCCACAATTAAATCAATTCAAACAAGCAATAAAATCTATCAACCGCCATTAATTGAAAGTTTCTTGCTATGGCGATGCCGCTGCGTCTTCATCGATGCAGCGGCATCTATTTGTTTTGTAAAGGTTTTCTGTTCTGGGATATTTCAGCCGAGGCTGTTGTGCCAGTCCCCAAGAGCAGCTTCGACCTTGTCGAACATATCGTGGACCTGCTGTTCGGTAATGATCAGCGGCGGGCAGAAGGCGACACTATCGCCAAGTGCACGCAGGATCACACCGTGGTCCATACATTTTGCAACAACCGCCTTACCGGCAGCACCGACAGGCTGCATTGGTGTTTTCAGGCATTTGTCTTGGACCAGTTCAAATGCGCCAATCAGCCCGCGTCCGCGGGTTTCGCCGACATGTTCGAATTTATTGAGGTCCTTGAGGCGTTTCTGGAATGGCGACATGACATTGCGGACATGGTCGATAATGCCGTCTTCCTCATAGATTTTAAGGGTTTCAAGCGCAACGGCAGCCGCGACCGGATGGCCGGAATAGGTGAAGCCGTGGCCAAATGTACCGATCTCGTCGGATGCCTTTTTCGCAGCCTGATAAATCCTGTCATTGATGAACAGGGCCGAAATCGGCTGATAGGCCGATGAAAGCTGCTTGGCGACCGTGATCATGTCGGGTTTAAGCCGGAAGGTTTCGGTGGCAAACATCCGTCCGGTCCGGCCAAATCCGCATATGACCTCGTCAGCGATAAACAGGATGTCATACCGGTCCAGAACTTCTTGCACCTTTTCGAAATAGGTGCGCGGCGGCACGATCACGCCACCGGCTCCCATGATCGGTTCGGCGATAAGCGCCCCGATGGTTTCCGGGCCTTCGGCTTGAATCAGGTCTTCAAGCTGTTCGGCAAGACGGGTCGCGAAATCCTCCTCTTCCTCGCCGGGCTGGGCCTCGCGCCAGTAATGCGGGGTTTCGGTATGGATGATGCGGTCAATCGGCAGGTCGAACATCTTGTGGTTGCCCGGAAGCCCCGTCATCGAGGCCGCAGCCACCGTCACCCCGTGATAGCCCTTCTTGCGCGAAATGATCTTCTTCTTTTCCGGTTGGCCAATCGCATTGTGATAATACCAGACCATCTTGACCGCGGAATCCGTTGCTTCTGATCCGCTATTGGCAAAGAAAACCTTGGACATAGGGACGGGTACAAGTTCCAGAAGCTTTTCGGCCAGGTCAATCGCCGGGTTGGTGCTGCGTGATGCGAAGGTGTGGTAATAGGGCAGGGTTTCAAGCTGCTTTGTCGCGGCTTTCACAAGGCGATTTTCGCCAAATCCCAGCGACGCACACCAAAGACCGGCCATGCCTTCGATAAAATCGCGGCCATTGTCATCGGTCACATAAATCCCGTGACCCTTTGAAATGATATGCGGCCCGGTTTTTTCGTGAGTGGCAAGGTTGGTATAGGGATGAAGATAGCTTGCGATATCGCGGCTGGCTGCGGAATTGCCTTTGGCGGTCGGGGCAGTATCGATTGTCGTGGTGGTGGCGTTGGTGTTCATGGCGAACCTCTGTTTCGTGCAGGAAAGATCCTGATGCTTTCAGGCACTTTAGTCAGCTATTTCCGGCATGGGAATCATTAGTTGGACCATGCTTTGGCGAAGATCTTTGGCGTGATCGGCAAAAACGAAACCGACAAACAAAACCGGCCGGGCAAGGGCACCGGCCGGCTTGGTAACGATGTCGTTGGTCGCAGCCTAGTGCGACATCAGAACCGGCACCGTCATGTGACGCAGAAGATGCTGTGTCACACCCCCCATCATCAATTCACGCAGGCGCGGGCGGCCATAGGCACCGCAAACGATCAGGTCGATGCTTTCATCGGCCGCACGCGACAGCAGAAGATCGCCAACGCTGATGCCGCTGGCATTCATATTCTCCTTGCGGACATTCACCCCGTGGCGTTCAAGCCGCGAACCGATATCGACACCGGGAACAGGAATGGAGTCACGGGCGCCCTTGTTCGGATCGGCACAAAGAACGAGGGCCGATTTGGCATTTTCGAGAAAGGCCATGCCGTCATTCACCGCACGGACGGCTTCGCGATACGGCTTCCACGCAACCATAACGCGTTCGCCAATCGTTTCGAACCGACCGGCATAGGGGACGACCAGAACCGGGGTGCCAGCGGTCAGAATGGCCTTGTCAGGCATTTCCGAGGTTGAGGACGGATCGGCACTGTCCGGGTCATACTGGCCCAGAACCGTCAGGTCATGATGGCGGGCATACATGGCAACCGTGTCGGCAATCTCGGCTGCCGAGCATGGCGTTTCCTGCCAACTGAAGGTAACACCAGCGTCTTCGCAGGCTTTTGCGAAGTCGCGCTTGGCTTCCTTGGCGGTTTCGGCCATGGCCGCGCGCTGCTGATTGACGATTTCCTGAGAAATCTGAACTTCCATGAAACGTGGAATTTCGGCATAGGGCAGAAGAAACAGCCCGGTCAGATGGGCTTTTTGCGCCTTGGCAACCTTCAGGGCAACCGAAAGCCGTTGTGCGCAAGGGGCTGAATTGTCGATATGAACAAGGATATCCCGATACATCTGCCAGTCTCCTTTTCCGGGCAGCACCGCCTTCGATCAAGGCGGCTAGCGTGGTTATGAGAAGCAGTCTAATGCGATCAGTGGTGGCGTTCTTTGTTCTATCTCAAATTGCACTTATCGCGTGTATCTGAGTATCGCGTGACCCTGTGGCGAGAAAATGGTCATTGGTAAAAGGCATCATCCATCAACGGGCTTGGACATCATCGGAATGGTCTTTTCCATGGTAGGTGTACCATTCTGCGGCATCGTTGTCGGGGCAGGGGATGTTACCAGACCGGGTGTTGCTCCCGCGGTCGGATCGCTCATTATTGGCGCACCGGCCGATGGCATTACCCCCATGTTGTCACCCGAAATGATCGAAAGGCTTTTGTGCAATTGCTGTGACAGGGTTGACCAGTTGGTCTGAAGTGTATTGCAGGCTGCCGGGTCATTTTGCTGCACACAACGTTGTGCCATGCGATCAAGGATGTCGAGCGCGATGCGTGCCTCGTCGATCTGTTGGCGCTGTATGTCGGTGATTGCGGCCTTTTGGGGATTTGGAGTCATGACGAATTTGTCATTTGCGGCATTCGCGGATGTTGCCGTGGTCGGGCCACCCCACGGAGTTACTATTTCCGCGGTGGTATCAGCGGCGGGATTGTTTTGTGCGGTGGGTTGCACGCAGCCCGAGAGTATCAAAGCGGAAACAACAAGACCGGACAGGAGGCCAGCGCTTCTGATCTTCATGAGTTGCTCCTTTGGCCGCAAAGCGATGATGCGCCCGGGCCGTTCCCATAACCTGACAGTGCCATTTATCATACGGCCTTGCTTTTGCTTTGGAATATATTGGACCCTGTTAAACCCGATGTCCAGAAAAGGGCATGTGACAGCACTGGCGCCATCAGTTCCCGGAGGCATGGTTATCACGCGATACCATGGCGATGATGGTTTCAAACAATTCCTGCTTTGCCTGATCGGCGGTGATTTCACCGGTTGCCGCGGCATAGGAGAGGGCCTCAGCGGCACCCAGAAAGCCCCAAAGACGCGGCATGGGGATTTTCCCCGTTGGGCTGAAAGACGACAGGATATCGCGGCATTTATCAATGAACAGAAGATGATAGTCCCGCTTGACCTGTTCGAGTTCCGGCGATCCGGCAAGCGATGCGATCACGCCCGAAATTTCGCGTCCCTGTGACAGCACACAGTCAACATAGGATGCCGCGATGACCGATGCCTTGTCGCGCAAGGTCGGGCTGCTTCGGGCCAGAGTGGCGTCCATCAATGCGGTCTGGCGCTGGTCGTAATCCTGATAAAGCGCGATCAGCAAACCAGACCGGGTGCCAAAATGATCATAGACCACCGGTTTGGTAACCCCGGCCTGTTCGGCAAGATTTCCAAGGCTAAGCCCCTCGGTTCCGCCGTCGTGGATCATCTTCCAGGCAACGTCGAGAAGTTGCCGGTTGCGATCTTCGCGGGTCATACGTTTACGGGGCTTATGCAACGGAGACTTTTTTGCACCGAGACTTGACATGGCTATATACCAAAAGTAACTTACAGATAGTAACTTACTTATAGTATATAATGATTGCCGTTGAGAGGCAATCACTTAGCAAGGAGATAAGCCATGCGCGCGCTTGTTGTTGTCGCCCATCCAAATTCCGGTTCGTTCAGTCATGCGGTCGCCAATCAAATTGGCAAAGGGATTGAGGATGCCGGGTCCGAACACAGTTTCGAGCTTGCCGATCTGTCGGAGGAGGGATTTGATCCGCGCTTCAATCAGGACGATATCGCGGCCTTCGAGATGAGGTCACCGTTTCCGGACGATGTGCTTGCCGAACAAAGGCGGATTGATGCCGCCGATACGCTGGTGCTGGTTTTTCCAATTTACTGGTGGTCGATGCCCGCAATCCTGAAAGGCTGGATCGATCGGGTGTTTTCAAATGGCTGGGCCTATGAGGATATTGACGGTGAAAAGGTGATCAAAAAGCTGAACCATCTGAAGGTTCATCTTGTCGCGATTGGTGGGGCAGGACTTGGCACGTTTGCCCGGCATGGATATTTCGGGGCCATGAAACTGCAAATCCATCAGGGCATTTTTGATTATTGCGGAGTGAAAGTCGCAACTTCGGAATTGATGTTGCTGGCCGACGGCAATGACCCTGCGGAGCACCTTAAAAAGGCACGCGAGGTTGGGGCGGCGATCCCGGCAAAGGTGACAAAGCCGGAATTGGATATGGCGGGATAAATCTCGTTAGACCGGCCATCAAAAGCAAAACGCCCGCAGATTTTCCCTGCGGGCGTCTGAATTTGGCAATGTGTTGCCGGCTTAGTCGTGCTTTCCGCCATTGGCTTTTGACCAGCCGATTGGATCAGCAAGGAAGGCCCGAACGCCTTCGATGGCTTCTTTGGGGAAGTATTCGCCTTCTTCGGCAACGGCCAGAACATCGGCCCAGGTTGCCAGGTAATGCAGTTCGATGTCGTCCTTTTTCAGTTCCTCAAGCGCGTTGGGGAACACACCATAGAAGAACACGACAAAGGCATGTTTGCATTCGGCGCCGGTTTCGCGGATGGCATTGACGAAATTGACTTTTGATGCGCCGTCGGTGGCAAGGTCTTCGACCAGAAGAACGCGCTGGCCTTCGTGGATGTCGCCCTCGATCCGTGCCTTGCGGCCAAATCCCTTTGGCTTCTTGCGGACATACTGCATCGGCAGGTCCAGGACATCGGCCAGCCAAGCGGAATAGGGGATGCCCGCGGTTTCACCACCGGCGACCGCATCAAATGCCTCGTAACCGGCCTTGTCGGAAACCTGACGCGCGGCAAGTTCCATGACCTTGCGGCGTGCGCGCGGGAAGGAAATCAGCTTGCGGCAATCGATGTAGACCGGGCTTGCCCAGCCGGATGTCAGGATATAGGCCTCTTCCGGGCGGAAATTCACAGCCCCGATATCAAGCAAAATCTTTGCGACGGTTTTGGCGGCATACGAGCAATGCGCGGTCGAAGTTTCGTTGGTCATGGCGACTATACCCTTTTTCGGATCGAATATTTGCGCACGTCTTAGCGTTTTTGAACGCAAAGCGCAAAGAAAAGCCGCTGTCCAGCTGGTCAGGATCAGGTGCCCGGTGTTGCCGGGGGCAAATTTGCGGGCAGCAGAGCCGGATGCGAATAACGCAGTGCCGATTTGAAATATCAAAACTGATATCTTAGATATCATAATTGCAGTTTCAGATACCTTTTGTTAGGCTTCGGTCATGTTTGGATAGAGGGTTTGCTTCATGATCACCGCAGGACAGATGCGCGCGGCGCGTGCGTTGCTGGGCATTGATCAGAAAACACTGGCTGAGATGGCCGGGATTTCTGTGCCAACCATCCAGCGGATGGAGTCCAGCAAGGGCAATGTGCGCGGTGTGGTCGATACGCTGGCCAAGGTGGTTGATGCACTTGACCGGGCCGGGATCGAGCTGATTGGTGATCAGGCACCGAGCATTGCGACCGGACGCGGTGTGCGCCTGAAGGAACCTGAAACGCGACCTGCCCGGGATAACGGGCAGGGTGAGGAATAAAACGCAACGAATTTTGCGACGGCGACCGCCGACTTATGCCGACGATCCCGCCGCCTTTTGCAAGGCTGCCGGAGACTATGGAAACCAGAACCTCGAAGATCAATCCGGCATCCGAACCCGGATATGCCGAACTGTTTACACCGAAACTTGTTACCGTCCTGCGCGAAGGATACGGACTTAAAGAGCTTCGCGCTGATGCGATTGCCGGTTTGACAGTGGCGATTGTCGCCCTCCCGCTATCGATGGCGATTGCAATTGCATCGGGCGTTTCTCCGGCGCAGGGGCTTTATACCGCGATTGTCGGTGGCATTCTGGTGTCGCTTCTGGGCGGCAGCCGTTTTCAGATCGGTGGACCGGCGGGGGCGTTTATCGTTCTGGTTGCGGGCACGGTGCAGGCGCACGGGCTGGACGGGTTGCTTATTGCAACCATCCTGTCAGGCGTGATGTTGCTGGCCATCGGGGCACTGAAGCTTGGCACCTATATCAAATTCATTCCCTATCCGGTGACGGTTGGCTTTACCGCCGGGATTGCGGTGATCATTTTCGCAAGCCAGATCAAGGATTTGCTGGGGCTGACCCTGTCGGGGGCGGAGCCGGGGCCGCTTCTGGAAAAACTTCCGGCGATCTGGGCCGCTTTGCCGGGGATTGATCTTGTAACGGTTGCCCTTTCCGGGGCGACGATCCTTGTGATCATTGGCACCAAACGGGTGCGTCCGCACTGGCCGGGCATGTTGATTGCCGTCGCCGGGGCCGGGTTGATAACAGCATTTTTCAATCTGCCGGTATCAACCATCGGCAGCGTCTTTGGCGGTATACCAGGCGACTTTCCAGCGCCGGTGCTACCGGAATTCACCCTTGAGAAAGTGCAGGCGGTTTTGCCCAACGCAATTGCATTTGCACTTCTGGGCGCCATTGAATCGCTGCTATCCGCCGTGGTGGCCGATGGCATGACCGGGCGGCATCACCGGTCGAACTGCGAACTGGTGGCCCAAGGGGTGGCCAATATGGCATCGGGTCTGTTTGGCGGCATATGCGTGACCGGCACGATTGCGCGCACCGCGACCAATATCCGTGCGGGTGCGCATGGTCCGGTTGCCGGGGTTCTGCATGCGCTGTTTTTGCTGCTGTTCATTCTGGTGGCAGCCCCGTTAGCAAGTTTCATTCCGCTGGCAAGTCTGGCCGGGGTGCTGGCGGTCGTCGCGTGGAACATGATCGAAAAACATGCCTTTGCTACCTTGCTGCGTGCATCGCGCGGTGATGCGGCGGTGTTGCTGGTGACGTTCCTGCTGACGATTTTCCGTGATCTGCTGGAGGCCATTGTGGTCGGCTTTGCCTTGGGATCGGTCCTGTTTATCCAGCGGATGTCAAAAACGACCGCAATTGCCACCCACAGCCCGTTTGTGTCCGAAGACCGGGCGGATGGCACGACCGGCGGGGCCGGGGCATCGGGTATTTCATCGACAACCGATCCTGACATCATGATTTACCGGATTACCGGCGTGTTCTTTTTCGGGGCCGCGGCATCCATCGGATCGGTTCTGGACCGGATTGGTGATACGCATAAGGCGCTGATCATTGATTTTGCTGCCGTGCCGTTTCTTGATTCAACCGCGGCCAATACGATTGCCGGGCTGGCAAGCAAGACTCACGGACGCGGGATCGAGGTCATTCTGACCGGCACATCGCATGACCTTCGGCGGGAACTGTTTGCGCACGGCATCAAGCCGCCGCTGGTTCATTATGAAACTGATATCGAGACGGCGGCGGTGTGGCTTCGGGCGCATGGGATGCGCGACGTCCCTGCATCCTGATTTGCTGCCACGAAGACAGTGAGAATACCCCAAGCCCTTGTCAGGCATTGGCAAAGTGCGGTTTTGGGTTTATTTGGTATAGCTTTACCGAATTAAGCGGAAAGGCACTGCCATGTCGCAGGAAACCGGACTTGTCGTCGATATCAATGACGGCGGTATTGCAATCATCACCATTTCGCAGCCGGAGCGCAAAAACGCGCTGACCAAGCCGATGTGGGGGGAACTTGCCCGGATTGCCGACGATCTTGGTGGGGACAGCAACCTGCGTTGCATCGTTATTCGCGGCGGCAGCGGGGCCGGATTTGGGGCCGGAGCGGATATTCATGAATTTGTTCGCGAACGTGACGGGTTTGAAAAGGCGCGCGATTACGGAATGCTCCATGCCGAAGCCTTGCAGGCGCTTCGGGTTTGCCAGCATCCAGTGATTGCGGCGATTGACGGGCCGTGCATCGGGGCGTCGTTTGTGTTGGCTGCGGCCTGCGATTTGCGGATTGCAGCCGATAATGCAAAATTCGCCGTGCCGCCGATGAAGCTTGGCGCGACGCTGGGCTATCCGGAATTGCAGATCATGCTGGATCTTCTGGGCGAAGCAACCCTGTTTGAAATCCTGCTGGAAGGGCAAGTTTTTGATGTCGCGCGTGCGCGCGAAATCGGCTTTATCGCCCGGCATGTGCCACTTGATGCATTCGATGCGGAAGTAACGGCGACAGCAACCCGAATTGCCGGTGGCGCACCGATCACCCAGCGCCTGCACAAGAAAATGATCAACCGCCTGAAAGAAGGCGGTTCGATTGACGCAAGGGAATTTGACGAAGGATACCGCGCCTTTGACAGTGCGGATTTCAAGGAAGGCTACACCGCCTTTCTGGAAAAAAGAAAAGCGGTGTTCGAAGGCAGGTAACGGTCGGGTCACAACGGCAAATCCGGTGTCAGCGGCACGTCGGTAATGCCGTAATCAAGACCCATCTTGTAAAGCTCGCTTGTGATTTGCGATCTGTGATGGGTTTGGTGGTTGAAAAGCTGCATCAGGAAAAGCTGGCGCGGCAATTTGCGGGTTACACCATCCAGCCCCATCAATTCGCGAATGTCATCCTGCCAGCCATGATCGCTGGAATCGACGAATTCGGCGATTGCCGTGTCGGTTTCGATCCGCATTTTGCCAAGAGTTTCGAAATCATCGGCCATGACGGTGCGGGCATCAAATGGCTCGGCCTGTCCGGTTTTCAGAATGCCGAGGATGCGGTGATCTATATACAGCAGATGATTAAGTGTTGCGTGGATCGAGCCAAAAAACATACCGCGGTCACGGCGGCGTTCCTCGTCACCAATCTGATCACAAAGATCGTACAGAATACCATTTTGCCAGCTGTTATATTTGGCCATGGCGCGGCCGTAATCGTTGAAATTCATCTTTGCCATCTGGTGGGGCTCCTTGTTGGCATTAACCGGTCTGTACTTAATCTGCGGCAACCGCGACGGTATCGTCGGTTTGGGCCGGGGCAGGCTGTTCGATCTGTTTTGCCTCGGCCACGAAATGGACCATGACATTGGCGAAAATGCCAAAGGCCAGCATCGATGCTGTCACGGGCAGAAGACTGCCGTCATGGACCTGTCCGATAATGGTGCCTGCTAATGCGCCGGTGGCAAACTGTATGGTCCCCATCAAGGCGGTGGCCGTCCCGCCGATATGTGGGAAATACTGCATGAAGGCCGCGGTTGCGTTTGGTGCGGTCAGCCCGATCATGCCGACAGCAACCATCACCAGCGGCACCACAGCATATAGCGACGGCTCAAACGCATTCACCGCAATGAACAATCCGATCACGGCCGCCAGTTGAAGGGCGGTGCCAATCGCAAGTATCTGATGGCATTCAAGCCGTTTCAGCAACGGATTGTTCAGGCGGTTGCAGATCACGATGACAATGACATTCGCCCCGAACAGATAGGGGAACTGGCTTGGTGATACGCCGAAATAATCAATATACATGAACGGGCTGTCGGTCAGGAAACTGAACATGACCGCACTTGCCCCGGTGTGGGCCAGCATGAAACCAACTGCCTTGCGCGTACGCAGGACTTCCAGATAGGTCCACCACACCCGTCGTGCTGGTCCGGCATAGCGTGGGCGCAGTTTGGTGGTTTCGGGTAACTTGAACCAAACAATCACCAGCATGATGCTGCCATATATGACCAGCAGGACGAAAATCGCCTGCCACTGGAAATAGACCAGCAGGGCCGAACCAACCGTTGGAGCGACCAACGGGGCAATCATCATGATCACCGCGATCAGGGCAAACATGCGCGCGGCATCCTTGCCATCAAACAGGTCGCGCACCGATGCACCGACAATCACAAGGGCAAAACCGCCGCCAATCGCCTGGATAAAGCGCATGACATTCAGCGACAGGGAACTGTCGACAAAGATGATGATCGCACTGGTGATGATGTAAATCACAAGCCCGATCAACGCGACCGGGCGACGGCCAACGCGATCCGAAAGCGGCCCGCCAATCAGCTGACCCAGGGCAAAACCAATCAGGAACATGCTGATTGATACTTCGACATTATGCGTCGGCGCGCCAAAATCTGCTGCCATCGCCGGAATGGCAGGCAGGTAGGTATCAATCGCAAATGGTGCGGTCGCGATCAGGGCGGCAAGCAGGATCGCAAGGCGCTGCGTATTGATCGGGGCGCTGGCATCTGTATTCGCCATGACTTCCGTATCCGTTTCTTATGGTGGCAGGTGGGGCGTGATCTGTCCGGTTTCCAGTATCGGTCTTTAGCGGACTTCCTTAAGGCCAGCCGGAATGACAGGAAACGGGACATATCGCCAACACCCGGACAGCGGGCGGGGCGAAAATTCCGGTCAGATATGGCAGTGGCATCAGGAAGGCCGCACCGTTGCGGGTGGCGGGGCCGGGTGGATCGCAGCCTGAAACGATTCAATTTGTGCCATTATCCACGGAAATTCTGTTTTTTCCAGCCCGGCGATTTTGACAGCCTGAATATCAGCTATGCATATAACCGTCTGACGCGGCAAAAGAATACAGGCCGCAAAAGAAAACGGCACCCGCGATGGGGTGCCGTTTGCAAGGTTTTCAGTTCTCGCCTGATCTAATAGTTCATGACCTTTTCCGGGCCCATCAGCATGGTCGGAAGCCATGTCGAAATTGCCGGTATGTATGTCACGATGATCAGGAAGACCAGCAGGATCATCAGCCAAGGCAGGGCTGCACGAACCACCTGAACCAGCGACATGCCGGTGATACCCGATGTCACGAACAGGTTAAGCCCGACCGGCGGCGTGATCAGGCCGATTTCCATGTTCACAACCATGATGATGCCCAGATGGATCGGATCGATACCAAGCTTCATCGCAATCGGGAACAGGATCGGTGCCATGATCAGAAGGATGGCCGAAGGTTCCATGAAGTTGCCCGCGATCAACAGAATGATGTTGACCACGATCAGGAAGGCCCAAGGTTCCAGACCCCAGTTGATGATGGTTTCTGCAATGGTGTGCGGAATGCGTTCGGATGTCAGCACATGGGCAAACAGCATGGCGTTGGCAATGATGAACATCAGCATGATGGTCACTTTGCCAGACTCCAGCAGCACGTGGCGGATATCCTTGTCGAACGGGATCAGCGCGATGGCCTTGCCGATTTTAGGCAGGTTGTAGCCTATGATAGCGCCCACACCCATGCCTTTTTCCGGAACCCAGGCAACACCCTTGATCGGGCCCATATCGCGATAAAACACGATAGCGACCAGCAGGGCATAGACGGATGCGACGGCTGCGGCTTCGGTCGGGGTAAAGATCCCGCCATAGATACCGCCCATGATCACAACCACCAGAAGCAGGCCACCGGATGCGGAAAACAGGCCTTCAAACCATTCCGAAGCGCTCGGACGATCCTGTTTGGGCAGCTTTTTGATCCGGGCGACAACATAGATCACCGCCATCAGCATCAGACCGGCGATCAAGCCGGGAATGACACCGGCCAGGAACATGCGGCCGACCGAAACCTGGGTTGCCGCGGCATAGACCACCATCACGATGGATGGCGGGATCAGAATGCCAAGCGTACCGGCGTTACAGATCACACCGGCGGCAAAGTTGCGTGGATACCCCGATTTGATCATGCCGGCGATCACCACCGAACCAATGGCAACAACCGTGGCCGGGCTGGAACCAGAAACAGCGGCAAACAGCATACAGGCCAGAACGGACGCCATGGCAAGGCCGCCATGGAACCAGCCAACCGTATCCACCGCAAAGCGGATCAGACGACGTGCCACCCCGCCGGTCGACAGGAAGGTCGAGGCAAGGATGAAGAACGGAATGGCCAGAAGGGTGTAATGTTCCATCCCGTTGAACAGTTTTTCGATCAGGGTCGCAAGCGAGTCCGATCCAAAGAACAGGATGGTGGTGATGGATGACAGGCCCAGCGCCACGCCGATCGGGGTGCCAAGCGCCATCAACGCAAACAGCGTGATGAACAGATATGCGATTGTCATTTAAGGCGTTCCCCCGCGATCATTTATCGTTGTCGCGACGGACCATGCCGTCGGCCATGGCTTCGGCTTCATCGCCCTCGCCAATGGTTTCGATCGCCTCGCGTGCCTCGTCGGCAAGCGAGAATCCGTTTTGCTGACCCGAAAGAATACGCCACAGGACCTGTCCGAGACGGAACAGCAGTAACGCACCGCCAAGCGGCAGGATCAGATAGACCACCCACATCGGGATCGGGGAATCTTCGGCCTCGATACCGATCATGTGATAGAAGGTCATGCTTTCCCAGCCGCCATAAAGAATGAGCGCGGCATAGGTCATGCAGACCAGGGCAACAAAGATACCGGTGATGCGCTGGGCGGGTTTTGCAAACAGCTGCACAAGGGCATCGACCCCGATATGGGATCCGACCTTGACGCCATAAGACATGCCGAAAAGCACAAGCCAGGCAAACAGAAATTCGGTGATTTCCATCGACCAGGTCATACCGGAATTGAAGCCGTAACGAAGAACGACATTGACGAAAGTCAGTACCGTCATGGCGGCGAGAAGGAGGGCAATAATGCCCTCCTCCAGCCGGTCAACGACCGTTTTAATCATAGCGGTAACGGTCCTCTAGGTTCGAGGAATTACTTGTTGCAGGCGGCGGCGGCTTCGATCAGATCGGCACCGATATCACCTTCGAACTGAGCCCAGACAGGCTTCATGGCTTCGCGCCATGCTTTGACATCGTCAGGAGACGGTTTGACGATTTCGGTTTCGCCCGAGTTAACGATCAGCTGGCGCTGTTCGTCGGCCAGTTTGCCCGACAGACCGTTCGAGTATTCGGTTGCTTCGTCCATGGCCTGTTTCAGACCAGCCTGGATTTCCGGATCAAGACCGTCCCACCATTTGGTCGAGGTCACGACCAGATAGTCGAGCAGACCGTGGTTCGATTCAGTGATGTAATCCTGAACTTCGAAGAACTTCTGGGAATAGATGTTCGACCAGGTATTTTCCTGACCGTCAACAACGCCGGTCTGAAGTGCCGAATAGGTTTCGGCGAATGCCATTTTCTGCGGGACGGCATCAACAGCTTCGAACTGGGCAGCAAGAACGTCCGAGCTCTGAATACGGAATTTCAGGCCAGCGGCGTCAGCCGGGGTCAAAAGCGGCTTGTTGGCCGAAAGCTGTTTCAGGCCGTTGTGCCAGTAACCAAGACCGGTGAGACCCTTGTCAGCCATCGAAAGCAGAAGCTCCTGGCCTTTTTCACCTTTCTGGAAGCATTCAACAGCTTCCATGTCGTTGAACAGGAACGGAAGATCGAACAGGCCGAGCTTCGAGGTCCATTTGCCGAATTTCGCAAGCGACGGTGCAGCAAGCTGAACGTCACCGCGGAGCATTGCCGGCAGAACCTTGTCGTCATCGAACAGCTGCGAGTTCGGATAAATTTCGACTTTAACCTTGTCACCAAGGATTTCTTCAGCACGCTTTTTGAAGAACTCAGCGCCCTGACCCTTCGGGGTGTTCGGGGCAACCACGTGAGCATATTTGACAACAACCTGTGCGGATGCTGCGCTGGTCATGCCAAGAACAGCTGCCATTGCAACGCTGGTTGCGAGAAGTTTTTTGGTAATCGGACGCATCAATAGTCTCCCTATAAGCTTTGTGCGTTTTCCCAGTAGCGCGCCAGTTATCGGCGTCGTTCAGGTCGCCGTCTGGCGCTGGGGTGCAATACTGCAATTGCCGGGCCAGTTCTGCATATCTGCCATTACGATAAGTAATATCAGCGGTTTGCGGTGTATTTCACGATGGTGCGGTGCAGCGTAAGTTCTTATTTTTGTTGTCTTTCCCGCACATCCCTCTTTCGCAATGTGCGGTCTTCCGCACAATATCTCAAGTTGAAAATGCAATTTTTTTATCGATTACGGGATTTTGGGCGCAATCAGGGTCTGCCATTGGTAGGACCAATACCAAAACCGTCCGGAAAAGCGGTTCCCGGCCGGTGACGTTGGTCAGCCATGATCGACGCCTAAGGGCACATTGCCAAGTGGTGTCAGCCGTCCGATTTATTGCGGAATTCAGCCGGGACGATGCCGTATTTGGCAAGTTTGTCATAGAAGGTTTTGCGCGGGACACCCAGCGCATTGACCGTCGCAGTGACATGGCCGCCATGCTGGCGCAGGGCCTCGCAAATCACGCCTTTTTCAAAGGCTTCGACCTGTTGGGGCAGCGACAGGACATTTTCGATTGTCTGTGCGCTGTCACCGGCAAACGGATCAAGGCCCAGCACCCGGCGTTCAGCGGCATTGCGCAATTCGCGCACATTGCCTGGCCAGTCATGGGCCGTCAGGCGGGCGATTTCGGTACCGTTCAACGGGGCAAATTCCCGGCCAAACCGTCCTTGCGCCTCTTTCATGAAATGCTGGAACAGAAGGGGGATGTCATCCTTTCGATCACGCAATGGCGGAATGTGAAGTTGGACGACATTCAGGCGGTAATACAAATCTTCGCGGAATGCCCCGCGTGATGATGCCTCGCGCAGGTCAATCTTGGTTGCGGCAACCACACGCAAATCAATCGGTTGCAACTTGTTCGATCCCAATCGTTCCAGCGCGCGTTCCTGTAGCACACGCAGCAGCTTGACCTGCAGGGACAACGGCATGCTTTCGATTTCATCCAGGAACATGGTGCCCTTGTCGGCAAATTCGAATTTGCCGATGCGCTTGTTTTCAGCCCCGGTAAAGGCACCTGCTTCGTGGCCGAAAAGTTCGGATTCAATCAGGTTTTCAGGCATTGCCCCGCAATTGACCGCGACAAACTGCCCGGGGCGGCCTGATGCCTCGTGCAGGGTGCGCGCAACCACTTCTTTGCCCGCACCTGTTTCGCCATTGATCAGGACATGGGCATCGGTCGCGGCGATATTGCCAATCAGCGTGCGCAGCTTTTCCATGGCAGGCGTTCGACCGATCAGGCCCGATACTTCCTTGCTGTGGCGGGCCAGTTCGGCCTTGAGCGTCCTGTTTTCAAGAACCAACTGCCGATGGGCCATGGCCCGGCGTGCAACATCGATGAAATGGTCCGGATCGAACGGTTTTTCGATGAAATCAAACGCGCCTTCGCGCATGGCACGCACCGCAGTGGCAACGTCGCCATGCCCGGTGACAAGGATCACCGGCATTTCCGGTTCGGTTTTACGGATCTGGGACAGCAATTCCATGCCATCCATGCGTGGCATGCGGATATCGGTAATCAGGATTCCGGGCCAGCCGCGGCGAATGCGTTCCAGCGCCGAACCGGCGTCGCTGTGGCATTCGACAGGGATGTCGGCAAGCTCCAGCGTTTGCTGTGCGGCTTCCCGCACATCTTCGTCGTCATCGACAAACAGAACGCAATGGGCCGAGTTATTCAAATGCCTTCCCCTTTTAATCCGTTCCGGATCACGGGGCGATCATACGATGTACCAGCAGATCCGTTTCCACGCCTTCTGTTTCGGCGGTTTGGCCGGATGTTGTATCAGGCATCGGCGATGACGTCGAGGTTGATGTGCCGTCATGCCCGGTCATCTGTTCGACACATCGCAATTCAATTGTGAAACAGGCCCCGCCCGTCGGGCGGTTTTCCGCACGTATCGTGCCGCCAAAGCTGCGCATGATGCCATAACAGATCGAAAGCCCAAGCCCCAGCCCGTCGCCAAACGGTTTGGTGGTAAAGAAGGGGTCGAACAGTTTGGGCAGGTTTTCGGGCAGGATACCGGGGCCGTTATCGGTAATCGCGACCAGAACGCGGCCATCCTTTTCTTCCAGCATAATCCCGATTTGCGGGAATTCCTCATCCCGGCAGGCATCGGCGGCGTTGCTCAGGATATTGAGGAAAACCTGTTCGAGCTGGTTTTCCTCGGCGGTCACCAGTGCGATGTTTTCAGTTGCCTGATACCGGATATCGGCCAGTCCGGCCCGCCCGGTTTCGCGCAAAAGGTCAATCGCCTTTTCCAGTGGACCGGCAAGGGCAACGGGGTGCGTGTCGTGTTTGGGGCGGCGGGCAAAAGTTTTCAGATGGTTGGTGATCCGGCCCATGCGTTCGGTCAGTTCGGAAATCCGGCCCAGATTGCGACTGGCGGTTTCATCATTGCCGCGCGCAATGAATTTCAACGCATTTTCGGCATAGCTTCGAATGGCGGTCAGCGGCTGATTGATTTCATGTGCGATGCCTGCCGACATCTGGCCAAGGGCGGCAAGTTTGCCTGCCTGCACCAGTTCGGCCTGTGCCGTGCGCAGCGCGTCCTCTGTCCGGCGGCGTTCGCTTATTTCCTCGGCAAGGCGCAGGTTGGAGCTCATGAGGTCGGCGGTGCGAAGCCGTACCTGACGTTCCAGTTCGCGTTGCGACCAGTCACGAATTTCGATTTGTTCAAGCATCGCGCGGCGGCGCTGCAGCAGAACAAATATCGTTCCCATGATGATGATATGCATCGCCCCGCCAATGAAACCGGCGGTCAGGATCGACTGATCCAGAACCGCCTTGTCGGTCAGCAGGTATATGTTCCAGCCCTGTTTGGGCAGGGGGCTTCGGATTACCAGATAGGGTTTGGCATCTTTTGGGGCTTTTTCCGCGGCTTCCGCTTCTGCATTTGTGGTGGCGGGCTGACCTGACTGCAGGGCTTCGGGCGTTATGACCTGTGCCGGGGCAAGGGACAGGATACCGATCCCGTCATTGCCGGGCCATTCGCCCTGGTGAACCGGCATCGGGTCCAGGGGATATTCACCGTATTTGCGCGACAGCATCAATGCCGGGCGGTCTTCGGGGGAGATGCCAATCAGATCGCGGAACCGCCATTCGGGGCGGGATGTAATGATGACAATGCCGTTTTCATCGGTCACCAGAACGTTTTCATTCCCACGCGCCCAGCGTTGCACCAGTGTTTCCAGATGGGTTTTCACCACCATTACACCTTCGAATTCCGTGCCGTTCGGGCGCACCGGATGCGATATGTAATAGCCCGGCACATTTGACGTGATGCCAAATGCAAAATAGTGACCGGTCAGTCCGGCTTCGGCCTGTTTGAAATAGGGGCGAAACGCGAAATTACGCCCGACAAAGGATGCGTCGCTGTTCCAGTTGCTGGCTGCAATTGTCGTCCCGTTGCGATCCATGAAATAGATGTCGGATGCGCCACTGTCGGCGGCGAGTTTTTCCAGATAGACATTGACCTCGGCCGCGTCTGACGGGCTGGAATGCAGGGCAAGGTCGATGATGCGTTTGTCACTGGCAAGCGTGATCGGAAGATATTCGTGTTCCTTGATCGCGCCCTGAAGGTTGGAACGGTAAAGTTCCAGCTTGTTGCGGCCGTCCTCGGTGATTTCGACAAGACGGGTTTCGCGCCACAGTTCCGTGGTCAGCCAGACGGTAACAGGCAGCAATATCAGCATGCCGGCCAAAACCAGCCGTGCGCTTCGCTTTGCGGATATTGATGTCTTGAGCATTTCCCGTCGGACCGTTTTTCAGATTATGCCAATGTATTATGATGACATATTGGTAACAAAGCATAGCCGAAAAAGGCTGCGCGCGTCAGGTGCTTGATAAAAGTGCGGACTGTCTGTACCAATCAGAAAGTGACTGGCGCCCGCGTTGACCAGCACTTCCTGCCTGCACGGGAAATCAATAGTCCGACAAGGATGCGACCCTGAATGACCGATGATGATGCACACCTGATCTGGGTTCTGGCCGATGATCGCGCCGGAAACGTCAATCAGGCCGTCGGCGTGGCAGAAGCACTGGCCCAGCCCTTCAAGCGGATCGATATCGGTTATACCAATCTGGCGCGCCTGCCCAATGTTATCCGCCGCGCCAGCCTTTTGGGGGTGGATATCGCGTCGCGCGCGCGTCTTGTCGCGCCCTGGCCCGATCTGGTGATTGCCGCAGGGCGGCGGACCGCACCGATTGCGCGCTGGATCAAAAAGCAAAGCAACGGCCATACACGGATTTGCCAGATCATGCGTCCGGACGGGGGCGAGGGGGCGTTTGACCTGATTGCCGTTCCCGCCCATGACCGGATGGCGGCACGTGACAATGTTCTGGAAATTCCCGGCGCCCCGCACCGCGTGACCGAAACGCGCCTTCTGATCGAAGCCGATACCTGGCGCCCGCATTTCAAGGGACTGCCAAAGCCACATATCGCCCTGATCATTGGCGGCAGCACCAAGGCCACGGTTTTCACAGCCAGCATGGCGCGTGAACTGGCCGGGCGGGCGATTGAGGCCACAAAGGCGATAGATGGCAGCCTGCTTGTCACGACGAGCCGCCGCACCGGGCAGGAAAACGAGGCGATCATTGCAGAAATGCTGAGCGCATCTGGTGTGCCCTATCACCTGCATGACTGGAACGCGAAGGCGGAAAATCCGTATTTCGGCTATCTGGCGCTGGCGGATATCCTGATTGTTACGGGTGACTCGGTTTCAATGTGTTGCGAGGCCTCAGCCGCACCAGGCGGGGTTTATATCTATGCCCCCGATGGTATCGCAAACCCGCGCCATCAGCTTTTGCATCAGGCATTGTATGATGGTGATTATGCCCGACCGTTGTTGCCAAATACCGAAATCGTACCGTTCAAACATCCGTCCCTGCAACCGGCCCGCATGGTGGCACAGCGCTGCCTTGAATTGCTGAGCGCGCCGGTTTCTTAAGCCGCTTTAATCGTTACGGAATTCGGATGCCGTTTCCGTACGGGTCGATATGATTAACCAGAAAATCGATAAAGGCCCGGATGCGCGCGGCAAGATGTTCATGCCCGGCAAAGATCGCATGGATCAGCTGTTCTTCGTTCGGGTTCCAGTCCGGCAGGATTTCAACCAGCGTTCCGGCCTTGAGATCACCCTGGACATGGAACCGGCCAAGCCGCGCCATGCCCAGCCCCGAAAGGCAAAGGCGGCGCATGGCCGCGCCGCTGTCGCACTGGAAGTTTCCGGTGATCGTCCGGCCAATCCGTTCTCCGGTTTCGGGATTGATGAACGGCCATTCACTCATCGGGACGGGAAAGTTAAATCGCAGGCAGTTATGATCCACGAGATCATCCGGGTGGCGGGGCAGGCCGCGTTTGGCAATATATTCTGGTGATGCCACGATGGTGCGGCTGCTTTCGACCAGTTTGCGGGCCTTTAACGATGAGTCGGGCAATGATCCGGACCGGATGGCGATATCGGCCCGTTCTTCAAGCAAATCAATGATCCCGTCGGTCAGGGAAAAATCCAGTTCGACCTCGGGATAGCGTTCAAGAAAGGCCGGGATCAGCGGCTGAACATACATCACACCAAACGCGATGGAGGCATTGACGCGCAATCGGCCACGCGGAGCGGCCTTGCCGCCACTGGCGACCGCACGTTCGGCATCGTCAATTTCATCAAGGACACGCTGGGCGCGGACCAGATACATTTCGCCTTCGGGTGTTAACTGCAATCCGCGTGTGGATCGCACCAGAAGTCGGGTCGCCAGCCGGTCCTCGATCCGTGTCACCAGCTTGCTGACAGCCGATGGTGACAGATGCAGTTTTCGCCCGGCTTCGGAAAAGCTTCTTAGTTCGGCCACCCGGATGAAGACTTCCATTTCCCCTGCGCGATTATCCAACTGATCCTCCGGCTTTGAATTCAATTCAAAAGCATTTGTCGCGCAATCCGGATTATCGTGCAAGCATTCCATCGGCATAGTGGGCGGCAACGAACGGGGCGGGATGCCCCACCAACCATTTGTGCCCGCAGACGCACCGCGCGCGGGCCGGAGAATTGAAATGCCCCTTGCTTTATTTGCGTTGACGATCGCGGCCTATGCGATCGGCACGACGGAGTTTGTCGTCGTCGGCCTTTTGCCGACCGTGGCAAACGATCTTTCGGTGACCCTGCCGATGGCCGGGTTGATTGTCAGTGTCTATGCCCTTGGCGTTACGTTCGGTGCGCCGGTTTTAACTGCCCTGACCGGGCGCATGCACCGCAAGACCCTGATGCTGGGGTTGATGGCTTTGTTTGTGGTCGGCAACAGTGCCGCCGCACTTAGCCCGACCTATGAAATGCTTCTGGTTGCGCGGGTGATTTCGGCCTTTGCGCATGGTGTTTTCTTCTCGATCGGGGCGACGATTGCCGCCGATCTGGTGCCGGAAAACCGCCGGGCATCAGCGATTGCCATGATGTTCATGGGGCTGACGGTTGCGATTGTAACCGGCGTGCCGCTGGGAACTTTCATCGGTCAGATGCTGGGATGGCGTGCGACTTTCTGGGGTGTTTCGCTTCTTGGCGTGATTGCCTTTGTCGGGATTGCGGTTTTGCTGCCCTCGAACCTTAGCCGGGCGGAGCCCGCACGCCTGATTGATCAGGTGCGCGTGCTTGGCAGTGGGCGGTTGTTGCTGGTGTTTGGCATGACGGCGTTTGGTTATGGCGGCACGTTCGTCACCTTTACCTATCTGTCCGCCGTGCTTCAGGATATTACGGGGTTCAGTGAGTCCAGTGTCAGTCTGATCCTTGTGTTCTATGGGCTTGCGATTGCGGTTGGCAACCTTGCCGGTGGGCGTGTTGCGGACCGGAACCCGGTCCGGGCGCTGACCATCCTGTTTGCCTTGCAGGCCGTCACACTTGTGATCTTTACCTTTACCGCTGTGTCGCCGGTCCTTGCGGTTATCACGCTGGCCGCCCTTGGTTTCCTGCAATTTGCCAATGTTCCGGGGCTTCAGCTTTATGTCGTGCAACTGGCAAAGCTGCACCGTCCGGGCGGGGTGGATGTTGCATCCGCGCTGAATATCGCGGCCTTTAACCTTGGTATTGCGATCGGGGCGTGGGTTGGCGGGATTGTCGTGTCCTCGTCGCTTGGTCTGTCGGCAACGCCGTGGGTTGCGGCCCTTCTGGTCGCGTTTGCGGTTGGTCTGACCATGATCAGCGGTGTGCTGGACCGCCGGTCCGATAACGTCCTTCAGACCGCATAACCGATATCGGGGTTGCCACGTCCTGTGCACCGGATGTGGCACCCTTTGCCGGAAAGGCTTGTTTTAATGGTCTTTCTGGCGTTTTCTGATTGTTCGCCCCACAAAACCGGTTTTGATATGTCCTTATCGACTGCGCTGCCTGCTGCCGTTCCTGAACATTTCCCCCGCCAGATTGCGGTTCTGATCCTTGTTGTTGTTGCCTGTTCCTTTGCCGGGAACCATGTGGCGGCAAGGCTGGCGTTTGAAAACGGTACCGGGTTGCTTCTGGCGATCCTGTGCCGGTCGGGTGTGGCATTGGCGATCCTGATCACGCTTGTGATCTGGCAACGCCAGACGATCCGGCTGCCGGTCGGGACGCGCAAATGGCAATTGCTGCTGGGGCTTCTGGTCACGATCCAAAGCCTGTGCCTGTATTCGGCGGTGGCGCGTATTCCGGTCGCACTTGCACTTCTGACGGCCAACAGTTTCCCGATCATTCTGGCGTTGCTAACCTGGGCGTTGGGCGGGGCGCGACCGACATTGAAATCGGCGGCCCTGATGCTGTTCATCCTGTCGGGGCTTGTGCTGGCGCTTGATGTGCCAGGTGTTCTGGCGATGGATGGTGATGTTGGTGCGAACTGGTGGCAGGGGATTGGTTTTGCGCTGGGGGCGGCAATGTCCTTTGCCGTCGCCCTTTGGGTGACCGATCACAAATTATCGGCTTTGCGCGGATCGGTGCGCAGCATGTTCACCATGGTGATCGTGTTTGCATCGATGATCATTGCCGGTTTTGCCGAACTGGTGCCGGGCGGGATGGCATTGCCATCCGCAACACCGGGCTGGCTTGGGCTTGGTGCATTGGTACTGCTTTATGGTGGTGCCTTTTCCGTCCTGTTTATCTCGGTGCCGCGGCTGAATATGGCGCGCAATGCGCCGGTGATGAATATGGAACCGATTGCCACCCTGCTGTTTGGCTGGGTGGTGCTGGAACAGATGATCAGCCCGGCCCAGATGCTGGGCGGGTTGGTCGTGATTACCGGGATTGTCATCCTGACGGTGCGCAAATCGGCCTGAGTGCCGGAATTATCGGAACCTTCGGGTTTGGCAGCCGTTGCGAAGACAGTCGCGACATTTCCAATGAGGAATTCAGATGTTTGATGTATCTGCAAATGGTGCGGTGATTCCCGCCCTTGGCTTTGGCACGTTTCGCATGCCCGAAGCCGACGTTCTGCGTATCGTTCCGAAGGCGATCCAAACCGGCTTTCGCCATATCGATACGGCCCAGATTTACGACAATGAAGCCGCGGTAGGGCAGGCGATCCTTGATAGCGGTGTTCCGCGCAAGGACATCTTCCTGACCACCAAGGTCTGGGTCAGCAATTACGGGCATGATGCCTTTATCAAGTCGGTCGATGAAAGCCTTGAAAAGCTTAAAACCGATTATGTCGATCTGTTGCTTTTGCATTGGCCGAACAAGGATGTGTCGCTTGCCGATCAGATTGGTGCGCTTAACGAGGTGCACAAGGCTGGCAAGGTGCGCCATATCGGGGTCAGCAATTTCAACATCGCCCTGATGGATGAAGCCGTTGCCCTGTCGGATGCGCCGCTTGTGACCAATCAGGTCGAATATCATCCGTTCATTGATCAGACCAAGGTGATGGATGAGGCGCGCAAGCATGGCATGGCGCTGACCGCCTATTATGCGATGGCCGATGGCAAGGTGCTTGATAACGCAGAGCTTGGCGAGATCGCCAAATCGCATGACAGGTCGGTCGCACAGGTGGTTCTGCGCTGGCTGTTACAGCAGAATGATGTCATCGCCCTTTCGAAAACCGCAACCGAAAGCCGGGTCGCGGAAAACTTCGACATCTTTGATTTCGAACTGAGCGGCGAGGAAATGCAGGCCATTCATGGTCTGGCCGATAAAAACGGCCGGATCGTCAGCCCCGACGGGCTGGCACCCGATTGGGACTGATCCCGCTTTCAGCAAACGACAGGGCCGGCGAAACAGATTTTCCCAACTAAGATATTGAGAAATATATCCTTTCTGTCGTGGTGAGCTTTCGTTGGGAACTTTTTCCGGGTTTTTGGAATAAAGTTCTTGATTTGTTCTTTTTCTTGTGGCATAAAGATAAAGTCAACAGGACAAATGGGTCCGGAGACAAAACCCGCAAAGCGTGATTCGCTTTTGCGGGTTTTTTGCGTTTCGGGTGGCAAAAGCAGGAATGAGACGATGGCAGGGCAACGATCTGAGATGACATGGCGGGGTTGGTATCGCCGAAGGGACGTTACCGGCGCATGGAAAAGTCATTACGGCGATGGTGCGTCCGGGCCGTGAGGCCGTCGGAAATTTACGAAAAACGGGTGTTTATCATGACGGGAGAGATGTGCCCTTGGGGCAAGGGTGTTTGTTCGGGGCAGGGATAGCCGGGGCGAGGCGAAGTTGGTTCGGTCCAGCTCAGTCCAATCCGGGGCCAGCCCGGTCGGTGAAGTCTGGCAATGCCGAGGATCAGCAGGCCCGAATTGCGTCTGCACTGGATCGGCTGCCTGAATTGGCTGGCTTGGCCCGGCGATGGGGCCGATGGTGCATTCCGAGATGTCGAAAGGCCGGTCATCAATGGCGGGATTTGTGCCTGCCATGCGGCAACGCTGTGGCCCTTGGGGCGAGGTGCGTTTGCGGTGTCCATCGAAAGCCCGAGGTGCTTGTTCGGGACAACCGGGACTGGGGCGAGGCCGGTCTGGTGCAATCCGGTTCAGTTCCTTTCTGTCCTGTCCGTCCAGCCCACCCGGTCGGTGGCGTTTGGTGATGTCGAGGGGCAGCAGAGCTGGTTGGCTGGATTGGCTTGGGGATGGATCAAAATCGTCATTCCGGGCAGAGCAGAGCGCAGACCCGGAATCCATGCCCGATTGAAAGAGACTGGATTCCCGCCTTCGCGGGAATGACGATGAGGTTGGGAATGACAATCGGATTGGGAGGGCTTTGTCAGCAATCTATCCGGCCCTCCTGTGGTTTAGACCGCCTGTGAGTGCCGTCCGTGGGCGTGATCAAGATAGGTGTCAAACGCCGCACACACCGCACGGACGAGCGGTCGGCCGCTTTCGGTAAGGTGGATGTGTGTGCCGTTAACTTCGACAATGCCATCCTGCGTCATGGCGCGGACCCGCTCGATCTCCCAGGTGAAACGGTCGGCGGAAATGCCGTGATCGGCGCAGATGGCGGCGACGTCGACCGTCAGGTTGCACATCAGTTCATTGATGATGTCGCGCCGGATGCGGTCCTCGTTACTGACCGCAATGCCCTTTTCAATGCCGCATTCGCCGGCCTCGACCGCGCGTTGCCAGCGGGCAAGAGCCGGGTCGTTCTGGGCATAGCCCTGCGGCAGGGATGAAATGGCCGAGGGGCCAAAACCGATCAATGCTTCGGCGCGGTCGGTGGTGTAGCCCTGAAAGTTCCGGTGCAAAAGGCCGCTTTTCTGCGCGATGGCCATGGCGTCGTCATCGCGGGCGAAATGGTCAAGGCCGATGGCGCTGTAACCATGCGAGGTCAGCCGGGTCTGGATGGCTTCGTATTGCGCCCAGCGTGCAGCGGTGTCGGGCAGGGCTTCGGTCGGGATCAGGTTCTGGTGCTTTTTCATCCATGGCACATGGGCATAACCGAATACCGACAGGCGGTCGGGGTTCAGCGTAACCGTCTGATCAACGGTTTCGATGATGCTATCCACGGTCTGGAACGGCAGGCCATACATCAGATCGACATTGATGCCCGAAATCCTGTGCGCACGCAGGCGGGCAATGACATCTTCGACCAGCTCAAACGATTGCACGCGGTTGACCGCACGTTGCACAAACGGGTTGAAGTCCTGAATGCCGATGCTGGCACGGGTAAAGCCGCATTCGGCCATGATATCGATAAATTCCGGTGTGGCCGTGCGCGGATCCATTTCAAGGGCGACTTCGGCATCGTCAAGGATATCGATGCGATCGGTCAGGTCGGCCATGATCGCGGACAGGTCTTCGGGTTTCAGTGCCGTCGGGCTGCCGCCGCCAAAATGAATGTGCGAAACCTTGAAACGATGCGCGGGGTCAAGCTTTGACAGCAGGCTTGCGATTTCAGCCCGAAGGGCGACAACAAAATTGCCGACGGGGTCATATTGTTTGGTGATTTTGGTGTTGCAGCCGCAGAACCAGCACATTTCCCGACACCACGGAATATGCAGATAAAGCGATAAGGGTTGTGCGGGATCAAGGTCACCCAGCCAGCTTTCGAAAACCCTGCCATTCACCGACGCACTGAAATGCGGAGCGGTCGGATAGCTGGTATAGCGCGGTAGACGCAGGTCGTATTTTTCGTAAAGGGCGAGTTGCATGACGGACATCCCGAAAATTCGTTCTGTCCGTCTTTTGCATTATTCCAAATTCATCTTCCTTGATATGCGTCAAGGAGCGGCAAAGCGGGAAATTACAGATGCTTGAAGGCCGAAATCAGATCGGCGCGCAGGATCGCCAGCCGTTCATTGCCGGTTTCCTCGTCATAAGGTTCGGCCTTGCCGACACCCCAGATCGGGCCGGGCCATGCGGCATCATTTTTGAACCGGGCGACGACGTGGCAATGCAGTTGCGGAACCATGTTGCCCAGCATCGCGACATTGGTTTTATGTGCGTCGAAGCGACGTTTCAGCGTTGCTGAAACGGCGGCGCATTCATCGCCCAGCAATTTGCGTTCATCCGCGCTCAGGTCGTCATAATCGACCAGATTGGCGCGTTTGGGGACCAAAATCAGCCAGGGATAGCGGGCGTCATTCATCAGCAGCACGTGCGATAGCGGGCCATCGGTCACGATGGAGGTGTCGGCGGCAAGCTGTGGATGGAGCTGGAATTTTTCGGTCATGGGAGCCTCGTGGGTGGCATCTGTCAGAAGGGACGAAAAAGGATAATCAGTTATACATAGTAACCTATCCTTTTGTCGCGATTTCAAGGCGTGCATGCCGATTGTTTTCTGTCTGACTGGTCGATTTGCTTTTTGCAGGAGCCCGGCGGGCCTGTCGGGGCGCAGGAGGCTATCTTTGTCTTTTATGTCGACAGGTGTTCAGAGGGCAGGCTGGATTTCGGGTTTTCGATTTCCATACAGCCGAGCATGCGTAATGTTCTGGTGATCGCGATATCAAGATCGGTATGTGGCTCGGATCCAAGAAATGACACCAGATTCTGATTGTTCAAGCGGATCGGTTGCTGCCACAGATAATGCAATTCCGTCGCTTCGCGGAAGAACGGCACAAAGAATTTAGCAAGTTTCATTAAATTCCATGGCAGTGCCGCGACCCTTGCGCTTTGTTGTCCGCTGACGCGGCGAATGGCGTTGATCATTTGCTGCCCGTCATGGTCCCAGTATCCCGCCATGTGAAAACGTGCAAAATCGTCAAGTTCGGTTTCGTGACATAGCAACTGCGCCATGGTTTCAGCAACATCAGGTAAGTAGGCCCATTGATGGCCAATCCCGGATTTGCCTGGATAGGTGATTTTGGTCACCGGCGTTGCGGGTTTGACAAGACACTGAGAAAACCAGTTATTGCGTGCTGTTGGCCCAAAAAAGTCGCCAGCGCGGACGATCAGGGCTTTGGCCCCGTAATCACATGCAGCTTTCAGCCGTTCTTCAATCGCGACACGGATTGCACCCTTGCGGGTTATCGGGTTTTGCGGGCTGTTTTCGCCGGGTTCCGGCAATGCATCGGGACCGTAATTATAAATGGTGCCCGGAAGAACAATGCGGGCTTTGTTAACAGTGGCCGCGGCAATCGTGTTGTCAATCATCGGCAGAACCAGCTTGTCCCAGTCGCGATAGCCGGGCGGATTGACGGCATGGACAATCACATCCACATCGCGGGCCGCATTCATAACGTCGTCATGATTAAGAGCGTCACCGATGCGCCAGTCACATTGCGATGCATTTCCATAAATGGCATCCGCAGGTGCGGGGCTGCGGGCCAGAACGCGAATTGTCCAGTGTCGGCGCAGTAACGCCAATGCGATCTCTGCGCCGATGCCGCCGGTTGCGCCAAGGATCAATGCTGTTTTTCCGGTCTCGGTATTGTTCATTGGAACCTCCTGATGGGAACTGGCATCAGGATATGGCGGGAAGAGAATAAACAGTATTCTATAAAGATGTTTGCATGATATACATTTATGTATGGATAAGCCTGACCCGGACTGGAGCCATTATCGCAGTTTCCTTGCCGTGCTGGAGGAGGGATCTCTTTCGGCCGCCGCCCGTGCACTTGGCTTGACCCAGCCGACATTGGGGCGCCATATCGACGAATTGCAATATCGTCTTGGATTGTCCCTGTTTACCCGGTCGCAATCGGGATTGGCGCCGACAGATGCGGCAATTGCCCTTCGTCCGCATGCCGAAGCCCTGAAAGCAGCCACAGCCGCGATCCGGCGTGCCGCCAGTGGTGTCGGGACCGGCATTCGTGGATCGGTGCGTATTACAGCCAGTGAAGTAATCGGTGTTGAGGTTTTACCGTCGATCCTGCGAAGGCTCCGGGAGAGTTATCCTGATCTGGAAATTGAACTTGTGCTGTCCAATCGGGTGGAAAATCTGCTGCGGCGTGATTCCGACATTGCGGTCCGTATGGTTGCGCCATCCCAAGACGCATTGATAGCCAAGCGGATCGGCGATATTCACCTCGGCCTTTTTGCGCATGCCGACTATCTTGAACGCCGCGCCATGCCGCAGCGGCCGGCTGATCTGGCCGGACATGATCTGATCGGGGTTGATACCATTACACCTGATGTTCGCAGCATGCTTGAACGGCTATCCGGGTTTGCCGACAATATCTTTCATCTTCGGTCTGATAATCATCTGGCGCAGCTTGCCATGGTTCGAAATGGTCTTGGCATCGGTTTGTGCCAAATTGGTCTGGCGCGCAGGAATGATCGTCTGGTGCGGGTTCTGGCCGATTTTTCTGTGCCGTTGGACACATGGGTAACGATGCATGAAGACCTTCGCGACAGTTTGCGGTGCCGGGTTGTGTTTGATGTGCTGGTTGCAGGGATGAAGGAATATTGGCAGGAAAGCCGATCCGGTTTGCCCGCCTCTGATCAAAAAATTGTTCGGCATGAATAACTTGCAATAATTACCGTTCCTGCCTAGCTAGAGCCGGGGTCGGACAAATGCATGACAGGAGCATGACCGGCATGACGGACAAGAAGCGGGTGGTAATTGTGGGTGCGGGTTTCGGGGGCATGAGTGCCGCCAAGAAACTTGCGGGCAAGGATGATGTTGACGTCATCCTGATCGACAAGCGCAATCATCATCTGTTTCAGCCGCTGTTGTATCAGGTGGCGACGGCCGACCTGTCACCCGCCGAAATCGCCTGGCCGATCCGCAGTATTTTCAGCCGCTATCCCAATGTTTCCGTCTTCATGGGCGAGGTCACCGGGCTTGATTTGCCGGGGCGGCGGATCATCGCGGGGGATCGCGACCTTTCATATGATTATCTGGTGATCGCGACCGGGGCGGTGACATCCTATTTCGGGAATGATCACTGGGCGATGGTCGCACCGGGCCTTAAAAACATTACCGAGGCGACCGATATCCGCAAAAGCCTGCTTCTGGCGTTTGAACGCGCGGAAAACAGCGAAGATGCGGAAGAACGGCGTCGGTTGCTGAACTTTGTTGTGGTTGGTGGTGGGCCGACCGGGGTCGAGATGGCCGGGGCGATTGCCGAACTTGCCAAGCAGGCATTATCCCATGATTTCCGCCGGATCGATCCGCGTGATGCACGCATCATCCTTGCCGAGGGTGGCCCCAGATTGCTGGGCGCATTCCCGGAGGATCTATCGGACTATACCCGAAAATCGCTTGAAAAAATCGGGGTCGAGGTCCGGGTCAATCAGCAGGTTTCCGACATTACCGCGATGGGTGCGCAGATTGGCGATGAGTTTATTCCGAGCGCCAATGTGATCTGGGGTGCGGGGGTCCGGGTTGATCATCTGGCCGACTGGACCGGGCGGGAATGTGATCGGGGTGGCCGGGTTATGGTCAATACCGATCTGTCGGTGCCGGGTTATGAGGATGTTTTTGTCATCGGTGATGCGGCGCATGTGCCGTGGCGCGATGGCATGACGGTGCCGGGGATTGCCCCGGCGGCCAAGCAGCAGGGCAAATATGTTGGCGGGCGTATTCTTGATCATATGGCAAACCGCGAAACGCCCCCATTTACCTATCGCCATGCCGGAAATCTGGCGACGATTGGCCGTCATCGGGCGGTGATTGACCTGAACGGGTTGAAGCTGCGCGGCTGGCTGGCGTGGTGGTTCTGGGGGCTTGCGCATATCTATTTTCTGATCGGTTTGCGTGCGCCGGCGCTCGTGATGGTGCAGTGGGTCTGGAGTTATCTGTTCCGCAAAAAAGGCGCGCGTCTGATCACCGGGCTGATGTCGGGCGAGGTGTCGGATCAGGCAAGTCCCGCCCAAAGCGCAGCATCAAGCCCGGGGCAGAAAAACGACAAGAACACCACCGGGGGAAGGAGGGGGCGATCCATTCCCCGGTGATGGTGCCATCAGGCTTTTCAGGCCGTCATGGCGATATCGGAAACCTGCGTATGGCGTGCCTGTAGTTGCATGACGATATCGGTGACCTTTGCCTCGGCATCGGCGATGGATTTCTGGGTGCGTTCATCGCCGAATTCGTCATATTCGATGGCGGTGCTGTGCTGATCGGTGATGCCGATATATTCCAGCGGGGCGAAGACGCCGCCTTCGACATGGTTAAGATGGGCAACACGTCCACCCGGATCATATCCGAAATCGCCGCGCGAGGATAAGACCACCACCGATTTGCCACCGGTCAGCATCGGCCAGTACGGTTCGCCATCGCGCGACCGGTCAAAGCCGAAGGTGACGCCGACGCGGACGATGTTTTCGATCCATGCCTTCATCTGGGCGGGCATGCCGAAATTATACATCGGCACCCCGGCAACAATCACATCGGCACGCAGCAATTCGGCAAGCAGTTCGTCGCTTTCGGCCAGAACCTGATGCATCCAGTCTTCGCGCTGGGCCGGTTTGGTGAAGGCCGCATGGACCCAGTCACCGGTCACCGGATTGGGGGGATTGGCCCCGACATCGCGATAGATGATTTCGTCATCCGGACGGGTGGCGCGCCATTGTTCGATGAATTTGGCGGTAAGGCGGCGGGAGTGGGAGCCATGGGCGCGCGTGTCGGATCGGCCGGGGCGCGCACTGCTGTCGATATGAAGAATGGTTGTCATGGGGCACCTTTGATCGTTAGTGATGATCTTTGTTCATCTGTTTCGATTTGCGTTGCCCAATATTTGACTTGGATACAGGTTTTGATCAAAATCGAATATCTCAGCCAGTAGATGAATTGAGTTCATCCATATGCCCTTGCCCCCGCTTGCGACCCTGCGCGCCTTTGAAGCCGCCGCCCGGCACCTTAGTTTCAAGCGGGCGGCGTCCGAACTTGCCGTTACCCCGACCGCGATCAGCCATCAGGTGCGGTTGCTTGAAGAAACTCTTGGTGTGCGATTGTTTGACCGCAAGCCAAGGCAGGTGACACTGACCGCCGCCGGGCAGGAGCTTTATCCCACATTGCGCGATGGCTTTGCCGGTTTTGCCGTTGCCATTGATCGGGTCAAGGCGCGCAAGCAGCAGCGCAGCCTGACGGTGTCGGTGCTGGCGTCGTTTGCGGCCAAATGGCTGTTGCCGCGCCTTGGCGGTTTTCAGGCAGCACATCCCGATATCCATCTGCGGCTGCATACTTCGGCCGAGGTGGTTGACCTTAATTCCGGGATGGCTGATGCCGCCGTTCGATATGGACGGGGGCCTTTTGCCGGGATGGTGGTGCAAACCCTGTTTGCCGACCGGTTCGCGCCGGTTTGCAGCCCGATGTTGAATATCCAGACCCCCAAAGACCTGCGCGGGCAGACCTTTTTGCATCTGGAATGGCTGCGCCCGGACGAGGCAACGCCGACTTGGGCCCGGTGGTGCAAGCTGGCCGGGTTGGACGATGTCGATTTATCAAGTGGGCTTAGTTTCAGTGACGATACCCATGCCATTCAGGCGGCCATCGCAGGGCAGGGCGTTGTACTGGCCAGTTCGGAAATGGTGCGTTCGGAAATCGCCGCCGGGCTTCTGGTGCAGCCATTCCGCCCGGTGATGGAAGGGCATCATTATCATCTGATCCATACCGGCAAGAGTGCCAATATCAAGGAAATCGAGGCATTCGGTGCGTGGCTTGCGGACGAAATTGCCAAAGATGGTGCCGTGTGATGAAGGTGTCCGGGATGCCGTCCTGCTTTGGCATTGACGCGGCGGCGGTGATGCGAAACCATGACGACCCGAACCCATGCTCCGATCAGGTGTCCAATGCCCCGTTTCAGCGCCAATCTTTCATTCCTGTTTGCCGATCTGCCATTTGAAAAACGTTTCGCGGCGGCGGCAGCGGCCGGGTTTGGCGGGGTCGAATATGTCGGCGCCTATGACATGCCGATGGCAAGCGTCAAATCGCTGCTGAGCGACAATGGGCTTGAACAGGTTTTGTTCAATATGCCGACCGGCGATTGGGAAAAGGGCGAACGCGGGCTTGCCTGCCGACCGGGGCGCGAGGATGCGTTTCGCGATTCCGTGGTCAGGGCGCTTGATTACGCGGCCGCGACCGGATGCCAGATGGTGCATTGCATGGCGGGTGTGATGGGCAAGGGCGAGGATGCCGGGGAACTGGCGCGGCTTTATTGCGACAATCTGCTTTATGCCGCCGATCTGGCCGAACAGGCCGGTGTCAAAATCCTGATCGAGCCGATCAATCCGATTGATATGCCGGGTTATCTGCTTAATTCCGTCGAACAGGCCGCCGTGATCCTTGATCAGCTTGATCATCCCAATCTGGCACTGCAATTCGATATTTACCATGCGCAGATTGTCGGCGGGAATATTGCGGCCCGTCTGGACAAGCATCTGGACAAAACCGCCCATATCCAGATTGCCGGTGTGCCGGGACGGCACGAACCCGATAGCGGCGAGCTTAATTACCCGTTCCTGTTCTATATGCTGGATCGGGTCGGGTATGACGGCTGGATCGGCTGCGAATACAAGCCGCATGGCAATACCGATGCCGGTCTTGACTGGATCCGCCCGTGGATGCCGAAGTGATAGAGTATTTCAGGTGTTGAACAAAGGGTCTTTCAATACGGCGTCTTTGATGGCCTCCAAATTGCCGTTGAAGCGTTTTAAAATTGGCTTTGGAGGAGGGTTCCAAGGCTGCCCAGCCAAAGACATTGCTTTGCAGTTTTTGACATAAGATTGAAAAAATAAGGATGACCGAAGCCCTTTAAGGTTTCGATATGATATTTTGTCATGGCCGGGATATTTGAGTTCATCTTCGGACGTAGCGTGTCGCAACTTCGGTCGTTCCGCACCAAGGGATTTCCCTTTGGCGATACGAATTATATTACTACCTCCAAGGTAGTGACCTCTATTCGACATGGATTGCTATCCTCCATGGATGTTTAATTTAGTTCTCAATCAGGATCGCGCGGAAGTCGTTTACGTTGGTGAGCGTCGGGCCGGTGATCAGGAGATCGTCGATTTTGGCGAATGCGCTATAGGCGTCGTTATTGGCCAGATATTCCCGAAGGTCGATCCCGGCTGAAATCGCCTTTTGCCAGCTTGTCGGGTCGATGATCGCACCGGCGTTATCTTCGCTGCCATCAATCCCGTCGGTATCAATCGCAAGCGCGCTGAACCCTTCGTGATCGCGGAACTGGATCAGGAGGGAGAGCAGAAATTCGCTGTTGCGGCCACCACGACCCCCCTTGGCGCGGACCGTGACGGTTGTTTCACCGCCCGATAGCAGCACGCAGGGTCTGGCGGCGGGTTGGCCGTGATTGGCGACCTGATGGGCGATCCCGGCATGGACGATGGCGACCTCGCGGGCTTCGCCTTCGATGGCATCGCCCAGAATGACCGGATTGATGCCAAGGTCGCGGGCGACTTTGGCCGCGGCCTCCAGACTGTCCTGCGGGCGTGACAGCATGATCACTTCATGCCCGTCAAAGCATTTGTCGCCCGGTTTGACGGTTTCATGGATGTCGTTATTCAAAAGTTCGGTCGCGGCAAGCGGTATTTCGATCCGGTAACGGCGGATGATATCAAGCGCATCCTGCCCGGTTGTCGGATCGGCAACCGTGGGACCGGATGCGATGATTGCCGGATCGTCGCCCGGCACATCGGATACCAGATAGGTGGCCATGCGTGCGGGGGCACAGGCGGCGGCCAGCCTGCCGCCCTTGATCGCCGAAAGATGCTTGCGCACACAGTTCATTTCGGAAATGGTCGCACCGCTATGAAGCAGGGCCTTGCTGATTGCCTGTTTGTCTTCGAGTGTCAGGCCCGGACCGGGCAGGGCCAGCAGGGCCGATCCGCCGCCCGAAATCATGCAGACCACCAGATCATCGGGACCAGCGGATTTGACGATATCAAGAATACGCTGGGCGGCCTTTTGCCCGGCGACGTCGGGGACCGGGTGGGAGGCTTCGACAATTTCGATTTTCTCGCACGGGACCGCATGACCATAGCGGGTGACGACCAGACCGGAAACATCGCCATCCCATGCCTGTTCAAAGGCGCGCGCCATATTGGCCGATGCCTTGCCCGCACCGATGATAATGGTTTTGCCCTTGGGCTTTGGCGGCAGGTTGCGCGGAATCTGGACCGCAGGATCGGCGGCCTTAAGGGCGGCATCCATCAACTGCAAAAGCGTGTCGCGCGATGTCGTCATGTCTGGTTTCCCTGAATGGTCGTATTTTTATCGTTCTTGTAATTGTATTTGCGGCTCAGTTCGGTTTGTTCACGGCGGCCAGTTTGAAATATTCGATGACCGCCTGCAAATGTTCGGACATGGCTTTTTCCGAGGCGTCCGGGTCACGGGCGGCGATGGCTTCGACAATCGCATAATGATGTTCCTGCACCATCCGGTCAAAGGACGGGCCGGACAGATTGTTAAAGCGGATTTCGGTCAGGGCCGCCTGCAGGACATCGTGCAGCATTTTCATGACGTGGTAATAGATGATTGATCCGCTGGCGCGGCCGATCATCATATGCAGGCGATGGTCATCATCTGCGCGGTATTTTGGCGCGCGACGCGGATCGTGGGCCTGCCGGTAGGCGATGCGCAGCAGTTCGATATCCTCGTCACTGGCATTGATGGCAGCCCGACGTGCGGCCCATGTTTCGAGCGTGCAGCGGATTTCCTGCAGGTCGCGCAGATTGTTAAGCGAGTCCCGGACAAGATCGGTCATCGCGGTATCCATTTCGACCCCGGTCGAAGACAGGACTTCGGTGCCGCCGCCCTGAACCGCGCGCAGGTAACCACGGGTTTTAAGCTTTTGCAGGGCGGCACGGACCGAAACGCGGCTGACTTTCATGTCCTCGGCCAACTGTCGTTCGCCCGGCAGGCGATCACCGGGCAGGAACATGCCCGCAGTGATCATGTCGAGAAGCTTGTCGGCAACCTGATCGGCAATCCTTTTGGGCCGGTTGGCATCAACCGTGTCCGAAGACGGTACAGGTTTGACAGGCGGCATGTTCTGAACACTCCAGCAGCGACTGTACTCCAGCCGACAAACGCGTTTGATTTTATTGGTCATACCACTTTACGGGATGTTTGGCGTTGCTGCAAAGTGTCCGTTGAACTGTTGTAAAGGGGACGTGCGGGCGACCTTGTCAGTCCTGCAATAAATTGATAGTTCAACAGGGTCCGATGTGCCGGTTCGTGCCGGTTCCGGACCCGAAAATTTCAAGCTGCCCCAATTTCAGGAGAATTCGCGTGAGCCACCATACCGGGTCGCTGCTGGGCCATGATGATCCCGCACCGTTTGAGGTTTTGAACGAGAACGGCAAGGGGCATTCGCTTTTTGTCTGTGACCATGCTTCGCGCGAAATCCCCAAAAGCCTTGGCACGCTGGGCCTGCCGGAAGAAGAACGCAAACGCCATATCGGTTGGGATATCGGGGCGCGCAAGGTGACCGAAATTCTGGTTGAACGGTTTGATTGTCCGGCGGTTTTGGGCGGGTTTTCGCGGCTGGTGATCGATTGCAACCGGCAGCTTTGGGACCCGACCGGGATGCCCGAAATCGCCGATCAGACGGTGGTGCCGGGCAATAAAAACGTTTCGCCGACGGAGCATATGAAGCGCATCCGCGAGATTTTCCTGCCTTATCACGGGGCCATCGAGGAACGGATTGCCAATTTCCATGCCCATAAAATCGTCCCGGCCCTGATCGCCATTCACAGCTTTACCCCGGTGTTCCAAGGGTTTGAACGCCCGTGGGAGATCGGCGTGCTTTGGGATCAGGATGGCCGTATTCCGGTGCCGTTGCTGGCAAAACTTCGCGAACAGAATCCCGATCTGACGATTGGTGATAACGAACCCTATTCCGGGCAGCATATGGCCGATTACACCATCGATCATCACGGCGAAGCCGGTGGGTTGCCCTGTGTGTCGATTGAAATCCGCCAGGATCTGATTGATACTGATGCGGGATGTGAAAAATGGGCCAAAATCCTTGGCGATGCGTTTGTCGACATCCTGGCCGACCCGAACCTTTATAAAATCAGGAGAGACTGATTTGGCGGTGTCCCATTCGCGCGAACCGGGCTTTTCCATCGGGATCGAGGAAGAATTCTGGCTGGTGGACCGCGAAAGCCGCGATCTGGCGACGGACCCGGCAGCGGATTTTCTGAAAGACTGCAAGGCCGAACTGGGCGATCAGGTTTCAAGCGAGTTCATGCGATGCCAGGTCGAAACCGGCACCAAGGTTTGCAACAGTGCGGCCGAGGCGCGTGACCAGCTAACGCATATGCGCAGCACGGTTGCCGATATTGCCGCACGTTATGACATGGCGTTGCTGGCGGCATCGACCCATCCGTTTGCGCAATGGGACAGCCAGAAACATACCGAGGGCGAGCGTTACAGCACGATTGCGCGCGACCTTCGCACGGTTGTTGATCGGCTTCTGATTTGCGGGATGCATGTGCATGTCGGGATCGAGGATGACGATCTGCGGATCGAACTGATGGCGCAGGCGAGTTATTTTCTGCCGCATCTTCTGGCACTGACGACCAGTTCGCCATTCTGGCGCGGGCGTGATACCGGGCTTCAGACATTTCGGCTTTCGGTGTTTGATAACCTGCCGCGTACCGGCTTGCCGGAAGTGTTCGGATCATGGGCGGAATATCGCCGCCATGTCGATATGCTGATCCAGGCCGGGGTGATCGAAGATGGCACCAAGCTTTGGTGGGATTTGCGCCCCAGTGACCGTTGGCCGACGCTTGAAATGCGGATTGCCGATGTCTGCACCGATCTGGAAGATGCGATCTGTGTTGCATCGATCACGCGATGCCTGATGCGGATGCTGTATCGTTTGCGGCGTAATAATCAGCGCTGGCGGATTTATTCGAACATGCTGGTGCGTGAAAATCGCTGGCGGGCGTGCCGGTATGGCAGCGACGCCGGGGATAAAACCGGGCTGATCGATTTTGGCCGGGCGGAGATAGTGCCCTATGCCGATCTGCTTGAAGAAATCATCGAACTGATCCGCCCGGATGCGGAGTATTTCGGCTGTGTCGCGGAAGTCGAACATGCGCGCACCATTATCAAACGCGGCACAAGCGCACGCCGCCAGCGCGAGATTTATACCGATGCGGTGGAAAACGGCGCCAGCCCGCGCGATGCGTTGCTTGCGGTGGCCGATCACCTGATCATGCATACGGTGCCCGGCGAAAAATCCGCAGTTTGAAAGCCGTCTGAAATTTGCCGGGCGAACGGGTCTTGTCATGGCAAAGCGCATTGAGTATCGTCGCGCCGCATTAAAATTCAGCGCACCGGTTTCCGCTGCGCAAACATGATCGGAGAATATCAGGAATGACCGAAGTCGGTGGAATCGCAGCCGATCAGCTTGCGAGCTATGTCGAACGCATCGAACGCCTTGAAGAAGAAAAAGCCAACCTGATGGCTGATATCAAGGAAGTTTACGGTGAAGCCAAGGCGCTTGGTTATGACGTGAAAATCCTGCGCCAGATTATCCGTCTGCGCAAAATGGAAGATCACGAACGCACCGAACAGGAAGAAATCCTTGAGGTTTACAAACGTGCGCTTGGCATGAGCTGATCTGCTTTGTCAGGAGTGTCGCGCCAAGATGCAAAGCCCGCTTTCGAGCGGGCTTTTGTTTTTGTATCCTGTGGCGATGAATGACCGCAATCGCCCCCAAATCACAAGCGAAGTCACAGAAGGCGTTTGCCGTCTTTTGTATCATCATCGCATGGCGTGCCTGACCGAGCTTAGGCTTGGCAACGGGCGGAGGCTTGATGTGCTGGCCCTTGGGGAAAAGGGTGATCTTTGGGCCGTCGAGGTCAAATCATCGGTCGAGGATTTTCGCGTTGATCAGAAGTGGGAAAGCTATCTTGATTATTGCGACCGGTTTTTCTTTGCCGTGCCGATGGAATTTCCGCGCGACCTGATCCCGGTCGGTGTCGGATTGATCGTTGCCGACCGGTTTGAAGCGGCCATTGTCCGCTCCGCGCCGGAGCCGGATCAGAAACTGTCAGCAGCGCGCAGAAAGAAATTACTGATTTCATTCGGAAGGACGGCAGCAGGCCGGATGACTCCGGAAGCGGACAGTGAAATCTTTGTTCTGTAAAGTATGAAAAACTAAATTAGAAAACAGTATAAATCTGTGAATGTATAAGTCTTTGTTATGTAATACTTATACGATACCCCGATAGGAAACGGATACCTTAGGGTAGTATTTCTTGTCTCATTTTTGAACTAATATCCTAACAAACATGTCACTTGGTTGCGCTAGTGGTCGCTGACTACACTCTGCCGCGCGGTCAGGTGATAGAAGAAAATATCCCTGGAAACGATCAAGATCGGTTTATGCCGCGGAAACCTGTATGACGGGGTGCATTTTTGCGCGCCTGTCGGATCGTGGGGGTACGATGGCGGGGATGGGACGTGCTGCGAGAGCGGCTGCAAGCTTTGGGCTTGTATCGGGGGATGGCATCGGGGCGCGGGGGCGTTACATCCGGTATGCCGGTCCGAACTTTATCCGGTGCGGAACTGCGCACCTGTCTGTGGCTATCCAAGCCCGGCGTATCTTCAGATTTTCAATAAAAACAAGCAACCGGCATTTGCCGCGCACGCATTTCGCATCTGGTGGAATGGGGCCGGCGAATGATCGTTGTGTCGCCAATGAGCTGGTTAAGGGACATCGCAAAAACAAGGGTGACGCCATAGTCACCATCTTCCGGGAAGCTGTTGGGGCAGTTGCCTGATATCCTTGTAGTTACAATTGGTTAGAACGTTACAGAATGAAAACTTTCGTCAATCTGAATATCGGTACCAAGTTGGCGGTCCTGCCGCTGATCGGGGTTATCGCCATTGCCATTGTGGGCGTCATCGGGGGACGCGCGATTGTATCACTTAGCAACGGTCTGGAATTTGCCGTTTCGGAGGCCTATCCGGAGGTTCGCGATATCGGCAATATCGACCGTAATGTCACCAAGGTTCATCAGACGGTTTATCGCCTGCTGTCATGGTCGGCCGCAGGCGTTGACGAAGACCGTATGAGCAGCGTGAATGCGGAATTGCAGTCGCAGATTACGGCGGCGCGCGATGCCTTTACCCAGATGCTGGGAGATCAGAACCTGCCAGGGCCGGAACGCGAAATCGCGGAAGGTGCGGCCAAGCTTTACGAAGATTACCTGGCCAAGATCGATCAGGTTCTGGGGATGCTTGATATCGAGTATACCGGGGCGCTGAGTTTTTCATGGTCGGCACAGTCGGATTACGAAAGCCTGATGGCGACATTGGCCGAGCTTCGTGAAACGGCGGAAAACCGCATGGATGTTGCCAGTTCGGATGCGATGGCAGCCGGCATGACAGCCCAGAACCAGACAATCATTGCATCGGTTGTTGCCGTTCTTGCGATGGTGCTGATCAGTTTTGCCATCACGCGCGTGATCGGCGTGCCGGTCAAACGGTTGACCGCGACCATGCGCGAACTGGCCGATGGAAGGGCGGATATCGATGTGCCCTTTACCGGGCGGACCGATGAAATGGGCAGCATGGCAGGCGCGGTTGAAGTGTTCCGCCAGAATGCCGAAAGTTTGCAGGAAGCCGAGCGCAAACGCATAGAGGACGAAGCCAAGGCGGCCGAGGAAAAACGCCGCACCATGCAGGAACTTGCCGCCGAGATCGAAACATCGGTGCAGGGAACCGCAACCGCGGTCAGTGCCGCGATCGAACAGATCGGGGCATCGGCCAGTGCAATGTTGACCAATGCCGAACGCACCGATCAGCAAAGCGAGAATGCCTATGATGCGTCGGGCAAATCCAGCCGCAATATGGGTGAGATTTCAGAGGCGGCCAACAGCCTTGCCGCCGCGATTTCCCAGATCAGCAATGAAATCCAGGAAAGCAGCCGACGCGCACAGGCCGCAAGCGAGCAGGCATTGGATGCGGATGCCAAAATCCGCAAGCTTGAAGAAGCCAGTGTCCGGATCGAGGATGTTGCGGCACTGATTGGCAATATTGCTGAGCAGACCAACCTTCTGGCACTGAACGCGACGATTGAATCGGCCCGTGCCGGGGACGCCGGAAAGGGCTTTGCGGTTGTGGCCAACGAGGTCAAGAACCTTGCCAGCCAGACGGCACGGTCGACCGAGGAAATCGCATCCGAAATTGCCAATGTCCGCACGGAAACCGTTCTTGCGGTCGAGGCGATCCAGACGATTGTTGCCAGCGTCAATGACGTCAACGGTATCCTTAAAGCCATCGCCGATGCGGTGCTGGAGCAGGGGACGGCCACCGGCCAGATCAGCAACAGCATTTCGGAAGCCGCCGGGTATGCCGAAACCGTATCAGGCGGGATTGGCGATGTGCGTGAAATTGCCCGTGCCACACGCGAGTCCGCAGATTCCGTCGGGCAGGCAACCGGCGAGCTTGGCCGTCAGATGACCGGTCTGAGTTCATCCGTGGACGGGCTTGTCGCCCGTTTGCGGGCGGTCTGATCCATTTTCCATTTTACTTCCAACAGGTTCATCAAAGGGGATTACCTGATGAAAACACTTATGCGTCTTTTTGTATCTGCCATGACCGCACTTTGCCTGACCACCGGCCTTGCACAGGCCCAGGACAAGGCGGCAACCGCACAGGGGCTGGTTGACAAGGCCATCGCACTTTATGACGAAGTTGGTCAGGACAAGTCCTTTGCCACCTTCAACGACAAGGACGGCGAATATGTTTTTGATGAGTATTATGTGATTGTCGCCGACGGCGAGAAGGGCACGTTCCTGACCCATGCGATCAATCCGAAGCTGATCAACAATCCGAAAATCTGGGATCTTCAGGATGTGAACAGCAATTTCATCATTCGTGACATGGTGGAAACCGGCAAGACGAACCCGGATGGCGGCTGGTCCAACTATACCTGGACCCACCCGGAAACCAAGAAACTTGCCGAAAAGAAAACCTGGGTAAAGCCGCATGACGGCAAAATCTTTATGGTCGGTTATTACGAGTAATCGGTGCCGAATCGCAAGAGATGTCAAAGGTCACCCGTCGGGTGACCTTTTTCCATTTTGTAATGTTTTTCGTTCATGGAAGTATCTATTTTCCTGTGACGGCCGTCAGACAAATAGTGAAATAAAAGTTACGAAGCATTTTACTGGTATAGATATTTGAGTTTCGACACTATTCGATGGTCTATATTTGTTCCAAACTTTCATAAGTTTGATGTCGAATGGTAAATTATCTTAAATATTGAATAGGTTATAATGCTTCTCAGCTTCAGAGGCCCGCGCAAGACGGGCTGATATCTCCTGGGTGGAAGCGCTGGCAACTGCGGCGTTATTCCAACGCAGCGTTCGGGTGTTCAGTCGTTTAACGACAAATGAGTGGGAGATAGCTGTGAGAAAAATCAAGCGGGCAATCTTTTTGTCCGGCGGTGGACCTGCCGTCGGATTAAGTATCGGGGTTCTGAAACGACTTCAGCAGGAACCCGATATCACGTTCGATATCTGGTCATCTGCCTGCATCGGTGCATGGCTTTCGGTGGCCTGGCATCAGGCGGACGAAGGACAGGAACTTGATCAGACGATCGGGTTTTTCCGCAAGATATTCCGCCCGGCAAGCGTTTATGAACGCTTTCCGATTGCATCGGCCTTTGCGCCGGATTTCTTTTCCGATTTCGCCAACCGGCTTTCCTATTTCTTTAACCCGGGCAGCTATCAGGGGCTGATCGTCCCCGAAGCCATCGGTGAGGCCGCCGAGCATGTCCGCCATTTCATGGGCAATCCGAAATACTGGACGCCCCATAACCTTAACGATGTGCTGTTGAACGGTATTCTGGCGGTCAATCCGCTGTCGCGCTTCATGATCGGTGCGATGTACCAGACCAAGACCAAGGGATTGGCGAAAATCTATTCGCCCGACAGCATGTTCCTGGATCGGCTTGATTTCGACCGGTTGTATCAGCCTGATAAACCGGCCCTTTTCCACAATGCCTATAACCTGACACAGCAGCGGTTAGAGCTGTTTACCAACAAGCCCGATCATTACAATCTGCCGCAGATGAATGCGCAGACGCTGTGTGCCTGTTCGGCCCTGCCGTTTATCGAGGAACCGGTTGAAATAAACGGCGATACCTATTGCGAGGGGGCGACGGTTGATACGGTCAATTTCTTTGACTTCCTGCACCATCATCCCGATGTCGAGGAAGTCTGGGTCAGCCGTATTCTGGACCTTAAGCAGGTGCGTCAGCCGGAAAACCTGTATGACGCGCTGAATAACCTGATCATGCTGTTTGCCGCATCGGCAAGCG